>VBIZ01000118.1 GCA_005880575.1 Chloroflexota bacterium | reverse complement strand
ATCTCGCGGAACGAGGCGCGCACCGACACGCTCCTCGTACTCGCCAGGTCGGTTTACTTGAGCCCGCCTACCGACCGATCGGCGGGCCGCAGCTCCGCTTATATCGCCCTTCCCGGCCCGCGGAGC
The DNA here is from genome assembly GCA_005880575.1 of Chloroflexota bacterium. GTDB lineage: Bacteria > Chloroflexota > Limnocylindria > P2-11E > P2-11E > 3-1-20CM-2-70-9. The sequence goes on along the minus strand of VBIZ01000118.1, from coordinate 50,435 downwards.
GGAGACCGGGAGGACGTCTCACTGACTAGGCAGCGAGAGCGTAAGAAGTGTTGGCAGTTGTCTGCCTGCCGTTCGGATTAACGAGGAGGAACGGCGTTCCTCGGCTCGCGGCGGTCCGTCTGCCTGCCCTGTCGAAACCACGCATCCCCGTGTCCGCTGTCGGACGCCCGTTCTCGTGGGCAAGACAATTGTACCGATGTCGAGAACTGAATTGGCCGTCCTCACCATGATCTGCGCGACGCTTGCGACCGCGTGCGCCGGCCCCGCGGCCCGCTCGTCGGCCACGCCTGAAAGAACGACGACGCCGACGAGCCCAGCGACGACCGCACCGGCGACCGCGCGTCAGAGCGTCGGCATCCGCTACGTCGCGATCGGCGCGTCCGACACCGTAGGCGTGGGCGCAAGCGACCCGGCGAAGGGATCGTGGCCGTCGCTCGTGGCCGCGCGCCTTCCAGCGGGCTCGCCGCCGTACACGAATCTCGGCGTCTCGGGCTCACTCGCGCTGCAGGCGGTCACGCAGCAATTGCCTGGCGCGATCGCGCAGAAGCCGGATGTCGTCTCGGTCTGGCTTGCGGTGAACGACCTGAACGCGACGATCGAGCCGGCGTCGTTCGCCGACGCCCTCGGGCAGATCGTCGACGGCCTCGTACAGAAGACCGGTGCGACGATCTTTGTCGGCACGGTGCCCGATCTGCGCGCCGTGCCCGTCTACGCCGGCGTCGACAAGGCACGCCTCCTCGCGGGCATAGAGGGCTACAACGACGCGATCGCGGCGATCGCCGCCCGGAGCCCGACGCGGGTCAAGGTCGTCGATCTCTTCACCGGCAGCGCGGCTCTCGTCTCGACGGGCACGGTCTCGCCGGACGGATTCCATCCCTCCGACGAGGGCTACCAGCTGATCGCCGATCGCTTTGCGAGCGCGATGCGCGCGAGCGGGGTTCCGCTTCGAGCCTAATCGGCCGGGCTCTCCACCACGACGCGCGCGCTCGGCACCGCCGTCGGCGCGATGAGGCGCACCGCGCCGGCCATGATCGCGCACCCCGCGGTCATGAAGATCACGCCGATCAGCAGAACGACCCGCGGATCAGCTACGGCAAGAAGTGCCGCCGCCACGAACGGAGCGGCCGTCCCGCGAAGGCCCATGAGCAGAGACTGCGCGGTCGCGTATTCGCCGATCTTGTCGCGAGGCGCGATCTGGACGATGTTCGTGAAGAACGTGATCTCGCCGCCCGCGTTCACGATCCCCGCGACGACGGCGACGGGCAGGAGGAGCCACACGTCGGCCGCGGCGATGTACCCGATCGGGATGAGCAATGTCACCACGGTGTTGACGAGCGTGAGCCGGATCGAGGAACCGCGATCGATCATTCGGCCCCATACGAGATACGCCACGATCATCGTGGCCGAGGAGACCGCCATCATCGCACCGATGAACGAGTTCGAGGCGTTGAAGTGATCGACCAGCAGGATCGGGTAGACCGCCACATTCATGAGGTTCCCGATCCCGAATACGGTGAATGAAAGCAGCAACCTCCTGTATTTGTGGTCGGCCCAGACATCGCGGGCGATCACCGGGAGCGATCGGCGCGCCTGGACCTTCGCGGATCCGTCGTAGCGGACCCAGAAGAACGCGATCGCGCCCGGGAGCCCGATGCCCGCGGACGCGGCGAAGACCCATGCCGCCGGGATCACATCGATGAACGTGCCGGCGACGGCGGCGGCCGCGATGCCCGCGATGGCTCCTCCGATCCGGACGTTCGCCATCGCCTGCGCCCGCTCGCGGTCGGGGTAGATCCCCTGCATGAGTGCGGCGTACGCGCTGATGTTGGCGGTTGCGATGACGAACGAGACGACGGTCGTCATCGCGAGCATGAGCGGCGTCGCGGCCACGAGAACGCCCGCGAGGAACGTGGCCCGCGCGACGGTCACCGTACCGGCGACGACCCTCACCTGAGGAAAGCCGGTGAGGAGGTATGCGGTAAAGGGGGACAGCAGGTGACCGATGAACGGCGCCGCGATCACGATCGCGACATCGGTGGTGGATCCGCCGAGCCGCCGGACGACGATCGGCATGAACGTGACGAGCACGGCGATGTAGACGCCACCGCATATCGCGCTGAACGTGTCGATCCGGAAGTTACGGCGAACGCGCGCGGGCGCCCAGTTGACATCCATACGAGGACTCGAACGCTACCGTCTGTACCCGCGCCTCTGAAAGGCCCCCGAGGGGGCTATTTAGGGTCGATCTCGCGGACCGAAGTTCGAGCCTGGCCGGTATCCACCGGGTCTCGGACCGAAACCGCGCCGCGGTCCGTAGCGATTCGGGCCCCCGCCGCCGCGGACGCCGCCGGGAGGGCCCGGACGGAACGGCGCCGGACCCCGCGCCCCCGGAGCGGTGGAGCTGATCACCACGCGACGGTTCGGATCGACTCCGACCGACTCGGTCTTCACTCCGGGCGTGTCCTGCACCGCGAGGTGCACGATCCTTCGCTCGTAGGCGAGCATCGGCTCGAGCGTGACGGCCTGGCCGCTGGTGCGCACGCGGGACGCGACGCGGCTGGCGATCTCGCGAAGCTGCTCCTCCCGACGACGGCGATAGCCCTCGATGTCGAGCGGCACGTGAACGGTCCGACCCACCCGGCGTGACGTGATCGCGGACGTGATCTGCTGCAAGGCGACGAGGTTCTCGCCGCCGCGGCCGATGAGCGCGCCCAGATCCGAGCCCAGGACTTCGACGCCGTCGTGGCGCGGGCCGGTGTCGAGCGCGACCTCCGCCTCGACGCCCATGAGGGCGAGGAGGTCTCGGAGGACCAGAACGCCGGCGGCGAGGTCCTCGGCCAGGGCCGGGGCGGCCTCCTCACGCTCGGCTTCCTCGCGCTCCTCGCGACGCTCTTCGCGCTCGCGGATGGCGTCGGGCCGGCGTGGCACCTCGGCCTCGTCGATGACCGGCTCCGGCTCGGGCGGCGCTTCCTCCTCGACGAAGGTGATTAGCACGCGAGCATCCTCGCCGCCGATGCCGAGCACGTTCGCGGGCTTGCCCTTCTCCAGCACCTCGTACTCGACGTCGCTGCGCTTCTTGCCGAGCGATCGCAGCCCCCGCTCGATCGCTTCTTCCACCGAACGCCCGGTGAATTCCTCCCCACGAAGCGGACTCATCGCTTCCTCCTCCTCCCGCGTCGACGGCCTCCGCCGCCGTTGCCGCCTCGGCCGGACGCCGCCACGGCTTCAGGCTCCTCCATGTCGTGCTCCGCCTCCACGATCGCCGCCCGCTCCCGTGCCCGCATCGTTTTGTCCGCGGGCGTCGGGATGTTCGCGAGCGGCGGGATGAACCGAGGAAGCTGACCCCAGCCCATCACGAAGTACTGCTGGATGATCTGGAAGATCGTCGTCGTGATGTAGTAAATGAAGACCCCCGACGCGAGATCCTTGAAGAAGACGATCGTGATGAGCGGCAGGTAGTACGTCATCGACTGCATCGTCCGCTGCGTGGGATCGTCGGTCTGAGCGGGATTGCGCGGCAGCGCCTGGATCGAGGCGACAAGCTGCAGCAGCGCGGAGATGATCGGCAACGGGCCGATGCCACCGATCGCCGGCAGCGTGATCACGTGGTCGGGCTGTGCGAGATTCTGGACCCACGGGAGCCAGTGCGCGGCGAGATCGATGTGCGCGTCTGGGGGCATGTCGGCAACCGTGAACTGGAGGAACGGCCAGAGCACCATGTCCCTGAGCTGCTCGACGGTGAGCGCGTGGGTACCAGAGAGGCCGCCGACCTGCTGGAACGCGGCGTACATCGCGAAGAGGACCGGGAAAAAGACGAGCATCGGCAGGCATCCACCGATCGGATTGATGCCGCGCTCCTGGTAGAGCTTCATTTGCTCCTGCTGCAGCTTCGCGCGATCGTTCCCGAACTTCTTCTTGATGTCGTTCATCGCCGGCGCGAGCTCTTGCATCGCGCGCGACGAGCGGACTTGCGCGCGGAACACCGGGAAGAGCGCCAGGCGGATCGCGACGGTGACGATCACGACCGCGAGCCCGAAGTCCTTGACGAAGTAGTCCGCGAGGATCAGCAGGTTGATGAGCGGGTGGACGAGGAACGTGTTCCAAACAGGGAGGAGGAAGTCGAGCACTAGCGGTGGGCCTCGGGCACCGGGTCGTAGCCACCGCGGCTCCATGGGTGGCACGAGAAGAGGCGCTTCGTTGCGAGCCAGCCTCCGCGCAGGACCCCATACCGCTCGACGGCTTCCATCGCGTATTCCGAGCAGGTTGGCGTGTACCGGCACGCCGGCGGCAGCATCGGGCTCACCGCAGCCTTGTAGAAGCGAAGTGCCGCCAGGACGACGGTCTTCACGCGGTCCTCACGCGCCGACCGAGCGATGCCAGCGCCGTCGCAGCGGCCGCTCGGAGGTCGGGGAAGGGTGTGGCCGCCGCCTCCGGACGGGTCACGATCACGACGTCGTAACCGGGCCCGTTCGCAAGGCCGGCGATCGCGGTGCGGAATGCCTCACGCAGACGACGGCGGGACCGGTTGCGCGAGACGGCCCGGCCGAGCGAACGCGGGGCGGCGACCGCGAGGCGGATCACGCCGAGTCCGTTCGGGCGAGCGCGAAGGGCGAACAGCGCATGCTGAATCCTCATTCCCTCGCTCCACACCGCGGCGATGTCCGCATCCCGCCGCAGACGCGCGGCGTCCACGAATGACGCGGCGCTAGACGACGGTGAGGCGCTTGCGGCCACGCGCGCGGCGCGCGGCGAGCACACGACGACCGCCAGTCGTCCTCATGCGCGAACGAAACCCATGCACGCGCGCACGTCGGCGGGTCTTCGGTTGATAGGTGCGCTTCAAGGTCGAGTCCCTTCTCCCGCTGGAACAAAACGATCAAAAAACGACTTGTGTGCAGACGAGCATAGCAGTAGACAGGGCGGCTTCTCCTTGGGGTATAGTTCGCGGGCTTCCGAAACGGGTCGGTCGGAACCGCGGTCTTTCCCTTCGGTGTGGCGTCGAGCGGTCTTCGCATGACGGTTGTGGGGAGCGATCTTGGAGCACGTGCGTAGAGAAGGGGAGCCGTTGAACGTCAAACAGCTTTGGACGGCCGCCCTCGGTGAGCTGCAGGTCGGACTTTCGCGCGCTCAATACGACACGTGGTTCAAGGACACGCAGGTCATCTCCGAAGAGGACGACGTCTATCTCATCGGCGTCCCAAATGCATTCGCGCGCGAGTGGCTGGAGAGCAAGTTCCGGCCCCAGGTACGCGAAGCGCTCCAGCACCTGGTCGGCCGTACGGTGGATGTGCGCTTCGTGACTTCCTCCGGCGCCCCGGCGACAGCCGCGCGCAACAGCGCCGCCCCGGGAATGTCTTCGCCGCAGCCTGGCGGAGCCGGCCAGCAGACAAGCACGCAGGAGCGACGCGAGGCGGGGGCTCTGCTGAACGCTCGCTACACCTTCTCGACCTTCGTGGTCGGCTCGAACAATCGCCTCGCCCACGCGGCGGCGCTGTCGGTCGCCGAGCGGCCCGGGCACAGCTACAACCCGCTGTTCGTCTACGGCGGATCCGGTCTCGGGAAGACACATCTCATGCACGCGATCGGACACGCGGTGATCGCGCGTCATCCCAAGAAGAGGGTCGCCTACGCGACGAGCGAAAAGTTCACCAACGAGTTCATCAACTCGATCCGCGCTCAGAAGGGCGAGGAGTTCCGCGACCGCTACCGGCGCATCGACGTACTTCTCATCGACGACATCCAGTTCATCGCCGGCAAGGAAGGCACGCAGGAGGAGTTCTTCCACACCTTCAACGCGATCCACGAAGAGGGCAAGCAGATAGTGATGTCGAGCGACCGCCCGCCGAAAGCGATCACGCAGCTCGAGGATCGCCTCCGCTCGCGTTTCGAATGGGGCCTCACTGCCGACATCTCGGCGCCGGACCTCGAGACACGGATCGCGATCCTTCGCGCGAAGGCCGAGGCGCAAAACGTCGCGGTCCCGCCGCCGGTGATCGACTTCCTGGCACAGCGGATCGTCTCGAACATCCGCGAGCTCGAGGGCGCGCTTACGCGAATCGCTGCGTTCGCCGCGCTGCAGGCTGTCCCGGTGACGACACAGCTCGCGCAAGAGATGCTGCAGAACCTCCTGTACAACCCCCGCCGCAAGAGCCTCTCGCCGGAGCGCATCGTCGAGACCGTCGCGCGCTATTACGGCGTGCCGCTCGAGCAGATCAAGGGCAAGGCGCGCGACCGGCAGGTCGTCGTTCCGCGCCAGATCGCGATGTACCTCATGCGCGAAGAGACCGAGGCTCCGCTCCTCCGCATCGGCGAAGCGCTCGGGGGGCGCGACCACTCGACGGTGTTACACGGCTGCGAGAAGATCGAGCGCGAGATGGCCGAGAACGACGATTTCCGACGAGACGTCGGGGCCCTTCGCGAGCTGCTGTACGCCGACTGACGAGCTGCCGGCCTGGCCGGTCTGAGTGCGCCAGCGCCGGGCAAGCGAGTGTGGATAAGGTGTCCCGGCGTGTGGATAAAGGCCTCTGTTTGTGGACATGTCCGCCGTACGGATGTTCTCTTCTGCTACCTGTGCCCTCTCTCGAGACCAGTTATCCCGGGACATCCACCCGCCTCCGCCGCTCGTCGACACCCGGTCCCCAACCCTCTCAAGCACAACTTTGTGAGGGAAGCCCCATAGTCCACACCACTACTACCGCCACTACTGGTTGTATCTATCTTTCCTGGCTACGAGCGGGGAGGGCTGCGTGAAGGTCGTTTGTCTACAAGAGAACCTCGCGCACGGCCTCGGGATCGCGGGCCGCGGGGTCTCGACTCGCGGAAGCCTGCCGATCCTCGGCAACGTTCTCCTGCGCACCGATGCGGGCCGTCTGCGTCTCACGGCGACCAACCTCGAGGTCGGGATCAACTGCTGGGTTCCGGCGAAGGTGGAGGACGACGGCGCCATCACCGTGCCGGCGAAGCTCTTCATCGATTTCGTGAACTCGCTGCCGCCGGGGAATGTCGAGCTCGCGCTGAACGTGCGGACGAAGACCGTTCATCTGAAGTCCGGCCCGTACGAAGCGAACATCAAAGGCATGGATGCGGAGGAGTTCCCGATCATCCCGCAGATCCCCGAAAAACCCACCACCCGTATGTCGCAAGGAACGCTTCGTCGCATGATCGGCGAGGTCGCGTTCGTGGCCGCGACCGACGACAGCCGCCCGGTTCTCACCGGCGTGCTCACCACGTTCGCCGGCGACCTCATCACCATGGCCGCGGCTGACCCCTACCGGCTGTCCGTGCGGCATGCACGGCTGCTCGACCGAGTGGACCCATCAATCGAGGTGATCGTGCCGGCGAAGAGCCTTTTCGAGGTGGCTCGAATCCTCGAGGACAGCGAGGATCGCACCGTCGACATCCTGGTGACGCCGAACAAGAGCCAGGTCATCTTCCACACGGACGAGGCGGACCTGGTGTCGCGGATCATCGAAGGCCAGTTTCCTAACTACAAGCAGGTCATCCCGACCAGCCACTCAACACGCGTGCTCGCGCAGCGCGAGGAGCTCCTCAAAGCGACGCGCCTCGCGTCCTATTTCGCGCGGGACGCGGCGAACATGCTTCGGTTCCAAGTCGACCCAGCGAACGAGCCGCCGCTTGTGATCACGGCGAACGCCGCCGAGGTCGGTGATAACACCGGCCGCATCGATGCAACGGTCGAAGGCCAGGCCACAACGATCGCGTTCAACTCGCGATTCGTCGCCGACGCGCTCTCCAGCCTCAGCGCCCCGGAGATCGCGCTCGAGCTTGGGGGTCCGCTCGCGCCAGGCGTCGTCAAGATCGTCGGCGACGACAGCTATCTTCATGTGGTGATGCCGCTTCGCATCCCAGCGTAGGGAGCGGGCTCGCCGCCATGCGCGTCGCCGCGATCGGGCTCGAGAACTTCCGCAGCTATGAGGACCGAACGCTCGACCTCGCCCCAGGGGTGACGGCGTTCGTTGGTCCGAACGGCGCGGGGAAGACCAACATCCTCGAGGCTGTGCATCTCATCGCGCGCGGCGACTCGTCGCGCGCCGGCGACGACGTCGAGATGATCCACTGGGGTGCGCCTCTCGCGCGAGTGACCATCGACGCGTGCCGGGCCGCGGATCGGACCCGCCTGGAAGTGACCCTCTTCGCGCCGGCGGTCGAAAGCCGCCGGCGACCCCGCAGGTACACCGCCGACGGTGCCCCCAGACGCGCCGACGACGTCGTCGGCCGAGTGGCGGTCGTGGCTTTCTTCCCCGAGGACACCGATCTCCTCGCGTCGGCGCCATCGGCGCGGCGCCGCTATCTCGACGAGATGGTCGCGCAGGTCGACCGCTCGCATCGCGCCGACATGCGCGCGTACGCGAACGTGCTCACGCAGCGGAACGCGCTGCTTCGGGCGGGCCGCGACGACGAACCCGTGTCCGAGAGCGAGATCGCGTTCTGGGACACGGAGCTGGTACGGCTTGCCACATCCATCTCGCTTCGCCGCGAGGTGGCGGTGCGCGAGCTCCGTCCGGCGTTCCGCGCGGCCGTCGCCGCGCTCGGTGCCGACCCGGCTCCGGACATCGCGTACGCGGGACAGGTACAAGCGTCGACCGCGGAGGAGCGAGCCGAGGGGTATCGCCGGCTCATCGCGGAGAAGCACGATCGCGAGCGCTGGCAGGCGACGACCCTCGTCGGTCCACATCGCGAAGACCTCGCGGTGGCGCTGGGCGAGCGGCCGCTCCCGACCTTCGCGTCGCGAGGCGAGCAACGGTCCGCTGTCCTTTCGCTGAAGCTTGCCGAGGCCGAGTGGATCCGCACCCACGTCGGAGAGCCTCCGGTCTTCCTCCTGGACGACGTTCTCTCCGAGCTCGACACTGCCCACCGCGAGGCGCTCTGCCGCGCGCTTCCGGAAGGTGCGCAGACCCTCCTCACCGCGGCGGTGCTCACGAGCATCCCCGAGCCTCTTCGGCGAGGGGCGACGGTGACAGAGATCGCCCGGCTCACGTGAGACCGCTCGCCGCGGCGGTCTCCAGAGCGCTCCGCACGCTCCGGCTCGACAGCGACGTCGCCAAGGCCGACGCGATGCGCGCCTGGACCTCGGTCGCCTGCGCCGTCATCGGCCCGGACGCGACACGAACGACCGCCCTGCGTATGGATGAAGGGACGCTCGTCGTGGCCGTCCCGACCGCGCAGTGGGCGGCGGAGATACGCCTGCGCGAGGAGCAGCTCGTCGCCGAGATCGCCTCGCGCGCGCCGCGGAGCGGCATCGCGAAGATCCGCTCCGTACCGGCGTCACGTCCCTAAACTCGCCAGCGATGCGACAGCTGAGCCTCGCGACGAAGATCGGGACCACGGCGGAGCTGCGACCCGGCACGCCTGACGTCATCGTCACGAGCGAACCGACCCTCGGCGCGACCCTCCGGACGAAGGGACGCTTTTACCTTCTGTGCGAGGTCGCGCGGCAGCACGGGAACGCAGGTGCCGACATCGCCAAGGAAGTGGCCGACCTCGCCCGTCAGGAGTACTACTACGACCTCTCGGCGGGGATCGAGGTGTCGCTCCGCAAAGCGCTCCGGCAGGCGAATCGCCGGGCCGCGCAGCGCCTGCGCGATCAGCGCGGCCGCGTGACGCTTCACTGCGCATGCGCGGTCGTCGTGAACAACGAGCTCTACGCCGCGCGCATCGGCGCCGCGCAGGTCTTTCTCGTGCGGCGCGCGCGGCTCTTTCTGCCGGGCGACGAGCCGGGAGAGCTCGCGGACTTCGTTCATCGGACCACAACACGCGAAGCCGAGTCGCTCGGCGGCCTCGCGGACGTCCTGCCGGACGTGTGGCGTCAGAGCATCGAGCCGGGGGACACGCTCATCCTGGCGTCGGGCGGTCTCGTCGAAGGCCTCGGCGCGGAGGCGCTGAAGAATGCGGCGATCACCTTGCACCCGCGCGCCGCGGCGGAGCACATCAACAACCGAGCCGTTGCCGACGGCGTGGTCGGCAGCGTCGCGGCGATCTTCATCGAGGTGACCGCCGCGACCGCCGCGGCAGGTCGGGTTCTGCCCGAGCCGCAGCGGACGGATCCCGCCGAGGTGCTGATCGCGGATGGGATTCGCTCGCGGTTCGAATCGGTCTGGCGGCGCCGTCCTCACGTCGCGGAGGCGATCGGCGCGGCGGCCGCGCCCGCAGCGAAGGCCATGGGAAAGACCGTGGCGGTCGGCTTCGAGCTCATGCCGCGGCGCGCCCCGCCGCTTCCCAACCGGCCGGATACGGCGCGCTCGCGCTCGCGCCGCCAGCGCCGCGCCGCATCGTTCCTTGCGGCGCTGCTCCTCGTCGTGGCCGGGGGCATCGGTGTGGTCGCGTACCGCGACTTCGAGACGAACCAGGTGAAGAACAACTACAAGCTGGCCGTCATCACCATCGGGAGCGACATCTCGGCCGCGCAGCGCGCCGCCGACCGCAAGCCCCCCGACACCCAGCTTGCGCGGCAGAAGATCGACCACGCGCGGTTGACGCTCGATGAGACCGCGCGGTCGACGGCGGCGGACCCGACGGAGATCGCCGGTCTCCGCGACCAGATCACAGCGCTCGACGATCGGATCACCGGGGTGATCGTCGATCTCGCGCGCGTGACCGGACCCGACGGCCGGCCGATCGCCCCAGGCGCGAAGCCGACCGCGCTCGTGGGAAATGTGAATGGCCTCTACGCGGCCGACCCCGGCGCGGGCCGTCTCTGGCGGGTCTTCGGCGATCCCACCCAGGTCGCTCCGGCGCTCACGAAGGGAACGGTCGGCGTCGGCGCACCCCGCCTCGTCGGCACCCTGAACGACGTGGTCTATTCACTCGACGATCAGAACCGCGTGTGGCGGGTCGAAGGCCCCGGCGTCGCCGACGTGACCCCGGAGGATTCAGCGACATGGAAGTCGGCCGACGCGTTCGCCGTCTTCGTCGCGAACCTCTACGTCCTCGACGCCACGAGCGGCCAGGTCTGGAAGCACGAGTCCTTTCCGGGCACGGGGTTCCAGCGCGCCGTGGCCTACCTGACCGACCCCATCCCGGCCGGGATCGGCCGATCGATCGCGGTCGATCGGGACATTTGGATCGTGACGACGCGGGGCGACATCCTGCTCTTCCGGCGCCTCACGACCTCCTTCACGGCGTCGCAGGTGGACTTCGTCCCGCGGTGGACGGGGGCAGCGCTGAAGCCGACCGCGGTGCAGGCGATCGACGTGCAGCGCGCGATCTACTTGCTCGACGCTCCGAACAAGGTCGTCGTCCAGATGAACCGGGACGGGGGCGAGATGGCGCGGTTCTCGCTTCCTGCAAACCTTCCCGAACCCAGCGCGTTCTACGTCTCCGAGGGGTTGCGCACGATCTTCACGATCCACGGCTCGAAGGTGGTGGCGACGGAGCTCCGCGCGTGATCCCACTTCGCGATCAGAACCCGACCGCAAAGACGCCGATCGTGAACCGGCTTCTTATCGCCGCCAACATCCTCGTGTGGATCTACGTCCTCACGCTCATGCGGCAGCCGAGCGAGGTCGCGGCCTTTTACGACCGGTACTCGTTCGACTGGGCGCAGTTCACGAGCCAGATCGCGCACGGGCAGCTCACGCTCGGCACGTTCGCGCCCCTGATCACCCACATGTTCCTTCACGGCGGGTGGCTTCACGTGATCGGGAACATGGTCTATCTCTGGGTCTTCGGCGATAACGTCGAGGAGCGCCTCGGGAGCCTGACTTATCTCGTCTTCTACATCCTGTGCGGCATCGTCGCCGCGATCGGTCAGGGACTCGTGCAACCCGAGCCGATGGTCGGTGCCTCGGGCGCGATCGCCGGCGTTCTCGGCGCGTACGTTGTGATGTTCCCGGCGGCGCGCGTATCGACGCTTGTGTTCCTCGGGATCTTCATCACGATCCTTCAGCTGCCCGCCCTGATCGTGATCGGCTTCTTCATCGTCCTTCAGGTGATCGACGCCCTCGCCGAGCTTCGGCTCACCGCGCATCAGGCGACCGCGAACATCGCGTATTTCGCGCACATCTTCGGGTTCGCTGCCGGCATTCTGCTGCTCCTTCTGCTCAGGCCGCGACGAGAGCAGGGTCGATTCCGTTTCGGCTAGCGCACGGACGCTCGGTATGAGGCTTGCGCGGCGCTTCGACCGGGTACGCTTGTGACGATGCTCGTGCCGTGCTCGGTCGAGTCCGTCCGCGTCCACGTGCTCACGAATCAACATGTCGTGCTACTGCAGGCCGAAGGCGTTCGCAGGCTTCTGCCGATCTGGATCGGGCCGGACCAGGCGTACAGCATCGCCACGCGGATCGCCGGGATCACCAGCGAACGACCTCTCACTCACGATTTGATCGTCGACATGCTTACGAAGATCGGCGCTGAGATCACCCGAGTGGTGGTGAAGGACCTCGTCGCGGACGAGTCCGGCGGCGGGGTCTTCCACGGCAGCGTGTTCCTACAGGTGGCTGACCGGGAGATCGAGGTGGACTGCCGTCCCTCCGACGCCATCGCCCTCGCGGTCCGCTGCTCCGCGCGCATCCTCGTGAGCGAGACCGTGTTGGATCGGTCGGCGATCAATGCGGAGTCGAGCGACGACAACGAGCTCTCGGTCTTCAAGGAGTTCATCGAGTCGTTGCCCGACGATCCCCAACAGAACTCCTGACTCCGTGATCGAGCGCGCGATCTGGCCGCTTCGGACGGCCGTGGGTCGCGACGGGCACGTCCGGATCGGGACACACGATCTCCAAGCACTTGCCGACCGGAACGGAACGCCCCTTTACGTCTACGACGCGGAGACGATCCGCGCCAGTCTCCGCGAGTACGTTGATGCCTTCTTCCGCTATCGACCCGTCCGCGTCGCGTATTCCGTGAAGGCATGCGCCCTCATCGGCGTCGGTGGGGTCATCGCGCGCGAGGGCGTCGACGCGAGCGTCGCGTCCCTGGGGGAGCTGAGCGCCGCGCGGCGGGCCGGGTTTCCGGCATCGCGGATGGAGCTGCACGGCAACGCCAAGCCCGACGACGAGGTCGCCGGGGCCCTAGAGGCGCGCGTCGGCCGCTTCGTGATCGACGGTGCCCACGACATCGAGCGGCTTGCCCGCCTCACCCACGGCCGCCGCCGGCCGCAGGCGGTGTGGCTGCGCGTGGCTCCCGGGATCGCGGTTGACACGCACCCGCACCTCGTCACCGGGACCACCGATAGCAAGTTCGGCGCGCCCATCAGCACGGGCGAGGCCCTCGGGCAGGCGCGGGAGATCGCGAAGACGAAGGGCCTTTCGCTCGTCGGCATACACGCGCACATCGGTGCGCAGGTACGCGACACGCGCCCCTATGGTGAGCTCGCACGGGCCCTTGTTGCGTTCGCGAATGAAGTGCGTTCCACGACCGGCGCGCCGATCACCGAGCTCGGGATGGGCGGCGGTGTGGCCGTACGTCTTCAGGCGACCGAGGAGGCGCCCGAGCTCGACGACTACGCGCGCGCCGTCACGCAGCCGGTCCGGAAGGATCGCGCGCTCCGCGGCGCCACCATCTACGTCGAGCCCGGCCGGGGCCTCGTCGGGCGAGCCGCGGTGGCGCTCTACCGCGTCGTCGGCACGAAACGCGTGCCCGATGTCCGCACGTTCGTCGCCGTCGACGGCGGCATGGGGGACAACATCCGGCCGGCGCTCTACGGCGCCGAGTACACCGCCGTCCTTGCGGCGCGCGCCGCCGAGAAGCCGGCCGAGGAGGTGACGGTCGCCGGGCGGTACTGCGAATCGGGCGACGTCCTTATTCGCTCGGTGCGCCTGCCGACCGCGCGGTCGGGCGACATCCTCGCGATCCCGGGTGCGGGCGCATACAGCGTCGCGATGGCGTCGAACTACAACGAGACCCCGCGACCCGCGGTCGTCCTGCTCGACGGCAGCCAGGCGCGGGTCATCCGCGAGCGCGAGACGTTCGCGGACATCTGGAGGCTCGAGCGCCGCTAGCTGTTTGGATGCAACCAGAGGCGAGCGCGTAGCCGCAGGAGGTCGCGGATCGCGCGGAGGATCACGCGCGGCGAGGCGCCCTTGGGCTCGTGGGCGGTGCGAGGAAAGTGCCGCACCCCGACTTGACGCACGCGGATTCCGGCCCGGCGGAGCGTGATCAAGAGCTCGGGGGAAAAGAACGCACCCTCGGAGCGCACCCGCTCGAGCGGCACGCGCTCGAACACCTCTCTTCTGAAGAGCTTGAACGCGCAGTCGACGTCGCGCCAGCCACCGCCGAACCCCAGGCGGATGAGGCGGTTGTAGACCCACGCAACGAAAAGCCGCCGCGCCGGGTCGGCGCGCTTCTTCCGGAAGCCGACGACCGCATCGACGCCATCGCTCGCCGCGATGAGCAGCGCGAGGTCTTCGAGCGCGAACTGGCGGTCGCCGTCGGTGAAGAAGATCCAGTTCTTGGAGGCTGCGCGCAGGCCCGAGCGGACGGCACCGCCGTACCCGCGACGGGTCCCGTGATGGATCACCCGGACGCGCGGGTCCTTCCGCGCGAGATCGTCGGCGATCGCGCCGGTCCGGTCGCTGCTCCCGTCGTCGACGACGGTGACCTCGAAGTCGTCGGTGAAGCGCGGCAGAACCACCAGTGCCTCTTCGACGATCGGCGCGACGTTGTCCTCTTCGTTGAGTGCCGGGAAAAAGAAGGAGAGGCTGTCGAGCCGTGCGGGCACTGGCCCGCAAGGTTAGCGTGTTGATGTCGCATGACCGTGTCGGACAGAGCAGCCGCGATATGGATCGGTGTGATCGCGGCCGGGATCTACGTGGCCGCCGGCCTCGGTCTCACCACCGACTACGACTACTACGGGCGCCTGGCGGACGCGTTCCTCCATGGCCGCTGGTGGCTGACCGAGGCGCCTCCCTGGTTGAACGAGCTCCTTTCCTGCGGCGAGGGGCGCTACTGCGTCGTTTATCCGCCCCTGCCGGCGATCCTGTCGCTTCCGTTCGTGCCGTTCTTTCCGACGGCGGTCGCGCAGGTGGTCGCGTCCCGGATAGCCGGCGGGGCGTCGGCTGGAGTCCTTTATTACGGGCTACGGGCGTACGGCGCGCCGCGAAAGTACGCGCTCGCCGGCGCGCTCCTCTCCGCGTTCGGGACCACGCTCCTCTTCTCGAGCGTCGACGGGCGAGCCTGGTTTGCGGCCCACTCGGCGTCGATGCTCTTCTTGTCCTTCGCCTTCGCCGTCGCCGCGGGCGGTGGCAGCGCCGTCGCGGTCGGCGCGCTCGTCGGTATCTCCGCACTCGCCCGCCTGCCCGTCGCGCTTGCCGCGCCGGCGCTCGCGCTGCTCTGCGCGCGGAGGAGCGGCACGGGGTACGGGCGCGCTCTCGGCGCCGTCGTCGCCGGTGGCCTGCCCTTTGCCATCGTCTATGTGGGATACAACCTGTTGAGATGGGGAACGCCGCTCGATGAGGGGTACGCCCGGCTCACCCAGGGCGACGTGTTCTTCAATCAGGGGCTCTTCTCGCCCGTGTACCTGCTGCGCCAGCTGAAAGCGATCTTTCTAGAGCCGCCCGACTTTGTCCCGGCAACACCCTTCTTCCCGCGCCCGCGCTTCATCGGCATGAGCCTCTTTCTCACCACGCCGGCATTCGTATGGGTCTTCCTGGCGCTTCGCGAGGTCCGCCGCGACGTCGCCGTGGCCGCCACCGCGACCGCGGCGTTGCTTGCGCTCCTGCCCGACCTCTTTCACGGCACCGTGGGATTCCAGCAGTTCGGGTACCGCTTCAGCATCGATGCCCAACCGTTCCTCGTCGCGCTGGCGCTCACGGGGGACGGTCTCTTCCGTGGGGTCTGGCGCCGCCGGCCCACGGCCATCTTCATCCTCGCGATCGTTCTATCGCTCGCCGTAAACATCTATGCCACGATCGCGATCACGCGATTCGAGTATTGGCAATGAACGAGGACCAGCAGCGCGGCGACCGCCGTGCGCAGCTTGTGGTCGCCGCGGCGATCGCGCTCGGTGTGCTCATCCGGCTTCTCGCGGTGCGCGCGCAGGGTTTTCCGACCGACGTGGGGACATTCGAGGCGTGGGCCGAGAGGCTCGCGCAGATCGGCCCCGCGCGCTTCTACGAGCCGGGATATTTCAGCGACTACCCGCCCGCGTTCCTGTACGTCCTCTGGCTTCTCGGCGCCCTTTTCGACGGCGAGCTTCTCCGCATCGCGGTCAAGGCGATCACCATACCCGCCGACATCGGCATCGCGATCCTCGCGGCGCGCGTGCTCTGGCGCACGGCGGGGCGCGCTCCGGGCATCGCCGCCGCCGCCCTCTGGTCGCTTCAGCCGGGAGCGATCTTCGCGGGCACCTATTGGGGCCAGGTCGATGCGGTCGGGACACTTCCGCTCTTCGCCTCCGTCCTCGCCGCGGGCTCGCGGCGGTGGTGGCTCGCGGGCGCGCTCGGCGCAGTCGCCGCGCTGGTGAAGCCGCAGTTCGGGATCGGGCTGCTCGTCATCGTGGCGGCCGCCGCGTTCGAGTTCGTCCGTGAGGCGCGGTGGCGCGCGCTTGGCGTGACGCTGGGCGCCGCCGCCGCGACCGCCTATGTGCTGTGCGTGCCGTTTTGGGGACCCGACCCGACGCGCATCGCGGCCGAGCTCGTTCAGCTCGTGCGCAGCGCCGCGGAGACGTACCCCTACACGTCGCTCTACGCGTTCAACGGGTGGTCGGTCTTCTTCGACTTCTGGAAGCCGGACGCCGGTCTGGTCGTCTGGGGTGGCCTCCTCCTCGTGATCGGAGTCGTCGCTTCGGCGCTGCCACTGTGGTGGCGTCGCGATACGGCCGCGCTCCTCGCGTGCGCCGTCTTCGCCGGTCTCGCGTTCTACTTCCTGCCGACGCGCGCGCACGAGCGCTATCTCTTCCCGGTCTTCGCGCTCGCATTGCCGCTCGCCGCCACGCGCCGGCGCGTGCTGGTGCCGTACCTGGTGCTCGCCCTCACGTTCGCGCTCTCGCTCTATTACGCGTTCACGCGGTACGAGCAATACGTCGATCTGCGCGTCCCGCAGATCATCGAGGCGACCCTCTTCGGCCGGACGGGGCAGATCGGGATCGCGGTCGTGATGATGGGCGCAGCCGCCTATCTGGTGTGGCGCCTCGTCCGCGGCGACACGCGGCTCGAGAGCGACACGGCGTGGGATGTCGCCGCGGTATCTCGGCCGCGGCAGCGCTCGTGGGTCCTACCCCCTGGGCTCGGCCCGGGTCGGCTGCCAACCCGTCGCGACGTGACCGTGGCCGCACTCGTCGCCCTCGCGGTCCTCGCGTCACGAGGCTACCGGCTGGACTGGCCCCGCGACATGTACTTCGACGAGGTGTATCACGCACGGACGGCGTTCGAGCTTCTCGCGCAGCGCGAGCCCTACGAGTGGACCCACCCACACCTCGCGAAGGAGATCATGGCGCTCGGGATCCTCGCGTTCGGCGACGATCGAGTCGTCGGGCGGGAGAGCGTGCCACGAGATGGTCCGGCGGCTTTCGCGGTCTCCGGCGATGGCACCCGCGCGTATGTGTCGCGTGACGGCGTCGTCACTGTCTGGGCGCGCGGTGGCGGAGGTCCTGGTGACCGCGCGAATCTCGGCGATACCGCATCTGCCATCGCCGTCCAGGGCGACCACGCGATCGTGATGACCCCCACATCGCTTGTGGTCGTGCCTTTCGCCGAGACGCCGAGCAACACGCAGCTCCAAACGGTTCAGCTGCCGTTCGGCGGAGCGCGCTCGCTGTCGCTCGCGGGCGACCGTGTGGTCGTCGGCGCGCCGGCGGGGCTCGCGATCTACGCGACGCTCGACGCCCAACCGACGCTCGTACCGGTCGCGACGGTCGCGGTCACCGCGAAGACGGACGGCAGCGAGCTCTACGTCCTCGACCCGCAGGGGACCGTGCATGTCATCTCGGCGGACACCGGGCAGGAAACGCGGGCGCTCACCGGCGGTCGTCCCGGTACGGCGATCGCGTATGCGCTCGGCCCGAACCGCATCTTCGTCGCGCGCGCCGACGCGCCGACACTCGACGTGTTCGAGCTCGAGTCCGGCTCGCACGAGGCGGTCTCGCTCGCGAACGCGCGCACGGGATCCTTCTCCACGGGCGCGACCGCACTCGCGATCGTCCCGCGCACCGATTTCCTGTACGCACTCGATGAAGGACGCATCGTGGTGGTCGAAACGCACGGGTCGTCGCCGTACGTGTCCATCCCGGTCACCGGGACTCTGCTCGGCGTCGACGGTGAGGGCGACAAGCTCGTCGTCGCCGGCGCGAACGGCGCGGATCTCGTCGAGACCGGCCGTCATGCGCTGGCGTGGCGGCTGCCCGGGGTCCTGTTCGCCGCCGTGCTCGCGTTCCTCCTCGTGCTCCTCGCCCGGCGGCTCTTCGCGTCTACGGTCGTCCCGGCGCTCGTCGGTGTCGCGGTGCTCGCGGACGGTTCGATGTTTGCCCAGGCGCGGATCGGCATGAACGACATTTACGTCGCGACACTGATCGTGGCGGGCTGGTACTTCGTGATCGCGGCCCATCGGCCGCGACGGTGGGCGACGCTCGACATCGTCATCGCGGGGTCGCTCTTCGGGTTCGCGCTCGCCGCGAAGTGGGCCGGCGCTTACGCGCTGGCCGGAATGCTGATTGCGTCGCTCGCCGTCACGGCGCGCGCGTACGAGCGCGGACACCCCGGCTCCGGCGGTCCGCTCGACCTTTTCGCGCGGCGCGGATTGAACGCGATCGTCCTCTTCATCTCGTTCGCCGCGATCCCCGCCGGCATCTATCTCGCGAGCTACGTGCGCTGGTTTGGCGGCCCGACGATCCCCTACAACTGGAGCCTCTGGGAGCTCACGCAGCAGATGTACTGGTACCACTCGGGGCTGACCGCTCCGCATCCCGCAGGGTCGCCGTGGTGGAGCTGGCCGCTCGTGCTGAAGCCCGTCTACTGGTACTTCGGCGCGTCCGGCGGCGGCGACAACGCGTACATATACGACGCCGGCAACGTCGCGCTCTTCTGGGCCGGCATCGTCGCGTTCGGGTGGTGCGCCGTCGCGGCGATCCGCGCGCGGTCGGTTCCGCTCGCCGTGGTCGTGTTCGCCGGTCTGGCGCAGTACGTCGCCTGGATTCCGATCGGACGCGTGCTGTTCTTCTATCACTTCTTCACGGTGCTGCCGTTCTACCTGCTCGCGCTCGCGGCGGGGCTCGCGTACCTGTGGGAGACCGGTCGCGCCCGCCTCGTTGTCGGGTACCTCGCGATCGCCGCGGCGGTGTTCGCGTACTTCTATCCGTTCATCTCGGCACAGCCGTTCCCGGGCGCCCAGGCCGGGATGTTTTTCATCCTTCCGACGTGGACGTACGAGTGCACGTTCTATCCGACGTTCGTCTGCAACCCGACGATCGGGTCGTCGTTCTCGTTTTCCGCGCTCTTCGCACGGGTCGCTCTCGCCCTCGCGGTCGCGGCGACGGTCGGGGCGCTCATCTCGTGGAGCAGCTCGCCGGGATTCTCCCGGCTCCTTGCTACCGCGCGGTCGGGTATGCGCCGCTAGCGAAGAGGAGTGCCGCGATCGCGCCGGCAACGACGACCGCGGTCAGCAGCGCAAGGACGAGGTTCACGACGTTGTGACGCAGGCTCGCGAGGCCGAACGTGCGGCGCGCCGCATAGAGCACGACCGTGATGTTGTCCTCGCCGCCGCGTGACCTGGCGAGATCGATGAGGGCGGTCGCCGCTCGGTCGAGGTCGGTTCGTCGCACTGTCGACGCGATCTCAGCGTCGGGGACGTGACGCGTCAATCCATCGGAGCACAGCAGAAGACGGTCACCGGGACGGAGCGCCTCGAGGAACACGTCTGGCTGCACGCCGCGCGGATCGCCGACGAATCTGGTGATCGAGCTCTGGTATTCGCCCGAGTGGTCGGCCGTGACCAGGCGGATCTCGCCGTCGCGTAGCAGGTAGGCGCGGCTGTCGCCGAGGTTTCCGATAGCGGCCGAGCCGTCCGCGATCGCCGCCACGACGAGCGTCGACGCCGCTCCTTGCTGTCCGCTCTTGCCCGCGGCGCCCAGCACCGCGTCGTTCGCGCCGCGGATCGCCGCCGCGAGGGCCTCGGCCGGGGTCATCGAGCCCGCCGGCGTGCTGAAGAAACCGTCGGCCAGCGCATCGACCGCGGCGGCGCTCGCGAGCTCGCCGCCCGCCTCGCCGCCGACGCCGTCGGCGACCGCGATGAGGGTCGTCTTGCCTCCCTCGCGGACGAGGTAGCGGTCTTCGTTGTTCTCGCGAACGCGCCCCGTGTCGGTGCGTGCCGCCGTTTGCGCTCCCAGCCCTAGTCTCCCTTCTGCGTGCAGTCCTTGCCGGCTACATACGCGAGGGTCGTCTTCGCGCCACGCCCCAGCGCCGTCCCGGCTGGCGGGTCCTGACGTATCACCGCGCACGGCGCACCCTGGCTCTGCGCCGGACCCCACTCGATCACCGGAAAGCCGGCGGCTTGCAACGCCGCGATCGCGTCGGCGAGCTTCTTTCCGACGACGTTCGGCGTGCCTACCACGGCGGCGCTCGCGGCAGGGGTCGGGTTCGCACCGGGGACGGCCGCCTTTGGAAAGGACGAGAAGAAGAGGAAGAGAGCGAAGAGGATCGCGAGCACCGCAAGGATCGCGACGCTGCTGTCGAATCGCGGGAGCGTCCAGCCGCGCGCGTCGCGTGTGCGTCCGATCGATCCAAGGAGCGAGGTGGGATCGCTGTCGCGATCGGCGACGTCCGAGAACGCTCGCGCGAAGGCGCCGGCGCTTGCGTACCGCCGATCAGGCAACGTCGCAAGGGCGCGTCCAACGATCGCGTCGAGGCGGTCGTCGAGGCCGACCCGCGCGAGCCGCAGCGACGGCGGCGGTCCGAGGAGCCGCTCGCGCACGAGCTCTTCGCTCGTCGCGCCGTCGAACGCGGGCCTTCCGGTGAGGAGCTCGTACGCGACGAGCCCGAGTCCGTAGACATCGGTGCGCGCGGTGACCGGGCCACCTTCGACGCGCTCGGGCGCGATGTATCGGGCCGTTCCGAGGAGCTCCTGCTCGTCACGATCGCGCGCGGCCCGCGCGATCCCGAAGTCGGTGAGCTTCGCGAGGCCCTTGGGGTCGACGATGACGTTCGCCGGCTTCACGTCACAGTGGATCACGCCGGCCGCATGAGCGGCGTCGAGCGCCGCAGCGACCTGCCGGACGAGACGCGCCACCTCGTGCGCGGGCAAGGGACCGCGCTCGGCCACGATGTCGCGGAGCGTTTTCCCCGGCACGAGCTCCATGACCATGAACGCGTCGGCGCCGTCCCGGCCTTCGTCGAACACCGTGACGACGTTCGGATGGACCACCGCCGCGGCACGGCGCGCTTCATCAGCGAAGCGCGAGCGGAAGGCGTCATCCGCGTCGGGGCCGAGGAGCTTGATCGCGACGTCGCGGCCGAGCTTCTCGTCGCGTGCTCGCCACACCTCCCCGGCGCCGCCCTCATCGATGCGCTCGAGAAGCCGGTACCGGTTGGCGAGCAGACGCGCCTGCGCGGGCGCGCGAAGATCGCCGGTCTTCTCGCTGGCCATGCCATCGCCTGTCCGCAACTTGTGTGCTAACCCACTAGGCGAGCTCGACAAGACTGTCGAGCGCCTTTTCATACGTGCGATCGCTTCCGAGGATCGAGAGCTCCTCACCGATGAGCTCGACGATGGCCGGCGACGGAAGCGGCATGGTGCGCTCCCATCGCCGCTCGCCGTCCAGGAGGACGGTGGCAGTCTGATGCCGTGGACTCGGCTGGCGCTTCACGACGAACTCCGCGAGCTGCTGGCCACTCGCCGCCTGTATTCGGATCCCCGATACGTCGCCCTCGTCGAGCCCGCGCTCGAAGCGCGGACGCACGCGGACCATGATCCGTGCGCTGTCGGGACGCGCGATCGCGAACAGGAGCCCGCCGGCCTCTGAAGGAGCGAGCGCCTCGAGCGGTCGCCAGCCGAGACGCGACGCCAGCCATCCCACGAACAGCAACGCCTGCGAAGGATGTATGTCACGACCGTCCATGTCCACGGCAAAACCGACACGCAGCCCGGTGATACCGTCCAGAAAGAACCGCCACGCGGGAACGTCGAAGAACGATGTCGCGATCTCGCGCCATGGTGTGAGCCGCGTCCAATTGAGATCGGTGAGGCCGAATCGTCCACGCGCGTCATCCGAGATGCGCGCGATGACGGGCAGCGTCAGCTCGGGTCGCGCGAAATCGGCGGAGTCGACGAGGAGCCGATCGGCGAGACGCAGGAGATCCGCGAACGACCGCGAGCCGAGCGGCGGTGTCCCCGTCCACCAGAGGAAGACCGGCAGATCAGGCACGAGAAGCGGGATGAGCGCGGACGCGAGGCGGTCGTCGACGTCGCCGCGCGCGCGGACGAGGATCTGCTCGTAGCACACGAGTCGCGCGCCGTCCGCGATCGGTAGCCGGCAGTGCATCTCGATGCGTTGTTCGACTCCCTCGCGCGCGCCGCGGTCGGCGAGCACGACGATCGCGCGCGACGGGTGCCGCAGCGCGAGGTCGGCGATGCTGCGCGCCGCGCGGCGAGCGTGCTCCTCGCGCTCGGCGTACACGATGAGATTCAGCACCGAGGCCCGCGCGATCGGCCGACCGAGCTCGCGGGCGTGGGCGCTCTGCGCGCGACGCAGGCGCGTGAGCTCGCGCTCGAGCGCCGCCACGCCGGTCTGGCGTGTCCCCCAGAACGTCGTGTCCACGTCTACGCCTTCCGCCATTTCCGTCCGTCCCGCTCGACGAGCGCATCCGCTTCGGCCGGGCCCCAGGTGCCCGCTTCGTACAGGGCCGGGCGCTCCGACGACTCGGCCCAGCCGGCGATGATCGGGTCGACGAACGCCCATTGCTGGTCGACCTCGTCGTGTCGCGTGAAGAGCGTCGCGTCGCCGCGGAGCGCGTCCAGGATGAGCGTCTCGTACGCATCCGGTGCGTCGACCATGAAGGACGCGCCGTAGTCGAAGTCCATGTTGACCGCGCGTATGCGGATCCCCTGCACCGGGACCTTCGCGCCGAACCGCAGCGAGATGCCTTCGTCCGGTTGGATCCGCAGGACGAGTGCGTTCGGCTCGAGGCCCGCGAGAGCCTCACGGGAGAAGAGCTGATGCGGTGCGACCCGGAACTGGATGGCGATCTCCGTCGACTGTTTGGGAAGCCGCTTTCCGGTCCTGACGTAGAACGGAATGCCCTCCCAGCGCCAGTTGTCGACCCAGAGCTTCAGGGCGACGTACGTCTCGGTCCGCGAGTCGGGCGCGACACCCGGCTCCTCGCGATATCCCGGTACGGGGACGCCCTCGATGAAGCCTCGCGTGTACTGGCCCCGCACCGCGTTCATCGACACGTCGTCGCCCGCGATCCGGCGAAGCGCCCGCATCACCTTCACTTTCTCGTCGCGGACCGCCTTGTCGTCGAACGCGGCGGGCGGCTCCATCGAGACGAGGGCGAGAAGCTGGAGCAGGTGGTTCTGCACGATGTCGCGCATCGCGCCCGCCTGCTCGTAGTAACCGGCGCGCTCGCCCACACCGATCGTCTCAGCCACCGTGATCTGGACGTGATCCACGTACTGCCGGTTCCAGATCGGCTCGAAGATGCCGTTTGAGAAACGCATCACGAGGATGTTCTGGACCGTCTCCTTGCCGAGGTAGTGGTCGATGCGGAACACCTCGTCCTCGCGGAAGACGGTGTGCACGATCTCGTTGAGCTCGAGCGCGGATGCGCGATCGTGGCCGAACGGCTTCTCGACGACGATGCGCGCCCATCCGGACTCCCCGCGCAGACGGTGCTGGGCGATCGCTTCGACGATCGCCTTGTAAGCGGGCGGCGGGGTCGCGAGGTAGAAGAGGCGGTTGGCATGCGTGCCGAGCGCGAAGTCGAGCTGCTCGAGCGTGCGCCGCAGCTCCTCGTACCCGGCATCGTCCGGCGTCGCAACGTAATGCAGGTGCTCCGCGAAGCTGCGCCAGACCTCTTCGTTCAGCGGTCGCGTCCGGCTGTACTGAGCAACGGCGGCGCGCAGCTCCTCGCGATATCCCTCGTGGCTCAGCGGCTTCCGCGCCGTGCCCACGACGGAGAACGTCGCCGGGAGGAGCCGCTGCAGCGCGAGGTTGTAGAGCGCGGGGATGAGCTTGCGCTGCGCGAGGTCACCGGATCCGCCGAAGATGACGATCGTCGAGGGCTCGGGGATACGCGAGAGCCGCAGCCCCTCGCGCAGCGGGTTGAGCGTCGAGGTTGCCAGTGCCTTAGTCCTTCTTCACGGCGTGACCGCCGAACTGATTGCGGAGCGCGGCCGCGACCTTCATCGCGTAGCTGTCTTCCTGCCGGGACACGAACCGCGCGAAGAGGGAGTGCGCGATGGCGGTCATGGGCACGCCGTGAGTCACTGCCTCGAGCACGGTCCAACGGCCCTCGCCCGAGTCCTCGACCCAGCCCCTGATGTTCTTCAAGTCGCTCCCTTCCTGCTCGAACGCGCGCTCCGCGAGCTCGAGCAGCCACGACCGGACGACGCTGCCCTGGAGCCATACGGTGGAGACCTTCCGAAGGTCGAGATCGAATTCGCTCGCGTGCAGAAGCTCGAATCCCTCGCCGTACGCCTGCATCATTCCGTACTCGATCCCGTTGTGGACCATCTTCACGAAATGCCCCGCGCCGCTCTTTCCGAAGTGCGCCCAGCCGTTCGGGGGCGCGAGCGTATCGAGCACGGGCTTCGTGATCGCGACCGCATCGGCGGGACCGCCCACCATCATGCAGTAGCCGTTCTCGAGTCCCCAGATCCCACCCGACACGCCGACGTCGAGGAAGCGAAAACCCATTGCACTGTATTTCTCCGCGCGGCGCATCGAATCGCGGAAGTAGCTGTTGCCGCCATCGACGAGCACGTCGCCGGGCGAGCCGAAGCGAGCGAACTCGTCGAGCGCGTGGTCGGTCGGCTCGCCGGCGGGGACCATCGCCCAGAGGACACGGGGCGGCTTCATCTTCTTGACCATGTCTTCGACCGAGCTCGACGGGACCGCGCCATGCTTCGCTGCTTCCTGCACCGGCTCGGGGCTGCGGTTCCCCGCGATCACGCGGTGCCCGCCCCTCGCGAGCCGAGTGACCATGTTCCCGCCCATGCGCCCCAAGCCGTAAAGACCGATCTCCATGTTCGCCCTCCGCCGCAGACGGTACGCCAGAATCCGACACCCGTGAGGCGATTCACGATGACACCGAAGGGACCGTTCGATCTGACGCGCTCTCGCGAGTTCTTGGGCGGGTGGCCGAGCCCGACCGACAACGCGGACGCGCTCGTCATGGCGTTTTCGGTCGAAGGCTGCGGACATCGGCTGCGGTCCTCGTCCGTCAAGCTGCGACACACTTTGTGCTCTCGCATCGGCGGTCCATCGCCCAGTCGCGGGCGAGGCGCGCGCGCCTCGAAGAGCACGGTGATCACATCGTGGTCGGTGCTGGGACATCGACGCGTTCCCACGCCGAGCGGTGGCGGCCCTGCCGGAGGTGCGCCGAGGTCTCGCTCCTCGCCGGCATGCGGTTGTCTCGCGCCCGCGCGGCCGGCGGCGTACCGTGGAGGCGTGACCACCGAGGTAAAGGCCGACACCAAGCTTCAGACGTACAAGGACCTCGCTCGGCAGCTTCGCATCGACAGCATTCGCTGCTCCACCGCGGCCGGATCGGGGCACCCGACCTCGTCGCTCTCCGCAGCGGACCTCATCGCGGTCCTGCTCGGCGGTCATCTCCGGTATGACTTCGGGCAGCCGGACAACCCGGCGAACGATCACCTCATCTTTTCGAAGGGCCACGCGTCGCCGCTCGTGTACGCGATGTTCAAAGCGGCGGGCGCGATCAGCGACGACGAGCTCATGACGTTCCGCAAGCTCGGCAGCCGCCTGGAGGGGCATCCCACGCCGATCCTTCCGTGGGTCGACGTCGCCACGGGATCGCTCGGGCAGGGCCTCCCGATCGGCGTCGGCGTCGCGCTCGCCGGGAAGCGCGTCTTCGACGCCCCTTATCACGTGTGGGTCCTCGTCGGCGACAGCGAGACCGCGGAGGGCTCGATCTGGGAAGCCTTCGACCAGGCCGGACACGAGGGTCTCGCCAATCTCACCGCGATCGTCGACGTGAACCGCCTGGGCCAGCGCGGGCCGACCGAGCTCGAGTGGGACATGAGCGCGTACGCCGCGCGCGTTCGCGCCTTCGGTGTCGATCCCATCGTCATCGATGGACACGATCTCGCCGAAATCGACGACGCATACGCCCGCGCGCGCGGCGCCGCACGGCCGACCGCGATCCTCGCGCGGACCGTGAAGGGCAAGGGCGTGTCGTTCCTCGAGAACAAGGAAGGCTGGCACGGCAAGGCCCTCGACCCCGAGCAGGCGAAGCAGGCGATCGCGGAGCTCGGCGGCGAGACGCGCTCGCGCACGGTCTCGGTCGCGAAGCCCGAGCGGTGGGAACGTCCGTCGATGCAGCGATCCGGATCGCTCGCGCTCAAGACCTACACCGAGCCGATCGCGACGCGGAAGGCCTACGGCGAGGCGCTCGCCGCGCTCGGGGCCGCGCGCAAGGACGTCGTCGTGCTGGACGCGGAGGTCTCGAACTCGACGCACGCCGAGGACTTCAAGAAGACGGCGCCCGAGCGGTTCTTCGAGATGTACATCGCCGAGCAGAGGATGGTCGCGGCCGCTGTCGGCATGCAGGTCGTCGACCTGGTCCCCTTCGCGTCGACCTTCGCCGCATTTTTCACACGCGCGTACGACTTCGTCCGCATGGCGGCGATCTCACGCGCGAACATCCGCCTCGTCGGGTCGCATGCCGGGGTCTCGATCGGTGAGGACGGTCCATCGCAGATGGGCCTCGAGGATCTCGCGATGATGCGCGCGGTCTTTGGCAGCACCGTGCTCTACCCCTCGGACGGGAACCAGACCGCGAAGCTCGTCGCTCAGATGGCCGACCGCGAGGGGATCACGTACCTCAGGACCACGCGCGAGAAGACCGGCATCATTTACGACAAGGGCGAGAGCTTCCCTATCGGGGGCAGCAAGGTCGTGCGTGGTGGCTCGAGCAAGGACCGCGTCACGATCGTCGCGGCCGGCATCACGCTGCACGAGGCGCTGAAAGCGGTCGACGTCCTCGCCCACGAAGACATTCCCGTCCGCGTGATCGACCTCTACACGGTGAAGCCCATCGACGCGGACACGCTCGTGGACGCGGCGCGCGCTACCGGCGGTCGGATCGTCGTGGTCGAGGATCACTGGGTCGAGGGTGGTATCGGCGACGCGGTCCTTGCCGCGCTCGCGGATCGCGGCTTCCGCGATCTGCGCTACCGGCACCTCGCGGTCCGGAAGATGCCGGGATCCGGCAAGCCCGCAGAGATGCTCGACGACGCCGGCATAAGCACGGTGCACATCGTCCGGGCGGTGAAAGCGCTCCTCGGCTAGGCACCTTCTGCTAGCCTCGCAGCGCCAGGGGAGGGTTCGTGGAGATCATCGTCGTCCTCGTCATCATTGGGGCGCTCGCGCTGTTTTTCGTCGCGACATACAACCGTCTCATCACGCTGCGCCAGCGCGTGAAGGAGGCCTGGGCGGACATCGACGTCCAACTCAAGCGGCGCCACGACCTCATCCCGAACCTCGTCGAGACCGTCAAGGGCTACGCGACGCACGAGTCGACCGTCTTTCAGAAGGTGACGGAAGCCCGCGCGGCCGCGGTGGCGGCCGGATCCTCCGCGACACCGGAACAGCGGGCGCAGGCCGAGAACATGCTCACCAGCGCGCTGCGGTCGGTCTTCGCTGTCGCCGAGAACTATCCGCAGCTGCAGGCGGTCCAGGAGTTCAAGGATCTGTCCGAGAACCTGACCGCGACCGAGGACAAGATCTCGTTCGCGCGCCGGTTCTACAACGGGAACGTCCGCGACTACAACACCTCGCTCCAGACCTTTCCGACGAACGTCTTCGCCGGGATGTTCGGGTTCAAGGCCGAACAGTATTTCGAGCTCGCCGACGCGGCCGAGCGCGAGGTGCCCCAGGTGAAGTTCTAGCGAGGCTCTAGCCTCAGTAGCGTGACCACCGATCCCACTCCCGCGCGACTCTCGATCTACGACGCGGCCGCCGCGAATCGCTGGCGCACGCTGCTCCTGATCGCGGCGTTCACCGCTCTGGTCGCCCTGCTCGCCTATTTCGTCGGCGAGTATTTCGCGCCGGGCGGGGGCGTCGCGGCACTGCCGTTCGCGTTCGCGATATCGATCGGCGGCGCGCTCGTGTCGTACTTCGCCGGCGACAAGCTGATCCTCGCGCAGAGCCAGGCCCGCGAGCTCGGGGCGAGCGAGGAGCCGCAGCTCCGTAACATCGTGGAAGCGCTCGCGCTCGGCCTGGGGATCCCCACGCCGAAGATCTACGTGATCGAGGACTCGGCGCCGAACGCGTTTGCGACCGGGCGCGATCCCCAGCACGCATCCATTGCGGTGACGCGCGGCCTTCTCGACAAGCTCGACCGCACCGAGCTCGAGGGCGTGATCGCGCACGAGCTTTCACACGTCGGCAACCGCGATATCCGCGTCATGGTCCTTGTGACCGTGCTCGTCGGGACGGTCGCCCTTCTCGCTGACTGGATGTGGCGCTCGATGTTCTGGGGGCGTGGACGCGACCGCGACCGCGGCGGCGCCGGCGCGATCATCGCGGTCATTGCGATAGCCCTCGCGGTCCTGACGCCGATCATCGCGACGCTCATTCAGCTCGCGGTCTCGCGACAGCGCGAGTACCTTGCCGACGCATCGGGCGCGCTCCTCACCCGTTACCCGCCGGGTCTCGCGTCCGCTCTTCGCAAGATCGCAGCAGACAAGGAGCCGCTCGAGGTCGCCAACAAGGCGACGGCCTCCCTGTATATCGCCAACCCACTGAAGGACGCGCCGGCTTTCTTTGACCACCTCTTCGACACCCATCCGCCGATCGAGGAGCGCATAAAGAGACTCGAGGCTATGGACTGATTCCACCCGGGACGCTTCGCACGAGCACGGCTCTCGCCGCCGCCGCGATCATGCTCGTCCTCGCGGTCGGCGCCGGCGCGGTCTTTGGCGTCGTCACGCGAGCGGCGCCGAGTCCCACCCCCGCGCCCACGGCCCCCCCGGCGCGGACGCCGGAGCCCGACACCGGCCCGCTCGTCTTCAAGCAGCCGCTGTCCGCGGGATGCGCGACCAGCGACGCGGTATGGGTCGTGTCGGACGGCGGCGGGATCGGACGCTTCGATCGCCTGTTGCAGCGCTGGGAGCTTGTCGACCCGACGCTCCGTTCGCTCGTCGCGGCCGCGTGCGGGGCCGACGAGGTCACCGCGGTCGGCTCCTTCGGTCGCGTGGTGAGCATCGACGACCTCGGAAAGACCATCCGCGCCGACGACGTTGGGTCCTTCAACGCGTACGGCGTGTCGCTGATGCCGGATGGCGCGCTGGTCGTCGGCTCCGACGGCACGGTGCAACGGCAGACCGCGACCGGTTGGTTCGACTACGCGAAGGGGATCACCGAGGACCTCTACGGCGTCGTGGGCTTCTCCAGCGGTTCGGCCTGGGCCGTCGGCGCGGGCGGCGTCACCTATCGGCTCGAGCCGGCGGGATGGCGGCCCTTCGAGACCGGCACGACGTCGTCCCTTCGGACCGTGGCGGCCGCGTCGCCCACCGAAGCGATCGCCGCCGGAGACGATGGCGTGATCCTTCGCTTCGATGGGAAATGGCACGCGCTCGAGAGCGGCGTGCAGAAGGAGCTCCGGGCCTCGGTGCGCGTCGGCGCGCTCACGTACGTCGTCGGAGATGCCGGGACCGCCCTGATCGTCGAGGGCAACACCGTTAGTCCGGTGACGAATCTGAGCACGACCTGCTCGCTGCGCAGCGTCTTCGCACGCGGCAGTGAGGTCTGGTTCGTGGGGTACGAGGGAACGCTCGCAGGCGTGTGGAGAAAGAGCGGAGACCGGATCGACCGCTGGGGCACGTGCTAGGCGCCCCGCCCCTTGCGGGCATCCGTGTGGTCGAGATCGGGAACTACATGGCCGGCCCGTACTGCGGGATGCAGCTCGCGGACCTTGGCGCCGACGTCGTGAAGGTCGAGCATCCGAAGGCCGGGGACCTGGCCCGTCTGCTCGAGCCTCTCGCGTCCGGCGAAAGCGGCAATTTCGCACGTCTCAATCGCGACAAGCGCAGTCTCGCGATCGACCTCAAGCGCGACGAGGGCCGCGAGGTTTTCAAGAGACTCGCTGCGCGATCCGACGTGATCGTCGAGAATCTCCGGCCCGGCACGATGGAGGACCTGGGGCTCTCGCCGGCCTCGCTCGTCGAGGCGAACCCGCGTCTGGTGTACGTCGCCGTCACCGGCTGGGGTCTCGACGGGCCGTACGCCGACCGGCCCGCGCTCGACATCATCGTGCAGGGCCAGAGCGGGCTCATGAGCATCACCGGCGAAGCGGATGGCGCGCCGGTGAAGGTGGGTGTCTCGATCGCGGACCTGACCGCCGCGCTCTACGCGACGATCGCGGCGCTCGCCGCGCTTCGCGCCCGAGAGCGTGACGGTCAAGGTCAGCTCGTTGACATATCGATGTTCGAGTCCGCCGTGTCGCTCGCGGTCTGGGAAGCGGGCGTGTACTTCGCGAGCGGCGAGGTGCCGCGCGCCGCGGGTTCGGCTCACAAGCTCGTCGCGCCATACCAAGCGGTCACCGCCTCCGATCGCCACTTCATTGTCGGAGCTACGACGCCACCGAACTGGACCGCCTTCTGCCGGGTCGTCGGGCTCGGGCCGCTAGAGACCGACTCGCGGTTCGCCGACGCGAACGCGCGACGGCGCAACCGCGACGCGCTCGTCGAGGCGATCGAAAAGGTGACCCGCACGAAGCCCGCCGCGCATTGGCTCGCGCTTCTCCGCAAGGCGGGAGTTCCCTGTGGCGAGATCGCCGACTACGGCGACGTCTTCAACGATGAGCACCTGCTCGCGCGGAAGTTCTTCGTCGATCTCGACCACCCCGTCCTCGGGACGCTCCGTGGGCTGGGCTCGCCGATGCGCCTCGGCCGCACGCCCGTCGCGCACCGCCGCGCCGGTCCCCGCCTGGGCGAGCACAGCGCCGACGTGCTCCGGGAGCTCGGCTGGAGCGATGCCGACGTGGACGATCTTGCGAGCGCAGGCATCATCGCTCGCACATGACCGAAGAGATCCGCACCGAGCGCCGCGCCGGCGCGCTCCGGATCGTCGTCGACCGTCCTGCCGCGCGAAATGCGCTGACCTTCGCCATGTACGACCGCATCGCGGAGATCTGCCGCCGGGCGAACGAGGACGAGTCGGTCAAGGCCGTCGTGATCAGCGGCTCGCCCGACGCGTTCGTCGCCGGGACGGACATCGCCCAGTTCGTCGACTTCACGCAGGCGTCGCAGGCCCTCGACTACGAGCGCCGCATGGACAGCTGGCTCGGTGCGATCGAGGACGTGCGCGTCCCCACCATCGCGGCGCTCCGCGGACCGGTCGTCGGTGGCGGTCTGGCGATCGCGGCGGCGTGCGATCTTCGCGTTGCCGCGCC
Source organism: Chloroflexota bacterium (assembly GCA_005880575.1). Classification (GTDB taxonomy): domain Bacteria; phylum Chloroflexota; class Limnocylindria; order P2-11E; family P2-11E; genus 3-1-20CM-2-70-9. The sequence continues at coordinate 18,915 of VBIZ01000118.1, read as the reverse complement.
ATCGGCGCGCTTCGGCGTCCCGGTCGCTCGCACGCTCGGGAACTGCTTTTCGGCGGCGAACCTCGTGCGCCTCGCGGCGCTCGTTGGACTCGGCCGGGTGAAGGAGCTCGTCTTCACGGCGCGCCTGATCGACGCGCAGGAAGCGCGGGCGATCGGTCTGGTCACGGAGGTCGTCGGCAGCGAGGCTGCACTCGAGCCGCGGGTGGACGAGCTCGTCGCGCAGCTCGCCTCGTATGCGCCACTCACGCTGCACGCGACGAAGGAGATGGTCCGACGGATCCGCGCGCGCATGCTGCCCGACGAGGCCGCCGACCTGGTCGCGCTCTGCTACACCAGCGCCGATTTCCGCGAGGGCGTGCGCGCCTTCATCGAGCGGCGCAAGCCGGTGTGGACGGGCACGTGAGCCGGTACCACGAGGAGCAGCACTTCCACGACATGCTCATGGGTCTTCTCGTGCTCGCGATGATCTTCGTCGTCTTCGTCACGACGGTCGCGGTGGTGTTTTCGCGGCCCGGCGACGCGCTGCTCCTCGCGATCGCGCCAGCCGTGGTCGTGCTCGTCGCCGCGCTCATCTCGCTGTCGCATCTCGACGTCGACGTGACCGACGGCGGTGTGGCCATCGCCTTCCGCCACCTGTGGCCGACCCGGCGCATCGCGTTCGGGGACATCGTCGGTCTCGAGGTGAAGCGCTACCGCCCGCTCTTCGACTACGGCGGCTGGGGCGTGCGTCTCGGGCCGGCCGGATGGGCATACACCACCGGCGGCGACGTGGGCGTGAAGCTTCGCCTGCGCAAGGGCATGCCCGTGCTCATCGGATCGCGACACCCTCACGAGCTCGAGGCCGCGATCCGTGCCGGAGTGGAGCGGGGATCGGCCGATGAGCGATAGGCCGGAAGATGGCGCGCCGGCGCTCCGCGAGATGCTGCTCTCGGCCAAGCCGTCTGACTTCGGGCTCACGCCCACCCCGGAGCTGCCCCGTGTCTGGGCCGCGATGATGGAATGGCACGTCGGAACGAACGTCGTGTCGCTGGTCGCGGTCGCCGAAGGTTCGACGAGCCTCTACTTCAGCACCGGGGGCGGCATCATCGGCGGCGGCGAGCACGAGTCTGTGCGCGCCGAGAACCGGAAGCTCTTGGCGTTCGTCGAGAAGTCGCTCGAGATGTTCGTACCCATGGCTTCACCGCCGCCCGTCCTCAAGGCGGCCGTCTCGTTCACGGTGCTCACGTATGACGGGATCCGCGGCGCGCGAGACAAAGAGGAACAGATCACGCGACAGAAGTCGCCGCTGTGGCCGGTGTACTACCTCGGCCAGGAAGTCATCACTGCTCTGCGGCTCGCGACGCAGAAGCCTCGCGGAGAGCTCGCGGGTGAGACCGAATCGTGACCGCGCGCCGTTAGCCTCCGTCTCCGTGGAGCCGCTTCGCTCAAGGAAGCTCCTTGACCACCTGATCACGTGGTCTATCGCTTGGTTCTTGGGTCTCATAGGCGCCCCAATCTTGATTGCCGTCGTACTCGCGCCTTTTCAACCGCAGACTGCCGGAAACCCAGGCGGCGTCACTCCCGTCCTGCTTCCCGTGGGGCTCGGCTTGACCTATGGAGCCCTTGCCACGCTGCGCGACGAATACGGCATCCCTCCAGCCTGGCGGCCAAGCGTGACTCAAGGCTTCGTGATCGCGTGGTACGGGGGTTGGAGCGCCGCGATCGCGCTCGGCGTCCTGCGCAATCTCATCGACGGAGGTCCCGCGCTCGTCCAAAAGTGGTTGGGCGGCGACATCGTGTTCTGGTTCGTCTTGGTCGGCCTGCCCTGGATCCTCGCCACACTCCACGACCGCAGGCGTCGCGGGGCTGCGGGCTGGGTGGACTTTAGCTAGGCGGTTCGGAGGCGCGGATCGAGCGCGTCGCGCAGCGAGTCGCCGAACAGGTTGAAGCCGAAGACCGCGAGGCTGATCGCGACGCCGGGCGCGATCGCGAGCCACGGCGCCTGCTCGAGGAACTGCATGCCGGCGCCTCGCAGCATGAGCCCCCACGACGGCGTCGGCTCGAACACGCCGAGCCCGAGGAACGAGAGCGAGGCCTCGAGCAGGATCGCCTGCCCGAGGAACGCGGTCAGCATGATGAGGTACGGCGCGAACACGTTCGGTGCGACGTGTCGGAACATGATGCGGACCGCGCCCGAACCGACGGCGCGGGTCGCCTCGATGTACGGCATGTTCACGATGCTGAGCGCGCTCGATCGCACGACCCGGGCGACGCGGGGAATGATGGGGACGGTGATCGCCGCGATGACGTTGCCAATCTTGCCCTCGCCGGTCCCGAGTGCCGCGACGACGGCGATGGCGATGACGATGAGCGGGAAGCTCAGCAGGACGTCCATGAGCCGCTGGATGAGCTGATCCACCCGCCCGCCGAGGTAGGCGCCGACCACACCCAGCACCAGCCCGAGCGTGCAACCGACGAACGACGCCGTGAACCCGACGAGGAGCGCGGTGCGGGAGCCGTAAACGATCCGCGTGAAAACGTCCCGTCCGAACGGGTCGGTTCCGAGAAGATGCTGCGGCGACGGCCTCTGCAGGAGGTCGGCAAAATTGAATGCGGTCGGGTCGTACGGTGCGACGCGGTCCGCGAGCGCCGCGGTCAGCAGCATGAGGATGATGAGGATGGCGCCCGCCGTTCCGAGCGGACGGCGACGGATGAATTCGCCCCAGAACCGCAGGAACCGGCGCGTTCCGGTGGACTCGAGGTACCGGCGTTTGGCGGCGTCTTCGGTATCGCGCACCGCCGGGTGCGCCAGCTCCGTCACGAGTACCTGATACGAGGATCCAGGACGACGTAGATCATGTCGACGACGAAGTTGATCAGCACGAACACCGATGCGAGGAGCAGCACCAGGGCCTGGACAAGGGTGTAGTCGCGATGGGCGACGGCGTCGACGAGGAGCTTGCCGATGCCGTTCAGGTTGAACACCTGCTCGGTGACGACGAGACCGCCGATCAGGAACGCGAACTCCAGGCTGATCACCGTGATGACCGGCAGGAGCGCGTTCCGCAGCGCGTGTCTCATGACGACGACGCTCTCGCGCACGCCCTTCGCGCGTGCCGTGCGGACGTAGTCCTCCCGCAGGACCTCGAGGACCGTCGAGCGCGTCATGCGCATCGACACCGCCGAGTAGCGATAGCCGACCGACAGCGCCGGAAGGACCATCTGCGAGAGGTTCGCGATGGGATCTTCCGTGATCGCGGTGAAAACGAGCGGCGGCGCCCAGCCGAAGAGCGTGATCGTCGCGAGCACCATGAGCAGACCGATCCAGAAGCTCGGCATTGCCAGGCCGCCGATCGAGAAAAGGCGGATCGCGTAGTCGACCCAGCTGTCCTGGCGCACCGCGGCGACGACGCCGAGCGGGATGGCGATCGCGATGGCCAGGAGGGTCGCGATGATGGCGAGCTCGAGCGAGAGCGGAAAGCGCGCCAAGACCTCGTCGACGACCGGACGGCCGGTCCAGAGCGACGTACCGAGATCGAAATGTGCGAGCTCTCCCATCCAGTCGGTGAACTGCTCCCACATGGGTTTGTCCAGACCGAGCTGATGACGCTCGTCGTCGATCACGGACTGCGGCACCGGCGAACCCGCGTATTTGAGCGCGACGATGTCGCCTGGGACCGCGCGCATGATGACGAACGTCAGGATGGCGACGCCGACGAGCGTCGGAATCATGAGGACGAGCCGCCCGACGACGTACCGGCGCATCCGGTAAGTCTCGGGCGGCTCCCGTTAGTTCGCTAGTTGGTTATTTCGCGAGCCAGACGGTCGCGAGGTCCTGGTTGGTGTAGTGGTTCGAACCGATGCGCCAACCGCGCACGGCGTTGAGGTACGGAATGATCCGATACCACCAGAGCACGGGGTACTGGTAGGCCTTCGTGTCCATCGCGTACTTCTCGATGTCGGCCACGAGCGTCTTGCGCTTGGCCGGGTCGGTCTCCCGGCTCTGGGCGTCGATCTTCTTGTCGAGGTCCGGGTCGTCGTAGTACGCGAAGTTCAGGCCCTTGCCGAGTCCGGACGCGGACCAGAACTTCGCGAGCTGCAGGTCCGGCTCGTCGAGGAAGTCGCAGTTGAAGTCGAGCGCAACCTCGAAGTTGCCGGCGCGCAGGTCGGCCTGGTACGCGGAGGTCTCCTTCACGTCGTGGGTGGCGTTGATGCCGACCTGCTTCCACTGGTCGATCACGAAGAGCGCGACCGGCTCGTACGGCGTGGTGATGTTGCGATTCAGGAACTTGAAGGTGAGGTTCGACTGGCCCGCATCGGCGAGAAGCTGCTTGGCCTTCGCTTTGTTGGCCGCACCGTCGGTGCCGAAGCCCGCGATCTTCTGAAGGTCGCCATCGGCTTGCGCGAACGGCCCCTTGGGCCGCATGAGCCCGCCGACGTCCTTCACGATTGTGATCTTCTGGAGCGACGTGCTACCCGCATAGCGGTCGATCGCGAGCGTGAGTGCCTGGCGAACGCGAACGTCGTCAAACGGCTTCTTCTTGGTGTTTGGAACGACGTAGTTCACGCAGATCCACGGCGCTTCCTGGATCGCGAGCGAGGTCCCGAGCGCACCTGAGAGGGTGTCGCGCTGCTGCGGAGTGAAGCCGCGGAATTCGATCGAAGCCTGCTTGCTCCGGATCGCGTTCACCTCGGCGTTCGCATCGGTGATGATGAGCGCCTTGTACCCGTCGAGGTAGGGCAGTTGGACGCCGCTCTTGTCCTTGCCGAAGTAGTCGGCGAATTTCTTGCCGACCCAGTCCTGTCCCTTGGTGTTCGAGACGTATGTGAACGGGCCCGTGCCCATGATGTTCTTCTCGTACCAGTGGATGTCCGTCTTCAGCTTCGCCGCGCTGTAGATAAAGTTCCACGGCGAGGCGAGGTTCGTGGCGAACGAGGCGGAGGGGTACTTCAGCTTGAAGACGACGCTGTCGGGCGCCGGATTGCTGATGGTCTCGACCGCGGCGTACGCGCCCGCGCGCGGCGAGAGCACACCGGTCGGCGGGAAGATGATCTTCTGGTACGTCGCGACGATGTCATCGCTCGTCATCTTCGTGCCATCGTGGAACTTCACGTCGGTGCGGAGCTTGATCGTGTACGTCAGCTTGTCGGCGGAGACCTCGGGCGTCGCCGCAGCGACGTCGGGGATGACCTTCGTAAGGTCGGTCGGGTCGAACTTGTACAGCGTGCTGTAGTGCGGCGCGATCGGATGCAGCAGCGCGAACGTCGTTTCGCGGTGCCCATCGAACGACGGCGGCTCTGCGTTCACGATGAAGGTGAGCGTTCCACCCGGCTGCGGCTGCTCGGCGGCGGCCCCCGACTGGGTCGGCGAGCTGCCGCTGCCCTTGGGTGCCGGCGTGCAGGCCGCGAGCAAGAGAGCGAGCGCGACCGAAAACGCGGCGATCTGACGGTTGAACACGAGGACCACCCCCTCGGGCCGAGACTCTAGCGCACGCCTCTCTTACGGATGACGTCTTCGTAGAGTTCAACGAGCTGCGCCGTGACGTGCGACCAGTCGTACTGGGGCGCGAGCCTGGCGCCGGCCTGGCCCAGCCGCTCGCGCAGGGCGGGCTCGCAGAGCAGCCGTTCGAGAGCCGCCGCGATGGAGTCGGGGTCCCGGGGCTCGACCAGGAGGCCGGTGACATTTCGCTGTACGACACGCTTGTACCCGTGGATGTCGCTCGCGACGACCGGCAGCCCCGCAGCCATGGCCTCGAGGAGGACGATCCCGAAGGACTCCTGACCGGTGGATGGCGCGCAGAAGATGTGCGCCGTCTTGTAGAAGCGGGCCTTGTCGACGTCGGAGACGCGACCCGCGAAAAGGACGTCCTCGAGGCGATTTTCGCGGACGAACCGTCGGAGCCTCCCGAGCAGCGGTCCGACACTGCAGAGGATCAAGCGAAGCTCCGGATGCTTCGGCTTGAGCTTCGCGTAGGCCTCCATGAGGTACATCGCGCCCTTCCGCGGCTCCAGCCGGCCGACGAACAGGATGTTGATCTTGCCGTCGTTGTATTCCGGGAAGGGCTTGGCGCTCGAGTAGAACTGCACGTCGACGCCGTTCGGGATGATCTTGTAGTCACCGGGGAAGTAGGTTGAGATGAAATGGCGCGCGGCGCTCGACACCGCGATCCGCGCATCGAGCTTGTTCATGTACCGGTTGCCGATCGGCCGGCCGGCCCAGTAAGAGAAAGAGAAGCCCCCGAAGGCGTGGAACGTCGCGACCTGCGGGCAACGCGCCGAGTCGAGTATCTGCATCGAGAGAAAAGGGACGAGCGGCTCGTGATGATGGATGATGTCGAACCGCTCGCGGTCGAGCATGCGCGACACGAGCCACTCGAGCCGCAGGGACAGCGTGATCCGGCCGATCGCGCCGTTGTACGGAACGGCGATCGCCTGGCCGATCTGGATGACGTCCTGAGCCGGCGGGTCGTCGCCCCACGGCGCGGTGATGATCCGGACGTCGTGCCCCAAGCGGCGCAGCTCCTCATAGCTCTCGCGGATGTATGAGTTCGCTCCGCCCGGCCGCGGGTACGCGTAGGGCGAGACGATCCCGATCTTCATGTGCGCTTCATTTCTTCTTGTTCTTGACGCCCCCAGCGCGGGTCATTGTGCGTCGGGCGCGCTTGATCGGGTCGCGGACCATCGATCGCCACTGCTGCTTGGCGGCGCCGTCAAGGTGCTCGCGCAGCGTCCAGCCTCGGCCGTTCGCCGTCGTCTGGTGCGCTCGGAGGGCGGTCCGCAGGTCCTCCGAGGTGTCTCCCGAAAAGTCGGTCCAGCACGTGCCCACGAGCGCCGCGTGATGGGCGTCGCTCGATCCGGTCGCCGCGACGCGGAGCACGTGCGTGTTCAGCCACAGCGCGCGAGAAGCGCGGACGCGCCCCGCGTACGACGGATTGCGCAGCTCGATCGCGTCGACCATCCGTGCGCCGTCGCCGTGCGCCGAGACCTGTCGGAGGGCGCCCTCGCCGATGGAGAACGTGAGGTACGAGAGCGGATGCGGCGCGATCGCGATGCCGCCGGCCTTGTGAATCAAGTCGAGCGCCTGCGCGAGCGAGCAGAACATCGGTATCTCGTCCTCGATCCAGAGGGCGAGAAGGTGGCCGGATCGCGTCGTGACCTCCGCTCCCGTCACCACCTCGACGGGGCTCGAGCGCCGCGCGGCGAGCTCGCGCATCGCGAACGCGCCGCGGACGTCGTCGTGATCGGTGAGCGCGATGACGTCGAGCCCGGCCCGCTCCGCGGAATGGAGGATCTCGTCGATGGACGACAGGCCGTCGCTCAGCTCGCTGTGCATGTGCAGATCAGCCCTACCCAATTAAGCAGCTCGTCCCGTCGCCCTGGGCTCCGTGACTCGCCACGGGCTCAAGGCTGCCGGACTCGCTCCTCGGGGGTGAACCCCTCGTCGCTCATTCATCTGGCTTGTCGGAATCCCAAACCGGCTCGAAGACCGACCACTGCTCGGGGTGCTCTTTGACGTAGCGCTCGAGATGGGCGGCGAACTGGCGCACGCCGGCGCGAACGTCGGCGTCGCGGTCCCCCGTCGACACGAGCTCGAGCGGCTCCTCGATCCGCGCGACGAGGAAGCCCTTCTCGCGCCAGGCGAAGGCAGGAAGCAGGGCCGCGCCGGTACGGAGCGCGAGCGCGACGTGCGCGGACGGGAGTAACGCCGGCCGCCCGAAAAACTCGACCCGTTGGCCCACGCCGGTGACCGCACGGTCGGCGAGGACCCCGAGCACTCCGCTGTCGCGGATCACCCGATGGATCCCGAGCGCCGAATCGATCGGCACGAGCACGAGCCCCTGCGCCTGCCGCGCGCGATTCACGGCGCGCATGAACTCGGAGTCGGTCTTTTCGGCGGGAAGCGTGAGGGTGTAGCCGCGCGTCATGAGCACCTGGCCGACGAGTGCGATCGGTCCGAGGTGCGCGCTGCCAAAGATCACACCTTTGCCAAGACGCTGGGCGCACAGGAAGTTCTCCCAACCCTCGACACGGACGACCGCCTCGAAGCGGGCGCGATCAAGGCGCGGTATGTGGAACACCTCGAGGTACTGCAGGACCTGGTTCACGAACACCCGGCGCGCGCTGAGCGCCCGCCCTGGCGCGATCGTGGCGAGGTTCGCGCGGACGGCGGCGCGGCCGCGCGGCGCCGCGAGATACGCGATCGTTCCAACGACTTCGGATATCGGCCCCTGCCACTCGGGCGGAACCCGCGGCAGGACCCGCTCGGCCGCCCTCGCGAGCGCCCGCGTCGCGCCCATGGTCTAAGCGGTGCCTTCGGGCCGGGTCCACATGGGGCGGAATATGTACCACTGGTCGGGATCGCCGCGGACGAGCTGCTCGAGGCCGTGGACGATCGCCTGCGTGGTGTGCTCGATGTCGTGGGCGGCCTGCTTGGTCCGTTCGACGAAGATGGGCGGCAGCGCGACGCCGCGGAAGGTGTTGTCGCGCTCCCTCGTCACCGCCGCGACCACGATCGGCGCGCCCGAGACTCGGGCGAGGTTCGCGGCGATGGTCGGGAACGCGGTGAGCTCGCCGAAGAACATGACCTCGACGTTGTCCAGCTCTTTCGCTCGCGGCCCGAGGTCCATCATGAGACCCACCATCTCGTTGCGGCGAAGGGCCTGGAGGACCTGGCGTACGGCTCCTTCGGGTGGCAGCAGCCTCACGTTCTTGTGCGCGCGGTTCGCGACGAGAAGATCCATGAGGCGCTGGTTCTCGAGCTCGTCGGCGATGACGTTCAGCGGGATCTCGTCGGCGATCCGCGCGCCGCCGATCTCGAAGTTGCCGAAATGCATGGACACGAAGATCAGGCCGCGCCCGTGCTCTCGGGCGGCTCGAAAATACGACCACGAGCGCGGATCGACCGTGACCAGCTTCGCGAAGTCTTCAGTCTCAAGGCTCGGGAACCGCATGATCTCGACGAGGTATTTCGCGAAGTTGCGGAATGAGCGCCGCGCCACGCGTGCGACCTCGCGGTCGCCCGCCGGGAGGGCGAGCACGACGGCGAAGTTCTGCTTGGCGACCCTGCGCCGACCGACCCAGAGGAGATACGCGATCTCGCCACCGACCACGGCGGCGGGGTAGGTGATCCACGAGGGCAGGCGCTGCGCCAGCGACGCGCCGACGCGCCAGCCCCAGAACGCCGATCCGTGGAGCAGACGGTCGAACATCTAGCTCGCTGACCCGCTGAGCGTCTGCTGGCTCGACTTTCCCTTGATGTACTCCTCCACGCCCTCACGCGCCCGGTCGTCGGGGATCTGGCGCGGCGGCGACTTCATGAAATACGCCGACGGCGCGACGATCGTGCCCCCGAGGCCTCTGTCGAGCGCAAGCTTGCAGCAGCGTATTGCGTCGATCACGACGCCGGCGCTGTTGGGCGAGTCCCAGACCTCGAGCTTGACCTCCGCGTTCAGCGGAACGTCGCCGAAGGTCGTGCCCTCCATCCGGATGTAGCACCACTTGCGGTCGAGGAGCCACGGAACGTAGTCGGACGGACCGACGTGGACGTCCTTCGCGTCCATCGGGTAGTCGAGCATGCTGGTCACCGCGTTCGTTTTGCTGATCTTCTTCGACTCGAGGCGCTCACGCTCGAGCATGTTGAGGAAGTCGGTGTTGCCGCCGAAGTTGAGCTGATAGGTCCGGTCGAGGCGGACGCCCCGATCCATGAAGAGACGTGTGAGGACGCGGTGCGTGATGGTGGCGCCGACCTGTGACTTGATGTCGTCGCCGATGATCGGCAGCTTCTTCTGAGCGAAGCGTTTCTGCCAGTAGGGCTCCCGCGCGATGAACACCGGGATGCAGTTGATGAACGCGCAGCCGGCCTCGAGCGTCTGCTCGACGTACCACTTCGTGGCTTCCTCGCTACCCACCGGCAGATAGCTGACGACCACATCGACCTCGCGATCGCGCAGGATCCCGACGACGTCGTCGGTGGCGCCGGGCGCCTTCTTTACGACCTCCGATAGGTACTTGCCGATGCCGTCGTGGGTCATGCCGCGCGACACCTTCACGCCGGTCCGCGGCACGTCCGCGAAGCGGTAGGTGTTGTTCGGCGCCTGATAGATCGCGTCGGCGAGGTCCTTGCCGACCTTGTTGCGGTCGACGTCGAACGCGGCGACGAAGTCGACGTCGCGGATGTGATAACCGCCGAGGTCGACGTGCATGATTCCGGGGACACGGTCGCCGGGCTTGGCGTTGCGGTAGTAATGAACGCCCTGCACGAGCGAGCTCGCGCAGTTACCGACACCGATGATCGCGACGCGGATCCGCTTGTTTCCGCGACGCGTCGTTGACGCTTTCTTTCTCTTCTTGGCGATCGCCATGCCTTCGGATATCTACCTTTCTCTTGTGGATAGCTTGCGGCTCACGTGGACCACCCGGAGAGCGAACGTGATCGTCGAGAGGACGGCGAGGACGAAGATCGCGGCGACGAACAGAGCCTCGAGATCGAACAAGGCCCACGCCGCGAGACCGATGAGGAAGATGACGATGCGCGCCTCGCGCGGGGCCGGGCCGACGCTCGCGCTCACGCCGAGGGATTCGGCTTTCGCGCGCACGTAGGGGACCAGGGACGACGCGACGAGCGCGATGAGGGAGGACCAGAGGAGAAGGGGCTGGCCCAGGTTCGCGCCGGCCCCGGCCGCCCCGACGAACAGCGCCCCGTCCGCGATGCGGTCGACCGTCGAATCGAGGAAGGCTCCGAGGCGCGTGCCGCCGCCGGCCGCCTTTGCCAGCTGCCCGTCGAGCGTGTCGGCGAGGGTCCCGACGAGCAGGACGAGGAGCGCCGGAAGCGGCCACGATGCGGCCACGAATCCCGAGCCGACGATCGTCAGCACGCCCCCGGCGATCGTCACGGCGTTCGCCGATATGCCCATGCCGGCAAGCGCTCGGGCCAACGGCCCGATGCCCGCCCGCGCGCCTTCGGCAAGCCGATCCGGTACGACTCCGTGGCTCACGCCTGCGCCTCGGCTCGGTTCATGAGTAGGCGAAAGCCGCGAGCGTTGAGCTCCGCGAACTGCTCGCGATCGAACGAGCAGCGGACCTCGCGCCCCACACGCTCCATCCGCACGATCCCGGCACGTCGCAAGCGCCGCAGGTGCCAGGACATGAGGGGCTGGCTGATCCGCAGGCGGCGCGCGAGCTCCGAGACCGGTTGCTCGCCTTCGGTGACGAGGATGTGGACGATACGAAGACGATTCACGTCGCCGAGCGCGCGGTAATAGCTCCGCAGCTCGCGCAGGCTGGACGGGCTCAGGATCCCTCCACGTTCCACGATCTCATAGGATAAGCGACTGTTTATAGGTCAGGAAGCGGCAAATCGGTTGCGGTGGGACAATCGCGGAATGACGCAGGCCCAACCGCTCGCCGCGCGAATGCGACCGCGCGACCTCGATGAGTTCGTCGGGCAAGGTCATCTTGTCGGGAAGGGCCGCGTACTGCGGAAGGCGATGGAGGCGGGGCAGCTGCCGTCGATGATCCTGTGGGGTCCGCCGGGCACCGGGAAGACGACCCTCGCGGCGATCGGCGCGAAGCGTACGAATTCCCGCTTCGTGGCGATCTCCGCCGTCGCTTCGGGTGTGGCCGAGCTGCGCAAGATCATCGATGAGTCGCGGAAGCTCCGCGGTCTCACCAATCAGGGCACGGTCCTCTTCATCGACGAGATCCACCGATTCAACAAGGCGCAGCAGGACGTGGTGCTGCCGTACGTCGAGAACGGGGACGTCACCCTCCTGGGCGCGACCACGGAGAACCCGTCGTTCGAGGTGAACTCGGCGCTCCTATCGCGATCCCGCGTGTTCACGCTGAAGCCGCTCACCGAAGACGATGTGAGGGTGATCGTCGAACGTGCCCTCGCCGACGAGCGCGGCCTCGGCGGTTCGGTCGAGCTCACCAAAGATGCTATGGACGGTCTGGTCGCCCTGAGCAACGGTGACGCGCGCGTCGCCCTCAACGCGCTCGAGCTGGCGGCGGACTCCGCGGTGCCCGGACCCGGGGGGAAGAAGCCCGTCGGGATCGACGAGGTCAAGGAGGCGCTCCAGCGGCGCTCCCTCCTCTATGACCGCGCCGGCGACCAGCACTACGACACGATCTCGGCGTTCATCAAGAGCGTGCGCGGCTCGGACCCGGATGCCGCCCTGTACTGGCTCATGCGGATGATCGACGCGGGCGAGGATCCGATGTTCATCGCGCGGCGCATCGTCATCCTCGCGGGCGAGGACGTCGGGCTCGCGGACCCGCAGGCTCTGGTCATCGCGAGTGCTGCCCAGCAGGCGACCCATCTCATCGGGCTGCCCGAGGCGTACTTCCCGCTTGCCGAAGCGACCGTGTACCTCGCCCTCGCGCCAAAGTCGGACTCGTTGAAGCGCGGTCTCGGCGAGCTCCAGCACGACCTTGCCGAGACGCGGGTGGACCCGGTGCCCCTTCACCTTCGCAACGCGCCCACCCGGCTGATGGCCGAGCAGGGATACGGCCGGGGATACAAGTACGCGCACGACTTCGAAGGTCACGTCGCGCCGGACGAGACGTACCTGCCGGATTCCCTCGCCGGGCGGCGGTACTACGAGCCGACCGACCTCGGCGCCGAGGCGAAGCTCCGGGCGCGGCTCGAGGAGCTCAGGCGAAGCGTGCGAGGAACAAACCCAGCTCGAACAGGAGATAAATCGGGACCGCGACCAGCGTCTGGTTGAAGGGGTCCGGCGTGGGCGTGATGATCGCGCCGATGACGAACGCCGCGAGTATCGCGTAGCGGCGCTGCTTGGCGAGCCACTGCCGCGTGATGACGTGGATCTTGATGAGGGCGAATATCGCCGCCGGAACCTCGAAGATCAGGCCCATCCCCAGGATGAAGATCGTGACGAACGAGAGATAGTCGGCCGCGCGAAGCTGGTTCTTGATCACCTCGTCGCCGAAATTGATGAGGAACTTGATCGCGTTCGGCAGCAGGAGGAAGTAGCAGAACAGCATTCCGGCGAGGAAGAGGCCGATGACCGGTAGGCCCATAAACCGGATGAAGCGGCGCTCCTTCGGGAGAAGCGCTGGGTCGATGTAGGCGTAGATCTCATACAGGATCACCGGCATCGCCAGCGCGAACCCCGCGAAGAGCGCCACGCGGAAGTACGTCGTGAAGTTCTCGGTCGGGCTGAACGAGACGAGCGTCGTCGGCGGCTCGTGGCACGAGTACGTCGGAATGAAGGTGCAGTCCACGGGGATGAGGAGAAGACGGATGAGCTGCGTCCCGAAGTAGAACGCGATGGCTGTCCCAACGACGAGTGCGATCGCCGAAACGACAAGACGGCTCCGGAGCTCGCCGAGGTGCTGTACGAGCGAGAGCTCTTTGTCGCGCTCGCGCGTGGTCGTGCCCGCGGTCATCTGTCGACGGCCACGCTAGCAGTTGCCGAGACCTAGAATTGGGCCCGCCCGCCCCCGTAGCTCAGCGGATAGAGCGACGGCCTCCGGAGCCGTAGACAGGCGTTCGATTCGCCTCGGGGGTACTGCAGCCGGGGCCTGCTCGGCGGCGGCACGGTTGGTGCAGACGAGAGATCCCTAACAAAACGGAGGTGTCTGTATGGACCTTTGGGGGCTGATCGTCTTCGCGGTCGTCGGCTTGATCGCCGGGTTCATCGCGCGCGCGCTCGTGCCAGGCCCGGACCCGATGGGCTGGCTCGGGACCATGGTCCTGGGGATCGTCGGTTCGTTCGTCGGTGGAACGCTCGCGGCTCTCATCTTTGGTGGGACGCTGACGCTCTCGGCCGCGGGCATCATCGGCTCGGTCATCGGCGCGATCATCGTGCTCCTGATCTGGCGGGCGATGGGCGGCCGGCGCGGCGTAGTCGCCTGACGCGACGCGTGGCATAGCGCGAAGGCGACAGAGGCCGCGGCGCTCAATGCGCTGCGGTCTCTTCGTCCTCCAGCACCAGCCGGTTCGTCGCCACCCAGAATTTCCCGAACCGATCCTTGACCAGCCACTCTTCGCCGTTCGGTGACGGCCGCACGAGCTCGCCCACCCGACGGTCCGGTCCAAAGCGGACCTTCACACCGGCGCGGGGCTCGATAGGGGGTTGGCGGCCGCTGCTAGTCATCGCGCCGGAAGAGTACCCGGTGACATGAGGCCCTCATCGAGGCGGCGCACGTATTCGCCGAACATCGGCTCGACGAAGTCGTAGCGGCCGCGCCCGAGGCGCACGGCGAGACCGCGCTCCTGCAGCGCGGCGAGCGCGCGCAGTACTTCGGGACGCGGCACGGCGCCTCCGTCCGCGTCCGCCGCATAGAGCACCGCGCGATGAGCGATGCGCTTCGCGACCTGCTGCAGGTACTTGTGCGACCCGAGCTCGGTCCAGTGGAGCGCGAACGGCCGCTCCAGCTCGCGCATGGCCTGCTCGTATGCGACCTCGAGAAGGTCGGGCGTCACGCTACGCGAGCCAGCGTCGCGCATCAGGTAGTAAAGCGCCGCGCACACCTGCATCGTGTCCTGAGGATGGCCGCCCGTCGCATCGAGGAGGCGGTCGACGCTCGCATCGTCGATCGTCATCTTCTTCGCGGCGAATTTGGCCTTCAGATATTCGAGCCAATCGTCCGGGTCGATCCCGAAGCGGTGCCCGCCCGCATCCGTGAGATCGAGCGGCACGGCGAAGCGGTAGAACGCGTGCCCCTTCGCGCTGAAGAGCTCCTCGAGGATGCCCTGCTCGGACCCGAGGAACGCGTAGCTCACGCCGCGGTGCGCTTGGAACCGGGTGCGCATGACATCGAACACACGCGGCCCAAGCCGGCCTGCGGCCTGGAACTCGTCGAGCACCACCACGACCCGCTTGCCCGAGCGCTTGGCCAGGCCTTGTGCGAGGTCGAGGGCGCCCTCGAAGAAACGCTGGGCATTCGTCTCGCGGGCGAGCTGCAGCGCGAGCTCGACGTGCTCGTACTTCACCTTCACCGTCGGCTGCATCCCCGCTGCAATCGCCTTGGCCTGCTCGAAGCTCCGCTCGACACCCGAAAGGTTCTGCAGCACCGCGTCCGCCAGACGCTCGCCCAGTCCACGAATGTCGGTCGCGCCGAGGCAGTCGACGTACGCGGTGTACGCGCCGTGGCGGCGCAGCCGGCGCAGGGCCTCGATGATGATCGACGTTTTGCCGATCCGGCGGGGACCGGAGATGAGGACGTGCTGGCCGTCCTCGAGCCGCTCGATAAGGCGTCGCAGGTAGGTCTCGCGACCGACGAGGTCGGCCGCGGGGACGGGACCGCCGACAGGGAAGTACGGCGTCGCGAGTGTCCGCTCGCGCGGTCGGAGCATTGCCGCGCATCATACACGTGATGTATCAAAGACATGCGCGCGATGGATACAGCGCCGACGTGGGACGATGGGGATGTGCCGTACCTCGTCGCCGCGGTAGTCGCCGCGGCCGCCGCGCTGGCCGGCTGGCTCGCGCGCCCTATCGCGCCCGACCCGGACGAGCGGCGCGAGCTCACGGAAGCCGTGAACGCCGTCGACCGCGAGCTCGCGGCCAACCTCGAGCTCACCACGATGTTCGACCAGACGAAGCAGGCGGTGACGCTCGAGAACGGCGAGTTCGCCCGATACAGCGCGATCCTCGCGCAATACGCCGCTCCGGCGGCCGCAGCGGTTGCCGAGCTCTATGACCGGATGTCTCTAGCGGAGATGGCGATGGAGCGGCGCGGCCCCGCGAACTCGCTCCGCCCAGAGGATCGGCTGCTGATCGAAGGGTGGGAGGGCGACGCCCGGGAGGCGCAGCGCTTCCTGCGCGAATCGCTCCAGGCGCGCCCCGTGCGGGGCTGGGCTGCGCTTAGCGCTCGCTTGTATGGACGCTTTGCACGGCGCTAGGCGACCACTGCCTCGGCTAATGGCACGAACCGTGCATCCCGAGCGTTAACCAGACCAGATGTCCATCAAGGGGATAGCTCCTGGCCGGGCTTACCGTGCCTACCGTTTTCCTGCCCGGACGGGCGGGCGTCTTTCGCGCCGTGTCAGCGCGGTGCGGCCGGTCGGCACCTTCGCGGGGGTGCTCACGGCGGTCCTGTTTGCCGGCCTCGCTTTCGTCGGGGTCGCGGCGGCGGCGACGTTCGGCTACTTCGCGTCGGATCTTCCCGCGGCGAGCGACCTCGCGACGGTGCCCGTGCCGCTCACCACGCACATTTATGACCGAAGCGGCGAGCACCTGCTCTACACGCTGTCGGACGAACGGCGCGACCTCATCTCGATCGACGCCGTCCCCAAGCGCATGCAGGACGCGACGATCTCGATCGAGGACAAAAGCTTCTGGACCAACCCCGGCGTCGACATCGGCGGAATCATCCGTGCGATCCAGGTCAACAGCGCGAGCGGCCGGATCAGTCAGGGCGGCTCCACGATCACGCAGCAGCTGATCAAGACGCGTCTCCTCGGTGATGACCCGACGCTGACCCGCAAGATCAAGGAGGCGATCCTCGCCATCGAGGCGACCCGGACGTTCAGCAAGTCCCAGATCCTCGAGATGTACTTCAACCAGATCTATTACGGGAACCAGGCCTACGGCCTGAAGGCGGCGGTCGCTACCTACTTCGGCACCACCGACCTGAACCAGCTGACCCTTGGCCAGATGGCGCTTCTCGCCGGCCTCCCGCAGGCACCGTCGGACTACGACCCGATCCAGAACATGGAGGGGGCGAAGGCGCGACGCGCGCTCGTTCTCGATGCGATGGTGGACAACGGCTACGCGTCGGCGGCCGAAGCCGAGGCCGCGAAGAACGAGGAGATCGTCGTCAAGCGGGTGAGCACATCGCTCTACGCGCCGCACTTCACCTTCCGTGTCCGCGAGCAGCTCGTGCAGGTCCTGGGTGAGAAGGCCGCGTACCGCGGCGGCTATGACGTCTACACGTCGCTCGACTGGAACATGCAGCAGCTCGCCGAGAAAGAGGTGCGCCAGCACGTCGACGCCCTCAAGGGCAACAACGTGAACAACGCCGCGCTCATCACAATGGACCCGACCACCGGCGAGATCCTCGCGTACGTCGGAAGCTACGACTACTACATGCACACGCCCCAGGTGCAGGGCGACTACGACCACGCCGGCATCGCATTCCGCCAGCCGGGTTCGACGTTCAAGCTCTTCACGTACCTGACCGGGATGTTGAAGGCGGGCATGACCGCGTCGACCCAGCTCTACGACATCCAGTTCAACATGCCCGACGGCAGTGGCAAGAGCTACAGCCCGAAGGACGCGACGAAGGAGCAGCACGGGCCGGTAACGATCCGGCAGGCGCTGCGAGAATCGCTCAACCTCCCGGCGCTCCAGGTCACGCGGACCGTGGGCGTCGACGCGATCATCGACACGGTCCACCTGCTTGGGATCAACCGCGACTGGGATCGCTCGCAGCTCGGCCTCTCGTTCGGGATCGGCGCCGGCGAGATGCGCCTCATCGATATGGCGAGCGCATACGAGGTCATCGCGAATATGGGCGTTCGCGTAGAGCCGACCTTCATCCTCAAGATCGTCGACCCGTCAGGGAAGGTGGTGAAGGACTACTCCAAGCCCGAGGGCCGGCGCGTGATCGATCAGCGCTATGCCTGGGTCCTGGCCGACATCCTGAAGGACAACACCAATCCGCAGGGTTCGTTCGTGTTCGGCCCGTGGACCTCGATCGGCCGCCCTGCCGCTCTCAAGACGGGAACCACCGACAACTTGCAGGACGTGCTGGCGATCGGCTTCACGCCGCAGCGGCTCACCGCGATCTGGATGGGCAACTCCGACAACTCGGAGATGCGCGGCATTTCGTCGGCGCTCGGGCCCGGCGTGCTCTGGCGCGATTACATGAAGACGGTCGTCGCCAGCCTGCCGGCCGATTGGTACGCGCGTCCGGATGGGATCGTCGACAAGGTCGTCTGCGTGAACCCCTCGCTGTACGGCGGCAACGGCTCGGGACTTCTTCCTGGTCCGAACTGCCCCGGCTATCGCTTCACCGAGCACTACGTGCAGGGCACCGAGCCGACCACAGACGACCGCACCTTCTACACCTCGTGCGGGATCAATCTTCGGGCGCCCTTCCTGGACTGGCAGAGGGACTACAACGCCTGGGCGCAGGGCGCGGTGTCCGGCGCCTACAGCTACAACGGGCGATTCAGCTGGCGGATCTGCGGCTTTGCGCCGCGGCCGATCGAAAGCCCGTCGCCCTCGCCCGGGTCGAGCGGCCAGCCGGGCGCCACGCAGCCGCCCGGGCCTCAGCCGACCCCGCCTCCAGGGCGAACGCGCAAGCCCTGAGCAAACCGCGGATTCGTCCCTAAACTCGGCCGCGTGAGGGCGGTCGCCAGCGCTACCTTCTATGCACCCGTCGAGGGCGAGCTGCGTGAGCTCGAGCGGCGTCTCCTCGATGTGGGGCGTGGCGCGCATCCGGTCTTCCGCGATGCGGTCGCGCATCTCTTCACCACGCCGGGCAAGCTCCTGCGGCCGACGCTCGTGTTCCTCTCGTCGCGATTCGGCCCCGGTCAGGATCGTGAGGTCGTGCTCAACCTCGCTGAATCGCTCGAGCTCGTCCATACCGCATCGCTCGTCCACGACGACGTCGTCGACCGCGCGGAGATGCGCCGGAACATCCGGACGGTGAACGCGAAGTGGAACGACGATGTCGCCCTCATCGTCGGCGACTATCTCTTCGCGAAGGCCTACGCGCTCGCTGCGGTCCTGCCCAAACCCGAGGTCATCGCGATCGTCGCGCAAACCGTATTCGCCCTGTGCGACGGCGAGCTCGGCGAGATCACAGCGACGCGATCGCTCCCGAGCGAGGCCGCGTACCTCGACCGCATCGAGCTCAAGACCGCTTCGCTGTACGCGGCGTGCAGTCAGGGCGCCGCGCTCCTCGCTGACGCCGAGCCCGACCACGTCGCGGCGCTCGGCGCGTTTGGCACGAACCTGGGCA
>VBIZ01000052.1 GCA_005880575.1 Chloroflexota bacterium | reverse complement strand
GAAAGTCCTCGCGCTCGGGATCGTGCGTCTGCACGAGCTCCTCGTCGATCTGGTCGATCACCTGCTGCAGCTCGTCGTCGGTGAGATCGACCTCGAGAAGGAGCGTGCCGTGGACCTCGAAGCGGCCGTAATGCAGATCGATGCGCCCGACGCGCCGAGCACCGCCGTAGATTGCGAAGATCTCGCTCGATTCAGTGCGCACGGTGCGCTCGAAACGTGAGGATTCCATGGCCGCGAGGTTAACCCATCGACCTGGCGCGCGACCGCGCGCCTCACGCGATCTACGGCTTGAGGTACTTACTCGGGAAGGCGACGGCTCGCCGCTCCTGGTAAGCCCCGTTACACCCCGAGCCGCGCGGTGCGCACCGCGTTGATGTCGGCGAACGCGCCGATCCGCGCGCGCACTTCGTCGGGGACCGCATCGTCGACGGTGAGGATCATCAAGGCTTCGCCGCGAGGATGAAGACGGCCGACCTGCATCGACGAGATGTTGACGTCGTGCTCGCCGAGCAGCGTCCCTACGCGTCCGACGAGACCGGGCTTGTCCTGGTGCTTCGTCAGCAGGAGGTGTCCGTCCACCGGAACGTCGACCCAGAAGCCGTCGATGAACACGATCCGCGGGTCGCCCTGCACGAGCGTGCCGGCGACCTCCGTCGATCCGACCTTCACGGAGAGAAGCGACGCGTACCGCGCCGGCTCGGTCTCCCGGCGCTCGGCGATCACGAGGCCCCGCGAGCGCGCGAGGTCAAGCGCGTTCACGAGGTTGACGCGCTGCTCGCTGAACGTCTCGAGGACGCCCTTCACCGCCGCTGCGCGCAGCGGCTCGGGGTCCAGCTCGAGGACCGCGCCGCCGTATGCGAGCGCGAGCTGTGCCGGCCGATCATCGAGGAGCTGCGCCGCGAGCGAGCCGAGCCGCTCCGCAAGGCGCAGCCATGCCATCCCGCCGGCCTCTTCCGACGGCGGGCGTGGGGCGTTCACCGCGTACCGCGCGGGCTTGCCGTCGAGGACGTCGAGGATCTGCTCGACCACGTCCACCGCGACGTTGGTCTGAGCCTCGGCCGTCGATCCGGCGATGTGCGGCGTCAACACGGTGCGCGGAGCGGTCCGGATCTTCGCGTCGGCCGGAAGGGGCTCGGTCGCGAACACGTCGATTGCCGCGCCGGCGATCGTTCCCTTCTCGAGGGCGGCTGCGAGCGCATCGAGATCGACGATCTCGCCGCGCGCCGCGTTGACGATCACGGCGGCCGGCTTCATTCGCGCCAGCGCCTCGGCGCCGATGAGCCCGCGCGTCTTCTCGGTGAGCGGCGCGTGCAGCGAGATGACGTCGGCCGACCGCAGAAGCTCGTCGAGGTCGACAAGGCGAGCGCCGGCGGCGCGCGCGGACGCCTCGGTCGCGAAGGGATCGTGCGCGATCACGGTCATGCCGAAGGCGCCGGCGCGGCGCGCGACCTCGCCGCCGACGCGCCCGATGCCGAGGAGGCCGAGGGTCTTCGCTCGAAGCTCGCGGCCGATGAACTTCGAACGGGTCCACTCGCCGGCCCGGACGCTGCGGTCGGCGTCGACGACTCGCCGAAGGAGCGCGAGCGCGAGGGCGAGCGTGTGCTCGGCCGCGGCCACGATGTTGCCGAGCGGTGCGTTCACGACGTACACGCCACGCGCGGTGGCCGCGGGCACGTCGATGTTGTCGACGCCGACACCAGCGCGCCCCACCACCACGAGACGCTTCGCCGCGTCCATGATCGGCGCCGTCACCTTCGTTTCGCTGCGCACGATGAGCGCGTCGATGTCCGCGACGCGCGCGACGAGGTCAGCCTCCTTCAGACCGGTGGTCTGGCGGACCTCGCAGCGCGCGCGGAGCAGCGCGAGACCCTCTTCGGCAAGAGGGTCCGCGACGTGAACGATGCTGCGACGGTTAGCGACGAGTCGCGACCGCGTCGTTCGCCGGCCGTGCGGTCGACGATGCGCGGGCTGCGGGACGCGATGCCGTCTGCTGCTGGCTCTCCGCGTAAGCGCGGAGCGCCGCGGTCATGGCCACGCCCGGCTCCACCGATTGGTTGAGGTCACGCAGCGTGAGCTCGAGCGCGCTGAAGAACGCCACGATGTCCTGCAGGGTCACGAAGCCCAGGTGGGCGACGCGGACGAGCTGCCCTTCCATCTTGCCCTGCCCGCCGGCCACGATCGTGTCGTGGTCGTCGCGCAGGATGCGGATGAGATTGCGGGCGTCGACGCGCGCCGGCGGTCGGAATGCCGTGACCGCGGGGGACGCGTGCCTCTCGTCCGCGAAGAGCTGCAAAGAAACGGCCTGGAGACCGCGCCGCGTCGCGCGCGCGAGATCGCGGTGACGGCGGATGATCGCCTCGAGCCCTTCTTCGGCCATGAGGCGAAGCGATTCCTGCAGCGCGATGAACACCGTCACCGCCGGAGTCGCGGGCGTTTGCGCCTTCTCGAGCGACGCCTTGTACGACGCGAGGTCGAAATAGGCCTTCGGTAGGTTCGACTTCTCGTACGCCTTCCACGCGCGCGGGCTCATCGTGACCATCGCAACGCCGGGAGGCGCGCCCCACGCCTTCTGCGAGGCGGTGACGCATACGTCGATGCCCCACTCGTCGATCTCGAGCTCGGTGCATCCGGCGCCGGAGACGCTGTCGACGAGGAAGAGCTTGCCCGAGTCACGCACGACGGCCGCTATGTCCTTGATCGGGTTCAGCACGCCGGTGGACGTCTCGTTGTGCGTGATGAGAACGGCCTTCGCGGCGTCCTTGCCTTTCTCTTTCGCGAGCTCGTCGCGGACGAGATCGGGATCGACGGCACGGCCGTACGGAACGTCGACGCGTCGAGCGTCGACCCCGTATGCCTTGCAGATCGCGGCGAAGCGCTCGCCGAATGCGCCGCAGCTGAAAACGAGCGCCTTGTCGCCGGACGAGAGTGTGTTCGCGATCGCGGCCTCGAGTCCCGCCGAGCCCGATGCGGTGAGGAGCAGAACGTCGTGCTCCGTGCGGAGGAAATCCTGCAGAGCGCGAGTCAGCGCCGCGAGCAACGCGGCGAACTCGGGACCGCGGTGATTTATCAGGGGTCTCGCCGACGCGGCGAGGACCGCCTGAGGAACGAATGTCGGACCTGGGATGCGGAGGTTCTGCGGACGGTACATTGAGCGCCCTCCCGGTGTTGATGATGCCAGCCGCTCATCGCGGCCACAAGGCGAAAGTCAGACATGGCTGAACCGAAGTTCGCCCCGTCCATTCTCTCCGCCGACTTCGCTCGCCTCGCCGACGCGGTCATCGCGGTCGAGCGGGCCGGCGCGGACTGGGTCCACGTCGACGTGATGGACGGTCATTTCGTCCCGAACCTCACGTTTGGGCCGAAGATGGTGGCCGACCTTCGCAAGGCGACCCGTCTTCCCCTCGACGTCCACCTCATGATCGAGCGCCCTGAGGAATGGGTGGACCGGTATGCCGACGCCGGGGCGACCTACCTCACGATCCACGTGGAGGCCTCGCGCGACGTCCCCGGGACCCTCGCCGCGATCCGCGGTCGGGGCGTCCGGGCGGGCCTGACGCTCAATCCCGAGACCCCGGTCGACCTCGCTCTGCCGCATCTTTCGTCCATCGATCTCGCGCTCGTCATGAGCGTCCATCCCGGTTTCGGGGGGCAGAAGTTCATCGAGGGCGCGCTCGACAAGGTGCGGGCGATCCGCGCCGCGCTCGATGCCCGATCGCTCCAGGTGGAGCTCGAGGTCGACGGCGGAGTCAAGCCCGACAACGCGGCTCGCATCGTCGCTGCGGGCGCGACCGTACTTGTTGCGGGGTCGGCGATCTTCGAGGACCCGAACGGCCCGGCCGCGGCCCTGCGAAAGTTCAAGAGCGCGATACGACGTTAGGTGACGCGATATTCGGCACGGCGCGCGGTTTCGTGCGTTCATTGCTCGCGTGAGGTCAGGCTCGCGGGTCGCGGCGGCAGCGCTGGTGCGACAGCGCGCGTCGGCGATCCTGCCCCAGGTCATCGCCGACGCCACGTCGGGTGATCTCAAGCGAAGCGACAGCCTGGAGCTCGAGCGCCGTCTGACCGCGTATCTCGAACGGCGCGTCCCGCTTTGGGTGCAGGCGCTCGAGGCGGACGACGCCGAACGTGGGCCGGCGATCCAGCGTCTTCTTCGGACTGACGCCGAGGCGGGCGAGCAGATCCCGCCCGTGATCCTGCTGGGGACGGTGGCGATCGGCTACCGGCTTATCGAATCCGAGATTCGCACGCGCGCGCCTGACTTCGGCTACTCCGCCGAGGCCCTCTGGGCGGAGATGGATCTGCTGCGGCGGACGGTGGGCGAGGTGCGACGCCGGCAATCCGACGGAGAGAGCGTCGCGTAGCTAATCGGCGTCGCCGAGGCCGAGCTCCGTGAGGCGCGAGTCGCTGATCCCGAAGTGGTGGGCGATCTCGTGCACGACGGTATCGCGCACGATGGCGGCCTGGCGTCGGGGCGATGCGGTGATTCGTTCGATCGGTCCGCGGAAGATGCAGATGCGGTCCGGCAGGTACGGCTCCTGCGCGCCGCGCTGCGTGAGCGGCACGCCTTCGTATAGACCCAGGAGCGTTCCGCCTTGCGGGAGCTGCTCCGGCGCGGGCTCATCTTCGATCACGATCTCGAGGTTGCGGATGCGCTCGCGGAACTCCGCGGGAAGCTCGTCTAGCGCATTGCGCACGAGGCGCGCGAAGCGCGCGCGGCGCAGGTCCGATCTGATCAATTCAGGGGAAGTATCCCCTGCGACCCCTCTTCGCTCGCCGCGTTAGCGGCGAGCTATGGCGATTCCGCGCACGCCGATCGCACGCGAGCAAGCGCCCGGGCCCGAAGGCGGCATACACCCGACTCGGAAAGCCCGACCTCAGCACCGATCTCTCGCAGGGTCAGCCCGCGTCCGTACGACAGGACGAGAACGCGACGCTCGAGCGGCGTGAGGTCGCGTAGCGCGCCAGCGACGACCGGCCAGCGCTCGTCCCGATGCGCCTGAACCGGGTGCGCCTCGGCCACGTCGCCGATGCGATCGAGGGACACCTCCACAAAGGGCGGCGCCGCCGACGCCGTCCCTCCTTCCTCGGTGGCCCGCTGCGCCGCTCGGTACGCGCGTCGCGCGCTTCGCGTCAGGGGGTCGCGCTCGCGCAGCGCGTCCAGGATCTGCCCGCGCACGCGCCGCGCGGCGTATGCCCCGAACGAAGCGCCGCGGTCCCCCCGGTAACGACGAGCCGCCTGCACCAGCCCAACGACGCCCCAGGCGATGAGATCCTCGCGGTCCGCTCCGCGGCATCGAGGATCGATGGACCGCGAGGCGACCGCCCGCGCGAATTGCAGGTGCGCGATGATGCGGTCATCTCCGACAGGAACAGCCGACTCGGCCATGCGCACCTCCCCTGCGGCGCGGACCGTAGTCAGGACCTCGACCGGTGTCAATAGCGGATTGACAAAGTTGTCCACCAAAGCCGAGGAGCTTTACCGCCGGTACCGCTACCCCGAGTGGCTCGAGACACACAGCCGCGTCGTCGGGGCCATCGCGGAGGCTTTGGTCGCGGGTCGCAAGCCGAGCGCCGCGTCCATCGACGGCGAGGGGGCCGTTCTCGCGGCATACCTGCACGACATCGGGCGAAGCCCGCTGCTCGACGGCGATCCACGTGATCACAACATCCTCTCGGGGCTCGTGCTCGCGGCCGAGGGGCTCGACTCCTGTGTCGAGCCGGCGCGGCGGCACGCGATCTACGCCGTGCTGGACCCGGAGCTTGCGCCCCGCACCGCGGCGGAAAAGCTGGTGTACGTCGCCGACCGACGCGGCGGTCAGGCCGTCGAGCCGCTCGAGGAGCGTGCCCGCGACACCGCGCGCAGGCACCCGAAATACGCGGCCGAGATCGCGCGCGCCATCCCGCTCGCACGAGCGATCGAGCGCGAGGTGTTCGCGGACGTATCGTTCGCGCCCGACGAGCTCGCGGAGAAAGTCCGGTGATCGACCAAAAGCGCCTTTTGCGCCGCACGACCGAGCTTGCGCAGATCGGCGGGAGCGGGGCCGCGGTGTCGCGTCTGGGTCTTTCGGCCGACGAGCAGCGCGCGCGCGATCTCGTCGGGACGTGGCTTTCCGCGAAGGGAGCGCAGGTGCGGCGCGACGCGGCCGCGAACCTTTTCGCGCGATTCGGCGGTGAAGGCGAGGCCATCCTCGTGGGGTCGCATCTCGACTCCGTCCCGGAGGGCGGCCGATTCGATGGCGCGCTCGGCGTCCTCTGCGCGGTCGAAGCGCTCGAGTCGCTCGTCGACGCAGAGGTGCGCCTCCGTAGGCCGGTCGAGGTCGTGGCCTGGGCCGATGAGGAGGGTGCGCGCTTCGGCGTCGGGCTCTTCGGATCCGCGGCCTCGTTCGGTCGCCTCGCGCCCGGCGTCGCCGATCGCCGCGACCGCGACGGCGTTTCGATCGCCGAAGCGCTGCGTGCGCTCGGGGAGCGAGGCGATCCCGCCGCGGCGCGGCGCGATCCGGCGGAGCTTGCGGCGTACCTCGAGCTGCACATCGAGCAGGGTCCACGCCTCGACGGAGCCGGCCTGCCCCTCGGGATCGTGAGCGACATCGTCGGCATCTACCACGCGCGCGTGACGATCCGCGGTCGGGCCGATCACGCCGGTGCGACCGTGATGACCGCGCGGGCCGACGCGCTCGCGGCCGCATCCGAGATGGTGCTTGCGGTTGAGCGCATCGCGCGCGGCCGCGCGGACTCGGTCGGGACGGTGGGGGAGATCGCGGTCCGTCCCGGCGCGAAGAACGTGGTGCCGGGCGAAGCCGTCTTCTCTCTGGACCTCCGCGCGGCACGCGATCACGATGGGCTCGTGCGCGAGGTGCTCGACGGGGTGACCAGCGTCGCGAGCTCGCGGGGCGTTACGGCGACCATCGACGAGCTCGCGCGAGTCCCGGTCACGTCCCTCGATCCGAAGATCCGCGAGGTCCTCAAGCGCGCGACGAAGAGCGTCGGGGTCGAGGCGCCCGAGCTCGTGAGCGGCGCGGGCCACGACGCGCAGAACCCCGCGCTATCGGGCGTGCGCACGGGAATGATCTTTGTGCGCTCGACCGGCGGTTCACATACGCCGCGTGAATTCGCGTCCGTCGAGGACGCCGCGCTCGGCGCGCAAGCCCTCGCGAACGCCATCCGGGAGCTTGCCTCGTGACCGAACCGGCCGCCTGTGTGTTCTGCCGGATCGTCGAGGGTAAAGAGCAAGCGAGCTTCGTCGCCCAGGGTGCCGATGCTCTGGCGTTCCTCGACCTTCATCCGATCACCGAGGGCCACACCCTCATCGTCCCCCGCAAGCACGCCGCGTCGATCGGCGAGGTTGACGAGGTTTCGGCGGTCGCGATGTGGTCGCTTGCCCGGCGGGTCGCCGCGGCGCTCCGGTCTTCCGGATTGCGCTGCGAAGCCCTCAACTTCTTTCTGGCGGACGGCGCCGCCGCAGGCCAGGATGTCTTTCATTCGCACCTGCACGTGATCCCGCGGTGGGAGGGCGATAACTTCGGGATCAAGTTCCCTCCGCATTACGGTGCCGCCGCAGACCGCAAGACGCTCGACGACGTGGCCGGGCGCCTCCGCAAACGTTTGGCGTGAGCTCATTTCTCGTCACACGCGAGCGCGGACCCGCGTGGGATGACTCACGTTCGATGACCGAGCAGGTCGCGTGGCTCGAGCACGCGGCCTTCATGAACCTGCTCGTCGACGAAGGCTTCGTCGTACTCGGCGGGCCGGTCGGCGAGGGCAAGCGCGTGTTGCTCGTGGTCAGCGCCGACAGTGAGGCAGCCATCCGTCGCCGGATAGAAGCCGACCCCTGGACGCCGCTCCGGCTTCTGCCGATCGCGACCATCGAGGCGTGGCGCGTTTTGCTCGGATCGCCAGGCCGGCGGCAAGCTGCCAGTTG
>VBIZ01000051.1 GCA_005880575.1 Chloroflexota bacterium | reverse complement strand
CTGCTCCCCCACGCCGAACGGGCGCTCACCTGGTGCGATACCTACGGCGATCCGGACAAGGACGGGTATGTCGAGTACGGACACCGCCCCGGCGAGATGCGTAGCCAGGGCTGGAAGGACTCGGCGCAGTCGCTGTCAGACCCAGACGGGAAGTGGTCGAAGCTTCCGGCCGCGCTCGTCGAGGTGCAGGCCTACGTCTATGCCGCGAAGATGGGCATCGCCGATCTGTACGACATCGACGGCGACCGCACGCGCGCCGATCGCCTCCGCGGCGAGGCGAAGGAGCTCCAGACGCGGTTCGAGCGCGACTTCTGGATGGAAGCCGAGCAGTGCTACGCGCAGGCGCTCGACGGCGACAAGAAGCAGGTCCCTGCGGTGACGAGCAACGCCGGTCATGCGCTCTGGTGCGGGATCGCGAGCCCGGAGCGCGCCGCCGCGGTCACGAGGCGCCTGATGGAGCTCGATATGTACACCGGCTGGGGCATCCGCACGCTCTCGAGCAGGTACCCCACGTACAACCCGATGAGCTACCACAACGGCTCGGTCTGGCCGCACGACAACTCGCTCATCGTCCAGGGCTTCGCGCGCTACGGTCATCGCGAGGAGGCCGCCGAGGTCGTCAGCGCGCTGATCGAGGCCGGGCGCCGCTTCCCGAACGCGCAGCTCCCCGAGCTCTGGTGCGGTTTTCAGCGGGACCTGCGGTTCTCGTCACGGCCCGCCGATTACCTCGTGTCGTGCATCCCGCAAGCCTGGTCCGCCGGAATGGTGTTCCTCTGCCTGCGCGCGCTCCTCGGGATGCAGCCCGACCTGAACACGCAGCGGCTCCTGCTCGATCCCGCGCTCCCGCCGTGGCTCGATCGGATCGACGTCCGCGACATGCGCGTCTTCGACACGCGAGTCACGTTCCGCGTCCGGCGGAGCCAGCGCGGGGACCGCATCGTCGGCGGCCGCGGCCGGGTCGCGAGGGCGGCCGCCCCGGCGTGACCCGCCGGCGCCCGCGCGTCGTCCTCGTCCACTACACCGCCCCTTCGATCCTCGGTGGTGTCGAGGCGGTCATGGGCGCGCATGCGACAGCGCTCAGCCAGGCCGGCGCCGATGTCACGATCGTCGCCGGACGCGGCCGCGCGCCGAAGGGCGTGCGGCTCGCGCGCATCCCGGAGGTCGACTCCCGGAACGAGAGCGTGCTTCGCGACTTTCGATCCCTCGCGCAGGGCGAGCGCACGAAGGCGCACGACACGCTCGTCGAGCGGCTCGTGCGCAAGCTTCGACCGATCGTTGCGAAGGCCGACCGCGTCGTCGTCCACAACGTCATGACGATGCACAAGGACCTGGCCCTGACGGAAGCGCTCGTGCGGCTCGCGCGCGACCATCCGGGTGTCGTCATCGCGTGGACACACGACCTCGCGTGGTCGGATCCGCAGTACGCGAACGAGCGCCACCCAGGCGACCCCTGGGGCCTCATCGCGCGCGCGCACCCGGGCATTCGCTATGTCGCCGTGTCCGACGAGCGCGCCGATCAGCTCGCGTCGCTCGCCGGTCTGCGGCGCGATGCCGTCGCCGTGGTCCCGAATGGTGTCGACATCGCCGCCGCGCTCGGGATGTCCTCGGCCGGGGCGCGCATGGCCGAGCGGCTCGACCTCTACCGCGCCGATCCGCTGCTCGTCCTCCCGGCGCGGCTGACGCGGCGCAAGCGCATCGAGGCCGCCTTGGCCGCGACGGCGGCACTTCGCGGTCGCGGCCGCGACGCGATGCTGGTCGTGACGGGGCCGCCCGGACCGCACAACGCCGCGAACGCCCGTTATCTCTCCGAGCTAAAGAGCATGGCTGAAGGGATCGAGGGCGTTCACCTTCTCTACGCCCTCGGGATGAAGGCGCCGTATCGGGTCATCGCCGACCTCTACGCGCTCTCGGACGCGCTCGTCCTGCCGAGCCAGAGCGAAGGGTTCGGGATCCCGCTGCTCGAAGCGGCGCTCCACCGGCTGCCGGTCGTCTGCAGCGATCTGCCCACTCTGCGCGCGCTCGCGGGCGACGCCGCGACCTATGTACCGCCCGACGCGTCGGGCGAAGTCATCGCCGACGCGATCGAACGAACCCTCGGACAACCCGGTCCTCGCTTCCGCTCGCGCGTGCGCGCCATGGCGTGGTCACGGGTGCTCGCCGAACGCGTGGTCCCGCTTGTGCTTGAAGGCACCGCGTGAAGGTCCTCGTCGCGATCAGCGATCCGCAGCGCGAAAGCGGCCTCCTCGAAACCGCGGCAGCGCTCGCCGGCGACGGGGAGGTCGTGCTCGCGTCGGCGATCGAGGTGACCGGCGACGCGACACTTGCCTCAGCTCAGCCCGAAGCGCGCGCGCGACGCCGCGCGCTCGATGCACTGACGACCGAGCTTCCCGGACGGCACCTGCGCAGCCTCGTGACCGTCGCCCGCGTCGCCTGGGACGCGATCCGGGAAGCCTGCGCGACCGAGCGGCCCGACCTGCTGCTCGTCGGCTGGCGCCGCCCGGGGTGGGACGTGCTCGGCACGACCATCGAGGCGATCCTTCGCGAGCCGCCCTGCGATCTCGCCGTCGTGAAGGGCCGGCCGGCTCGCGCGAAGCGCATCCTCGTCCCGGTCCGCGGTGGCCGCTACGCACAGCTCGCCGCCCGACTCGGCATCGCCCTCGCCCGATCGGGCACAGGCGCGGTCACGCTGCTTCACGTCACTGAGTCCGGCGGCCGGAAGCCACAGACGCTGTACCAGCTCCTCGGCGAGCGCGCGTACGACGAGCGCGTCGAGCGCCTCGTAACGCGGCCCGGCGATCCGGCAAAGGTGATCGCGGACGAGCTCGCCGAGCACGACACCATCGTCTTCGGTGCTACCGGCCGCGAAGGCGCACGTGACCCGCTCGGGCCTGTCGGCCAAACGATCATCGCGGCCGCCCGGAATGCCCTCGTCGTCCGGACCAGCGCGCCCCTCGCTTCCCCGATGTTCGTCGAGCGGACACGACTGCCGGTCGAGCGTGCCGAGCGCAGCCGCGTGCTCGCCGAGCTGACCGACAAATGGTTCGCCGAAAACACCTTCAGCTCGAGCGAGTTCGCCGACCTCCGAAGGCTGGTGGACGCGAAGGAGCGCCAAAATTTGAAAATCTCGGTCGGCCTCCCGACGCTCAACGAGGAGGCCACGATCCGGAAGGTCATCCGCGCGATCCGCTCACGCCTCGTCGAGCGCGTGCCGCTCGTCGACGAGCTCGTCGTCATCGACTCGCGGTCCGAGGACCGCACGCGCGAGATCGCCGAGGAGGAGGGTATCCGGGTCTTCATCCACGACGAAATACTTCCCGAGACCGGCAGTTACCGCGGAAAGGGAGAAGCGCTCTGGAAGAGCCTGCACGTCCTGGGCGGCGACATCGTCGCGTGGATCGACACCGACGTGACGAGCGCGCACCCGAAGTTCGTCTACGGCATCGTCGGTCCCCTGCTGATGCGGCCCGATCTCCAGTTCGTCAAGGCGTTCTACCAGCGCCCACTTCGCATCGGGGATGAGCTCCAGGCGACCGGGGGCGGGCGCGTGACCGAGCTCGCGGCGCGCCCGATCCTGAATCTCTTCTTTCCGGAGCTCTCCGGGATCGTGCAGCCGCTCTCCGGCGAGCAGGCCGGGCGGCGGACGCTGCTCGAACAGCTGCCGTTCTTCTCGGGGTACGGCGTCGAGACCGGGCTGCTCGTCGACACCCTGCAGCACGCGGGGCTGGGTGCGATCGGCCAGGTGGACATGAAGCAGCGGATCCACCGCAACCAGTCGCTGTACGACCTTTCGAAGATGAGCTTCGAGGTCCTGCAAGTAGCGATCAAACGGGTCGGGGAGGCGCACGGCACCAACCTTCTCGACGAGGCGAACTTCACCATGAAGCTCATCGCCGCGGGCGCCGGAAAGCTGCACCTCGAGATGCACGACATCATCGACATCGAGCGGCCGCCCATCGCGACGATCCCGGCGTACCAG
Organism: Chloroflexota bacterium; assembly: GCA_005880575.1. Classification (GTDB taxonomy): domain Bacteria; phylum Chloroflexota; class Limnocylindria; order P2-11E; family P2-11E; genus 3-1-20CM-2-70-9. The sequence goes on along the minus strand of VBIZ01000051.1, from coordinate 4,811 downwards.
GCGCGGCGGAACGCGCCGTTCGATACTGCCGCTGGTTGAAGGTATTTCGCCTTGGCTCCGACGCGCGGGCGTTCCGCACGGCGTCGGCGGCCGCCTCGATCGGCTTCGTCCCCACGATGGGTGCGCTGCACGACGGTCATGCCTCGCTCATCGAGCGCGCCGTCCGCGAGCACGACCTCGCCGTCGTGTCGATCTTCGTGAACCCGACGCAGTTCGCGCCACACGAGGACTTCGCGGCATACCCACGCGATGAAGCGGCCGACCTCGCAATGTGCGAGCGCATCGGCGCGGCAATGGTGTTCGCCCCGGCCGTCGACGAGATCTACCCGCTCGGCGATGCGACGCGTGTACGACCGGGTCCGATCTCCGAGCGTCTCGAGGGCAGCGCTCGTCCCGGTCACTTTGTCGGAGTCGCGACCGTGCTCACCAAGCTCTTCTCGATCGTCCGCCCGGACGTCGCGTACTTCGGGCAGAAGGACTTCCAGCAGCTCCGAGTCGTACAAACGATGAGCCGCGATCTCGGTCTCGGCGTCGGTGTGGTCGGTTGCCCGACTGTGCGCGAGCCCGACGGCCTCGCGATGAGCTCCCGCAATCGTTACCTCTCGGCCGATGAGCGGCGGAACGCGCTTGCGCTCTCTGCCGCCTTGTTTGCGGCGCAGGACGACTGGTCACGCGGCCAGCGCGATCCGACGAACCTGCGCGACGGCGTCAAGCGCGCCGCCGCCGTACCCGGCGTTGCGCTGGAATACGTGTCGGTGGCCGACCCGCTCACGCTGGACGAGCTCGCGCGGCCCGCCGAGCGCGCCCTGATCTCGCTTGCGGCGCGAGTCGGCAGAACGCGGCTCATCGACAACGTTCTCGTCGGCATGAAACTCGAGGAGATCGCATGACGACGATCGCCGAAGAGACGATCACCGTCCCGACCGAACCCGCCGTGGAGGAGCTCTCGCTCAGGGAACCGCGTGGCCAGGTCCTCCTCGGCACGATCACCGCGGCGCACTTCTCGCATCACGTCACCAACTCGCTCCTGAATCCGCTGCTGCCGCTGATCCGCGACGCGTTCGCGTTGAGCTACGGCCAGAGCGGATTCGCGGTGTCGGCGTTCTCGATCGCCGCCGGCCTCGCGAACGCACCGTGGGGCGTCCTTGCCGACCGCGTCGGCTCGAGGATCGTGATCGTCGGAGGGTTGTTTCTCATGGGCGCGGCGAGCGTGGCGCTCGCGACCGCAGGCTCGTACTGGCAGCTTCTGGCGCTCCTCATCGTGCTCGGCATCGTTTCGGGCTCGTACCACGGCCCGGCCGCCGCGCTGATCGCGCGCATGTTTTCGCCGCGCGTGCGGGGAACCGCGATGGGCATACACATCACCGGCGGCCACCTCTCGTTCTTCGCGGCGCCCGCCGTCGCCGGCATCCTCGCGACGGCGACCGGCACATGGCGAACGCCGTACATCTGGTTCGCGGCGGCGCCGATCGTCTTCGGAGCGCTGCTCTGGTTTGTCGCGCCGCATGTCCTAGAGCGCGCCGCGCCCGGCGACCGATTCGCGGCGTTCCGGGAGATCGGTCGGGTGTTCCGCGATGTCGGGCCGGTCGTGTCGCTCTCGATCGCATTTCAGTTCGGCATTGCCGCGCTGCTCGCGTTCCTCGCGCTGTACCTCGTGGATGCGCGCGGCGTCTCGCCGGTGCTCGCCGCCGTCTTCTTTGGTGTTCCGCAGCTCGTCGGCGTGATCGGGGCTCCGCTCGGTGGATGGTTGTCGGACCGCTTCGGGCGCCGGCGGGTCATGGTCGGCGGGCTCGCGCTCATGGGGCCCGCCGTCTACGCGATTACCGCCGTGCCGAACGAGGCGCTTCTCATCGCGCTGGTCGTCTTCGGCCTGCTCTGGTCAATGCGCTCGACGGTGACCGAGACCCTCGTAATGGACAGCGCGTCGCCGGGACGCCGCGCCACGGTCCTCGGCGGGTACTACCTCTTGAATGCGCACGTCGGCGGGATCGGAGCGCCGCTCTTCGGTTTCCTCGCCGAGGCGGTCGGCCTCGCGAACGCGTTCAGCTGGATGGGAATCGCGTTCGTCGTGATGTCCGCCGTTGCGCTCCTGGTCGGCCGGCGGTTGTAGGTGGTTACAGCGCTCCGATGATCTGAACGTTCCGCCGCTGGATGAAGTACGTCCCGCTCGCTGTACTGAATCGCAAGACCACGTCCACCTTCGCACTCGTGTCCCATGTCGGTCCGTCGCGGACGCTGAGCGAGAGGTGGTTCCGGCGGTCCGCGACGAACGTTTGGAGCGGTTGCGGGACCGTTTCCCAGCTCTCCGCCCCATTCAGAAGCCACACCTTGTCCGCGCGCATCCCTTCGGGCGGGTCGCTCTGGACATCTGGGCGGAGGAAGATCGTGCCGCCCACTCCGCGCTTTGGCGTCGGCGCAGGCCCGGGCATGAGATCCCGGTACAGCTCGGCCTGGAGCGTGTAGGCATGGCTGTCGACGTAGACCTGCTCAAGCGCGGCGCGCGCTTCGGGCGGGAGCGCCGATGAGGGGCCGGGTGAGCCAACTGCGCCGCCGCAGGCCGCGAGTACCAGGACCAGCGGGAGCATGACTTTCACGCCTACCTAACGCTCGGCCGCTTGATTAGGTTCCCCTCGGTTGCGTACCGATTTTCCGGCCGGACAATCGGCGCATGCGCGGTACGCCGCCGCTCTCCGCCAAGGTCGATAGGCCGCGACCTAGGCCGGCGGCCTCGCGAGAGAATGCACCCGGTGCGAGTACTCGACCACCTGCTTGGGATGGGACGCAAGCCGACCGATTCGCCCGAGGACCGGAGACGCAAGCGTTTGTTGGTCGCGTTCGCTCTCGCGATCCTCGTGTCTGTCCCGCCCTGGGCCGGTGTTTATTACGCGTTCGGAGAGTCGGTCGCAGCTAGCTTTCCACTCGCTTACGTTCCGCTCACGCTCGCGAACCTTGCCGCGTTTGCACGCACTCACCACTTCGAACGTACCCGCCAGATCCAGTCGCTGATCATCCTCGCGCTTCCCTTCGGCGTTCATCTCGCTCTGGGCGGTTTCCAATTGTCGAGCGCCGTGGTGCTCTGGTCCGTCCTCGCGCCGTTCTGCGCTCTCGTATTCGGGGGCATCGGCCCCGGTGTTCGCTGGCTGGCGGCCTTCGCCGCCGTGGTGGTGCTCGCCGCACTCGTTCAACCGCGCGAGGCAAACGGCCTGCCTGCCTGGGTCGTCACGGCTTTTTTCGCTGCGAACATCGCCACGATCTCCGCGGTCGCGTTCGCTCTGCTCGCCAGCTACGCGCGGCAGCTCGCGATGGAGCGCGCACGCTCGGAGCGGTTGCTTCTGAACGTGCTTCCAGCGCCGATCGCGACGCGGCTCCGGGAAAGCGACGAGGTGATCGCGGACGCCTACGGCGAGGCGACCATGATCTTCGCCGACGTGGTCAACTCGACCCCTCTCACGGCCGAACTGACGCCGCGAGACATGGTCGCGTTGCTCGACGAGTACGTCAGCGTCTTCGACGGCCTGGCCGATCGTCAGGGAGTGGAGAAGATCCGCACCATCGGCGACAACTGGATGGGCGTCGCCGGCGTGCCGCAGCCGCGCCGCGATCACGCCGACGCGGTCGCGCGGCTCGCGCTCGGGATGCTCGAGTACGTAGCCGAACGCAACCGCTCCGGACGGCGTTGCCTCGACTTCAGGATCGGCATCAACTCGGGCGCGGTCATCGGTGGAGTCATCGGACGGCGCAAGTTCGTGTTCGACATCTGGGGCGATCCCGTGAATACGGCGGCGCGAATGGAGTCGCACGGCGAACCGGGGAAGATCCAGATGACGGAGGCGACATACGAGCTCCTGAAGGATCGCTTCGTGTGCGAGCCGCGCGGGACCATTGATGTCAAAGGAAAGGGCCCGATGCGCACCTGGTGGCTTCTCGGTGAACGCGATCAGCCCGGTCGGGCCTCGAAGACGAAGACCGCCGTCGCCACCTAGGTGCGCGCGAGCGAGCGGACGAGAAGCGTCATCGCCTGATTGAGCGGAGCGGCGACGCCGCGACGCTCGCCCTCCCGAGCGACCGCTCCGCAGATCGCGTCGATCTCGGTGGGGCGCCCCGCCTCGACGTCCTGCAGCATCGACGAGCGGTTCGCGCCGGTGAGCGCGGCCATCGCGCGCCACTGCTTGGTGGCCTCGTCCTCTCCGATACGCACGCCTGATGCGGTCGCGACGCGCGCAACCTCGCGCGCGATGCCGTCCGCCACACGGGACGCGACCGCGTCGGTGAGCAGCTCCGCGTTGGTGCGACGGATGAGCGCGGTGAGCGGGTTGACCGCAGCGTTGGTCACCACCTTGCGCCAAACCGCGGGCCAGGCGTCGTCGACGACGCTCACATCCATACCGCCCGCGCGAAGAAGCTCGCCGATCGCGTCCAGCTTGGCGCGGGACGCCGACGCGGTGGGCCGACCGAGCTCGACCTTCCCGGGCCCGGTCGCGCGGAGCTCTCCGTTCACAAGCTGCGCCCCGACATAGATAACGCCGACGGCCACGCGCTCGGCGCCGAGATCCTTGACGAGCGTCTCGTAATTGCCGAGCCCATTCTGGATCGTGACCGCCACGCCGTCCGGCGCGAGGATCCTCGAGGCGATCTCAGCCGCCCACGCTGTTCCCGGCGTCTTCGTGGTGACGATCGCCGCATCGACCGGCGCCTCGCCGTCCTGGAGCGGCGCCGTCGTGCGATCGATCTTCACGAGCTCGGCGCGACCCGCGAGGGCTCGCGCGACGACGTGCCCGATCGCGCCCATGCCCAGGATCGCGACCCGCATT
>VBIZ01000117.1 GCA_005880575.1 Chloroflexota bacterium | reverse complement strand
GCCCTGCCAGGCCACGATGTTCTTCTTCGCGGCGATGTACGCGTCACGGGTGCCGTGATGGTCGAGATGGTCCTCGAGCACGTTCGTCACGACCGCGACCTGAGGGCTGTGCGCGAGCGTCTCGAGCTGAAAGCTGGAAAGCTCGAGCACCACGAGGTCGTCGGGCGTTAACGCATCGACGAGGTGCAGCGGCGCACCGGTCCCGATGTTTCCGCCTGCGACCACCCGCCGCCGCCCGGATGAGAGCACGAGCTCGATGATCGTGGTGGTAGTGGTCTTGCCTTTCGTGCCGGTGACGCCGACGATCGGCGCCCGGCAGAGCCGGAAGAAGAGCGCCATTTCGGTGAGGACAGGGATCTTCCGCTGGAGGGCGCGCAGGATGGTCGGTGATCGCGGCCGTATGCCGGGTATGACGAAAACGAAATCCGGATCGGCGAGGGCGAGGTCGTCGCTCGAAGGTCCGAGCACGAGCTTCACCTCGACCCCCTGCAGACGCGCGAGGCCCTCGCCAAGCTTGTCCGCGGACTCGCGGTCGCTGACCGTAACGGTTGCTCCACGCGCGACCAGGAACCGCGCGAGGCCGGCCGTCGTGCGCCCTTTCCCGAGGCCGATGATCGTCACACGACGACCGCGAAACTCGTCCGCCGTCACTTCGGGGTCGAAGGTGACCGTCAACCCAAGCGCCCAATGAAGCCGAGCTGCGTCCCGTAACGCCCTTCGGAGTCGCGGCCGCGATACGACCAGAGATCGTGGCCGCCGGAGAGGGTGCAGATACGCGAGACCTCGATGGACTCGATGCCGAGGTCGCGAAGCTGCGCGACGTTCGCCGACCAGAGATCGATCGTCGTCCCGCCGTCCGAACGCTCGTGCAGGTTCGCGCCCTGGCCGCTCGCCCGAACGAGGTCGGCGCGCGCGTCGTCGATCGTGTAGCAGCACGGGCCGATCGACGGCCCGATCGACGCCACGATCCCGGACGCGCGCGATCCCGCCCCGACGAGCGCGCGGACGAGCGCCTGCGCGACCCGAAGACGCGTCCCCTGCCAGCCGGCGTGCGCCGCGCCGATGCGACCGGACGCGGGATCGACGAGGAGGATCGGCACGCAGTCCGCTGCCGCGACGCCGAGAAGCACGCCGGCACGATCGGTCCACATGGCATCCGCCTCCGGCCACGGCTCGAGCGCGCGGTCGAGGCGCACCACCGTGTTCCCGTGGACCTGACGGACACGCGCGACCGCGTCGAACCCGAGGCCCCGAGCGAGCGCGCGCCTGTTCTGCTCCTGCTCCTCGAGCGCGAACACCGATCCGGCCAGGCTGCCCTGCGCACGGGTCGTGAATCCGGCGAGAACGCCGTAGCGCTCGAGAAGCGGCGACCGCAGCAGGCCGTCCCGGTCGACCCACGTGGAGGTAATGACGCTCATCGCGTCGGCGTCGCGAGCGCCAGGATCGCGGCGACGATCCCGGCCAGCGCGCCGATCAGCCAGAACCGGATCGTCACCTTCACCTCGGGCCACTCGAACTGGTTGTGCAGCGGTGCCATGCGGAAGATGCGCTTGCCGCGGAGCTTGAAGCTGCCGACCTGAAGGATCACGGACATCGTCTCGGCGACGAAGATCACGCCGGCCACCGGTAGGAGCACAACGAAGCCGGTCGTCAGCGCGCAGCACGCAAGGGTCGCGCCGATCGCGAGGGCTCCGGTGTCGCCCATGATCACCTCGGCGGGATGCACGTTGAACCAGAGAAACGCGAGGAGCGCTCCGACCATCTCGGCGCAGAAGACCACGAGCCAGTCGTACCCTCGGGCCGCGCTGATGAACGCGAACGCGAGGAAGGCGAAGACGCTGGTGCCGCCGGCGAGACCGTCCATGCCGTCGGTGAGATTCACGCCGTTCGAGGTCCCGACGATCGCGATGACCGCGATGATGCCGAACACGACCGCGCCGACGAGCCACTCGCCGACGAGCGGCACGAAGATGCCGTTCACCGCGAAGTGCTTCTGGATGTAGATCGCGGCGGCGACCGCGACGATCGTCTGCCACACCAGCTTGTGGCGGCCGCGGATCCCGAAGCCGTACTTGACGTTGACGAAGTCGTCGATCGCGCCGAGGGCACCGACGCCGACGAGCGCGCCGACGGGCACGATCGTCTGCGGGATGTAGCTGTCGCGCTCGGTCTGCGGCAGGAGGAACCACACGAATGCCCAGAGGACCGCGACAACGATGATGAACAGGGCGCCGCCCATGGTGGGTATGCCCTGTTTCGCGAAGTCCCGGCTCGGCCCCTCGCGGCGGATGTTCTGGCCGATGCCGAACCGCCGCAGGAGTCGGATGTACGGGCCGCCGAAGATGAGCCCGAGGAGGAACGCCGAGAGCATCACGCCCAGGGCGAGGATCGCGGTGGGCATCAGGCCCTCGCCGCCGGCTGCACGAGCGCATCCGCGAGCTCATGGAGCGCGAGCGAGTGCGACCCCTTCACGAGCACGGTATCGCCGCGCCGGAGGATCCGCCGGAGCAGCATGAGCGCTTCGGCGCGATCCGCGACCTCGTAGGTGTCGCGAAGGCCCGCGGCGCGCGCCGACGCGACCATCGTCCGCGCGAGCGGGCCGACCCCGACCAGCACGTCGGTCTGCTTCGCGGCCTCGCGACCGACGGCGTCATGCGCGTCCGCGGAGAGCGTTCCGAGCTCGAGCATGTCGCCGATCACCGCGACGCGGTGCGCCGACACCGACCCGAGCACGGCGAGCGCGGCCATGACCGCGGCCGGGCTGGCGTTGTACGAGTCGTCGATGACGACGAGCTCTGCGGTTCGGCGGACGTTCATCCGATGCGCCGGCGCGTCCATCATCGAGAGCGCGATGGCCGCCTCGGCCAGCGGAACGCCGAGCGCGGTCGCCGCCCCGAGAGCCGCGAGCGCCGAGGACACGAGGTGCCGGCCGGGCAACGGCAGGCGGACGTCGACGGCCCGCGGCCCATCGTGTGCCACGAAGCGGAGGCCCTCGATGCCGCGCGCCCTCACGTCGGTCGCACGAAGGTCGGCATCGACCGCTTCGCCGAACAGCATCACGCGAGCCTTCGTGCGTGGCGCGAGCGCGCGGACCCTCGGGTCGTCGGCGTTGAGGAGCGCGAGGCCGTCGGGCGGCAGGGCCTCTATCAGCTCGGCCTTTCCGGCGGCGATCGCGTCGACGCTCGGAGTCCGCGAGTAGTGGACCGGGACGTCGGGGATTCGCGTGATGATCCCGATGCGCGGCCGCACCAGCTTGCACAGGTCCGCGATCTCGCCCGGCACGTAGAAGCCCATCTCGATGACGGCCACCTCGTGACTCGGCTCGATCCCGAGGAAGGTCAGCGGGACGCCGATCTCGTTGTTGAACGACGACACGGTGCGAAGCACGCGGTAGCGTGCGCCGAGCGCGGCCGCGGTGGCTTCCTTGGTCGTGGTCTTTCCGACGTTGCCGGTGATGCCGACAGCCGGGATCGGGTACGCGTCGCGCAACGTCTCGGCGAGACGACGAAGCGCGTTCTGCGTATCGGCGACCTGGACAACGGGCGCGTCCGCAGGCAGATCGGGGACGGGGCGCTCCACGACGGCCGCTCGGGCGCCGCGCGCGAAGGCGTCCGCCACGAAGTCGTGGCCGTCACGCTGGTCGCGCAGGGCGAAGAAGACGCTGCCCGGCTCGGCGATGCGCGAATCGAACGCACCGCCGACGAAGCGTTCGTCTCCGTTCGGAGCACCGTGGATGACCCGTCCACCCGTCGCGCGCAGCAATTGGTCGAGGGTGAACACGTTTGGTCGAATGGTACCGAGCGTCAGGGCCGATCCGGCTGGACGCGCGCGTAGCGGAGCGCGTCGGTGGCGATCGCCTTAAAGGTGTTCATGGCGGGGACCGTCCCGAGCAGCTTCGATTGGGGCTTCTCCAGGACGACGACCACCACGAACCGCGGGTCGACCGCCGGCACGAACCCGGCGAACGATGAGATGTACGCGTCGTCGACGTACCGTCCGTCGTCGCTCGGGATCTGCGCCGTGCCCGTCTTCCCGGCGACGCTGTACCCCCTGATCGCCGCGGCGTTCGCGATCCCGTTGTCGACCGTCGTCGTGAGCATGCTGACCATCGTCGCGGCCGTCTCTTCCGAGATCACCCGGCGGACCGCGACCGGCGCGGTGCGGTGCTCCCCGTCCGCATCGCGCCGGTTCGCCACGACGTATGGCCGGTAGAGGGTCCCGCCGTTCGCGATCGCCGAGTAGGCCGACGCGAGCTGCAGAGGCGTGACCGAGAGGCCCTGCCCGAAGCTCACGGTGCCGAGGTCGACCGGGTACCACTCCGCCAGCGGACGGACGATGCCGCCGGTCTCGGCCGCAAGATCGACGCCGGTCCGCACGCCGAATCCAAACGCGTGGAGGTACGCGTTCAGATCCGAAGCCCCCAGCTTGCTCGCCACGAATACCGCGCCCGCGTTCTGCGAACGCGCGAGGACCTGAGTGACGGTGGTCGGACCGTAGACCTTGCACTGCGCGTTGCACAGCGTGCGCCCGCCGATCACCGCGTAGCCGACGTCCTGATAGCTCGTGCTCGGAGTGACGACGCCCTTATCCAGCCCGGCCGCGATCGTCACGGCCTTCAGCGTCGATCCCGGCTCGTAGGTCCACGAGATCGCGCGATTGCGAAGGGCCTCGGCGTTCGCATTCGCGACGCGCGCCGGGTCGTATGTCGGCGACGAAGCCATCGCGAGCACCGCGCCGTCGTGCGGATCGAGAACGACGATCGCGCCGCCCGTGGCCTTCTCGCGCTCGACGACGGCGGCGATCTCCCGTTCGGCCGCGTTCTGCACGGCGAGGTCCACCGTGAGCCAGAGATCCTCGCCGTTCTTCGCCGGCACCGCCGTCCGAAGGCCGAGCGCGAGCTCCCGGTTTGCCGGATCGCGCGCCACGGCGAGGCGTCCCGGTGTGCCGGCGAGGACATCGTCGTAGCGGCCCTCCACGCCGTACTGCCCGAGGCCGTCATCGTTGACGAAGCCGAGGATCTGCGCGCCGACCGCGCCGTTCGGGTAGAGCCGCTTTGGCTCCATCTCGAAGCCCAGTCCGTGCAGCCCGAGCGCGGCGATCCGGGCGGCGGTCTCCTCAGGAAGGCGCCGCCGTACGAAGAGCCACTCCGCGCCGCTATCGAACGCGGCCCGCAGGACGTCGACCTTCTCGCCAAGGATCGGCGCGAGGGCCGCCGCGACCGCCGGCCGGTTGTCGTTGCCTTCGGCGTCCTTCATCTGGGAGGGGATCGCGTAGAGGGAGCGAAGGTCAACGGTCGTCGCGAGGATCGCGCCGGTCCGGTCGCGGATGACTCCGCGCCGCGCCGCGACGGCCAGGTCGCTACGGACCTGGTCCGTGGCGCGGCTGAGGAGCTCGCCGCGCCCGACGGTCTGCCAGTAGGCGAGGCGTGCCGAAAGCAGGACCGAGGCGATCGTGAAGAACGCGAACAGGACGCGAAGACGCGCGTGCGAGATCGTCGCCGTCATCCTTCACCTCCGCTCTCGTCTTGGCTGGGTGCCCGCTCCCCGCCGACACCCCGCGAGCTAGCGTGCTGCCGCGACCGCCTCCGGTGCGACAACGCGGATCGTCGCGGCGCGGACGAGGCCGAGCCGCTGCGCTTCGGTCTCGACGCGCGCCGGCGAATCCAGACGCGCGCTCTCGATGACGAGCAGCGCGTTCTGCCGGCGCAGCTCGTCGCGCTGCGCCACGAGGCGCTGGGCCTCGTAGCCCGCGGCCGACACCGCGGTCGCCTGCGCGAGATAGAGGAGGACGAGAAGAAAGCCGGCGACGATGACTCCGCTCGCCAGGAGGAACGAACGGATCTCCCAGCTTGCGTTACGCACGCGGGCAGCTTGGCGCGACGCCGAGCGATGGCGCGGAACGGCCTGGTGATGGGGACGGTGCTGCACGCGCCGCGCTTGCGGCGCCCGCACCGCCTGGGCGAAGGTCAAGGAAGGCGCTCGGTTACGCGAAGAGCTGCGCTGCGGGCGCGCGGGTTGCGGTCTACCTCCGCCGAGGCCGCACGTAGCGGCCGCCGGGTAAGAACACGCAAGCCCGCGCGGTGCCCGCAGACGCAGGTGGGGAGGTGGGGAGGACAAATGCAGTCGCGCGATTCGCGCGCGAAGAATTGTTTGACGATCCGATCCTCGAGCGAATGGAACGAGATGACCGCGATCCGGCCGCCGGGGCGCACGACGCGCATCGCCGCGGCGAGTGCCTGCTCGAGGTTCGCGAGCTCGTCGTTGACCGCGATGCGGAGAGCCTGGAAGACACGCGTCGCGGGATCGATGCCGCGAGGCCTCCGCGTCTTCACGCCCGCGACGAAACGGCCGAGCTCATCGGCCGCCCCGAATGGCGTTTTGACGCGGCGACGGACGATCGCTCCCGCGACGCGCGCCGCCTCCGGCTCCTCGCCGTACTCGGCGAAGACGCGTCGAAGGTCCTTCTCAGCCCAGCTGTTCACGATGTCGGCCGCCGTGACTCGACCGTCGGGGTCGGCACGCATGTCCAAAGGGCCGCTGGAGCGAAAGCTGAATCCGCGCTCCGCATCGGCGAGCTGGATCGAGGAAAGTCCGAGATCCAAAAGGACGCCGTCGACGGGAACGAAGCCGTGCTCGCCGGCCACCTCGTCAAGAACCGCGAAGTTCGCACGCGTGAGGACCGCGCGATCGCCGAAGCGCGCGAGCTCTCGCGCGGCGATGGCAATCGCGGCTGGGTCACGGTCGATCCCGAGGAGCCGGCCGCTCGGCGCGCTTGCGTCGAGGATCGCGGCAGCGTGCCCGCCTCCACCGACCGTCCCATCGAGATACCGACCGCCTTCGCGCGGAGCAAGCTCGGCGAGTACTTCGGCCACGAGAACCGGCTCGTGAGCTCTCTCGATCCCATCGCTAAATCCCGAGGTCCCGGAGATCGGGCTCGACCTTGGTCTGGACGTTCGCGAGCTCGGCGCGCCAGCGTCCGGGCTCCCAGACCTCGAGGTGGTCGAGGTTCCCGATGACGACGGCCTCGTCTTTGAGCGACGCGTACTCCCGTAGGTGGGCCGGGATGACGACGCGCCCCTGCCCGTCCGGGTCCGCTTCATGAGCACCTGCCAGCACGAAGTGCCGGAAGCGCGAGACGGCCGGGTCGGTACGCGGGCGCTTGGCGATCTCCGAGTTGAGGTCGGACCATTGGTCGGACGGAAAAATGGCGAGGCATTCGCCTATCCACCGTGTCACGACCGCTCCTTCTTTGAAGCGGCCCCGGAACTTGGCCGGGATTGCGAGCCGACCCTTCTCGTCCAGCGAGTGGGCGAATTCGCCTGCGAAATAGCCTTCCAAGATCCCTTCCGTACCCGGAGGACGGTTCCCCACCGTCCCCCACTACTCACCACGCAGCGGGCAAGTTACACCCCACCGAGGGACTGTCAATAGGGGGACGGCGAAATCGAGGGACGGAACGGTATCGCGCGGAGCTTCCGCGTGAAACGGTTTCATGACGGAGCTTCAGTCTGGCCTCAACCGTGCAGTTGCTCGGCGCGCGCCAAGGCTGACGCATATGTGGGGCCGCGCGAGCGGCGGGGGCACGCTGGAAGTCCTAACCGCGACTGAGCAGTTCCGCGAGCGACTCGAGCTTGCGAGTCGTCTAGGTGCACTTGCCTCCGAGCCCAGCGATCTCGCCGAGCTATTTCGAGCTCTCTACGACGAGACCGCCCACGTTATGGACGCGACCGTCTTCCTCTTCGCTCTCTATGACGAGGCGAGCCAGACCGTCGAGGTCGTCCGGCAGATCGACGGCGGTGTCGAACATGAGGGCGGTTCCTTCCCTCTCGGCAAGGGCTTTACGAGCGAGGTCATCCGCACGGCGGCGCCGCGCCTTGTCAGGCAGTGGTCGGTCGAAGGCCCCCCGGTCCGTCTCCTCTACGGGACGGAAGCCGGAGAGCTCGTGAGTCCGGAATCGGCGGCGGTCGTCCCGATCCTCTCCGCCGATCACGTCCTCGGCGTCATTTCCGTGCAGAGCTATCGCGCCGAGGCATACGGCGAGGCCGACATCCTGAGCCTCCGCGCGATCGCCACCCAGGCTGCGACCGCGATCAAGCGTCTCCGCGCGACGGACCAGCTGGCGCTCGAGCACGAACGCCACGCGCTGCAGCTGGAGGCCGTCCTCGCGAGCATGAACGACGCTCTCCTCATGGTCGATGCTCGGGGCGCGATCGTGAGACTGAACCGAGCGGCACGAGAGCTCCTCAGGCTGGATAGCGCGAGTCTGGTCGTTGGGCTACCGCTCGAGCGGCAGCGCCTCGCACAGTGGCCGAAGACAGCGCGTGAGATCGCTACAGCGCTCGTCCCCGTTATCGACAGTCTCCGATCGGGAACGAGCGTCGAGGGAGTGGAGATCGAGCTGACCTCGGACGAGCGATGCACCCTCAGCGTTTCCGCATCAGCGCTCCGCTCGCCAAGGGGCGGTCCCCAGGGCGGTGTGGTCGTGCTCCACGACATCACCGCTCGGCGTGATCTCGAACGGCTCCGTGAAGACATCTTCGCCATGGCGTGGCATGACATGCAGACGCCGATCACCCTCATCAGAGGGCATGCGGAGCTCTTGCTTCGCCGACTCACCTCCGGCAAACCGGATCCGAAAGCGACCAGGTCGGCCGCAGCGATGATCGTCAAGCACGCCGATCGACTCGCTGAGCTCCTGACCACGCTGTTCGACGTGCATTGCCTCGAGGCCGGGCTTCTCTCGATCTCGCTGTGGCCGACCGATCTCGGCGCGCTCGTGCGCGACGTCGCAGAGGGCCTCCGGCCAACGACACACCATACGATCAACGTCGCGGCTGACGGCGACATCGTCGGCGAATGCGACGAGCGACGGATCCGTCAGGTCCTCATGAATCTTCTGTCGAACGCCCAGAAGTACTCACCTGAGGGGTCCACCGTGACGGTGTCGGTCGCCGCGGACGCACGCTCCGCGACGATCTCCGTGCACGACGAGGGGATCGGCCTCGATGAGACTGATCTATCGCAGGTGTTCCGCCGCGGATATCGGGCAGAGTCCGCGCGACACCTGACCGGTCGGGGGCTCGGGCTCTACTTCGGCAACGGAATCGTCGAGGCGCACGGGGGCCGCATGTGGGCGGAGTCGCCCGGGCCCGGTCTGGGCAGCACGTTCCACCTCGCCCTGCCGCTCCGTCAGGAACGCGAGACGGACCGCCCGCTGGAGCGGCTCGCATGAGACGCCGCCGGATGATCGGCCTCACCTGGGCATTCCTCCTGGTCGCGCTGTCGCTCGGGCCGACGGCGCCGCCGGCCCGCGCGGCGACAGAGGTCGCCGCGAAGATCGATCCCGCGCTTCTGGCTCTGATGCAAGCGCATCCCCTTTCCCTTCTTCCCGTCATCGTCGAGATGCAGCCTCCCGCTCCCCCCTTCAGCGCAGCCGCCAACGTCGATAGCGCGAACGCGGCGCTCGACCTGCTTCGGCTAAACGGCACGCCCGTCGCCGGCCTGTCCCTCATCGACGCCGCCGCCGGGTTCGCGAACGCGGTCGGCATAGACGCCATCAGCCTCGTCCCGACCGTGGCGTATATCTACTACGACAAGACGGTGGCTCCGGCGAGCGAGACGGAGAGCACCTCGGCCGCGCTTGCGCTCGACCCGCTGCCGACACCGCCGCCTCCGCTGCCCACCCCGGTTCCAGTGCCGACCGTGACGGCCGCTCCGACCCTTCTCCCAACTCCGACACCCACCCCAACGGTGGCTCCGACCCCAGCGCCAACGGTGGCGCCAACACCGGTGCCCACACCGGCACCGACGCTCGCGCCTACGCCCACGCCTACGCCCACGCCTGTCCCGACCCCCGCCGCAACGGTCGCTCCGACGCCGGCACCGACCCTCGCGCCCACCGCCACTCCGACGCCCAGTCCCACGGCCGCTCCAAGCGCGACGCCTTCCCCCGTGTCTCAAGCGAGCACGGCGAGTCCTGATCCGGCGACCTCGGGTACGGTCGCGGTGTATCCGAGCGAGGTCAAGGCCGATCAGCTTTGGTCACAGGGCACGACCGGACGGGGTGTGACCGTCGCGGTCCTCGACTCAGGCGTCGCGGCCGATCCGGATCTGGTCTCCCCGGCGAACCGCATCCTCGCATCGGTGAACTTCGCCGATCAACGGCTTGTGGCAGACCCGGGCGGGCACGGCACCCACGTCGCCGGGATCATCGCCGGGAACGGTACGCGCTCGGCCGGCGAATTCGTCGGGGTCGCGCCCGAGGCCAACATCGTCGACGTCCGCGTCCTGAGCAGCCACGGCAGCGGCCGGATCTCCTCGGTCATTCGTGGGATCGAGTGGGTCCTGGCCAACCGGGTCACATACAACATCCGCGTCATCAATCTCTCGTTCGGCGCGCCGCCGCCGACGTCGTACCGCACCGACCCGCTGTCGGCGGCCGTCGAGATCGCGTGGCGACGCGGACTCGTTGTGGTCGCCGCGGCGGGGAACACTGGGCCGGCGCGCGACACCGTCGCCTCTCCCGGCATCGACCCGTACGTGATCACCGTTGGTGCGGCCGACGACCGCGGGACCGCGAGTCCGCGTGACGACACGCTCGCGGCGTTCTCGTCATGGGGCACGGCCGACTCGAACGCCAAGCCCGATCTCGTCGCCCCCGGCCGTCGGATCATTTCGATCCGCGTTCAGGGAAGTGCGCTCGACTCGCTCTTCCCGGACCGCGTCGTGGTCGCGCACAACGGCTCGACCTACCTGCGCCTGAGCGGAACGTCGATGGCGACCCCCGTGGTCGCCGGCGCCGCCGCGCTCGTGCTCCAGGGGCGGCCGAGCCTGACCCCGGACCAGGTCAAGGCGCTCCTCGTCGGCACGACGCAGCCGTTCGGGCAGGACACGGGCGCCAGTCTCCCCGATCCCGCAATGGCCGGCGCGGGGCTGCTGGATGCGCTCGCGGCCGCTCAAGGTCCGACACCGAGCACCGGCACGACCGGGCTGCTGGGCATGACCCCCGCACTCGGTGGTGTTTCGGAGGGACCCGCCCTGGCGGCTGCCAACCGATCGCTCCGACCCGCGAATACGTTCGCACGCGCGATCTTCCGGGTCCTCTACCGGTCGCCGATGCGCTGGAAGGATCCGAACCTTGGCGGGATCGCGTGGGGATCGCTCACCTGGGACAGCATCGCGTGGGACAGCATCGCGTGGGACAACTACGACTGGGACAGCATTGCCTGGGACAGCATTGCCTGGGACAGCATTGCGTGGGACAGCATTGCGTGGGACAGCATCGCGTGGGACAGCATTGCCTGGGACAGCATCGCGTGGGACGCGTTCAAGCCGGACTGACGCAGCGCTCCCCGCGGCCCGCTCAGAGAATCGCGCGCTAGGTCGGGCGGACCCTTTCGACCACTTCCTCGAGCGCTCGCCCCGCGCGCTCCAGCGGCGACAGCGGCCGGACGCCGTCGTGAGCGCCGAACCACTCGAGCACCGACGCGCCCCAGGTAAAGCCGCCACCGAACGCGACGAGCAGGACCTTGTCGCCACGGCGGAGTCGGCCCGTCGACTCCGCTTCGCAGAGTGCGATCGGAATGGATGCGGCGGACGTGTTTCCGTAGCGCTGGATGTTCACGAAGACCTTCTCCGGTGGAAAGCGCAAGCGCTTGGCGACGCCGTCGATGATCCGGATGTTCGCCTGGTGCGGGATGAGGATGTCGATGTCGTCCAGCGTGAGACCAGCTTCGGCGATCGCCTCCTCGGCTGCGTCGGCCATCGACTTCACCGCGAGCTTGAAGACCTCGCCGCCCGCCATGGTGATGAAGTGCTGGCCGCGCTCGAGCGTCTCGGCTGACGCCGGCCTTTTGGAGCCGCCCGCCTGGACCATCAGCATCTCGCCCTTCGAGCCGTCGCCATGCAACACGGTCGACTCGATGCCCACGGATGCGTTCGACGCCTCGAGCACGACGGCACCCGCGCCGTCGCCGAACAGCACGCACGTCGTCCGGTCCTTCCAGTTGAGGAGTCGCGAGAGGCGCTCGGCACCGATCACGAGCGCGTTCTGGATCGCGCCCGACACGATCATCCCGCGAGCGATCGCGAGGGCGGTGATGAAGCTCGTGCAGGCGGCTTCGACGTCGAACGCACCGGCCCTGGCCGCACCGATCTCGGTCTGAACGAGGCACGCCGTCGCCGGAAAGAGGTAGTCGGGAGAACAGGTGCCGACGATCACGAGCTGTACGTCCTGCGCCCGGAGGCGCGCTTTCTCGAGCGCCGCGCGGGCCGCCCGCGCCGACATGAACGATGTCGTTTCCTCGTCCGATGCGATGCGGCGCTCCTTGATGCCGGTGCGGCTCGTGATCCACTCGTCCGACGTATCGACGATCCGCTCCAGCTCGGCATTGGTCATCACGCGCGAAGGCGCATAGAAGCCCCAGCCGGTGACGAGCGCGTTCTTCGCCATTAGGAGCGGTCGGGCTCGGTCTTCACCTTGTCACGGCGAGCGAAGAGCGTCCGCACATCGCCCTGATAGGTCTCGAGGAATTCGTGCGCATCGATGACCTCGTCGGCGCTCACCGCCGGCCGGCGCGGCCGTTCGGGCTCTTCCTTGACCGGGCTCACCGCCGCGCGCTGCTCGTCGACGACGACGAGAAGCTTGAACGCGGTCTGGCATTTCGCACAGGTGACGCGCACGATCCACGCGGACTCGAGCTTGCCGAGCACGCGGATGTCGGAGCCCGAGTGATTGGCTCCGCAGACACTGCACTTGTACTCCTTCGCCTGGTCGCGGAGGAATCTCAGGATGTTCACTCTCGTTCGAGCATAGCCGGTCCCATCAACGACAGACCGGTACGCCAGGCGAGGAACGCGTATTGATCGGCGAGATCGTCCACCTGCTTGTCGAGCGGCTTGCCGATTCCATGTCCGGCGTCGCGATCGACTCGAAGCAAGACCACCGATTCCGGATCCTCGCTCTGCGCCTGCAACAGCGCGGCCATCTTTCGTGCGTGCATTGGGTCAACGCGACTATCCCCTTCCGCCGTCGTGAAGAGCACCGGCGGATACCGGACTCCCGCGCGCACGTTGTGATACGGCGAGTACTTGCGAAGCCACTCGGCCTGCTCGGCGTCTTCGGCGGATCCGTACTCGGCGATCCAGAACCGTGCGATGCGAAAGTTCTGGTAGCGAAGCATGTCCAGCAGCGGCACCGCGCAATACACCGCCGCGAAGAGGTCCGGGCGCTGCGTCAGCGCAGCGCCGACGAGCAGACCGCCGTTCGATCCGCCGGAGATCGCAAGGCTCCGCGCGCTCGTCCATCCGCGCGCGATGAGCGCCTCGGCGGCGGCGTGAAAGTCGTCGAACACATTTTGCTTCTTGCCGAGCATCCCGGCGCGGTGCCAGCTCTCCCCGTACTCGCCGCCCCCGCGAAGGTTTGGGAGCGCGAAGAGACCGCCGGCCTCGACCCACGCCGCCGCACCGGGAAAGTAGGCGGGCGTACGCGAGATGTTGAACCCGCCGTACCCCGTGAGAAGGGTCGGCACCGTGCCCGTCGGCTTCACGTCTTTACGGTGCACGAGGAACATCGTCACGGGCGTGCCATCGCGAGACGGATACGTCGTCTGCTCGACCGCGATGCCGGCGACATCGAGCCCACGCGGCATCGCGAGGCGCGCGACCTCGCGGTTCTGGCCGGTACCCGCGTCGGCGACGAACGCGATCGGCGGCTGGGTGAACGATTGGAAGGTGTAGCCGACATCGTGGCCGAGGCGATCGCCGTCGACGATCTCGACGGCGCCGAGCGACGGCAGCGCGATCTCGCGCTCATCCGTGCCGCGCACGTCGTAGGTCGTAAGGCGTGAGGTCGCACGGACGAGGCGGAGCACGGCGATCCGGTCGCGGGTGCGGTCGAAGCTCTCGATGACGTCAGCGCCCTCCGCGACGACCGTCACCCATTTCGCGTCGCCGGGCGCGTCGCAAGGAGCGGTGACGATCCGGTAGTTGGGAGCATCGAGGTTCGTGCGAAGCCAGATGCGATCGTCGAGCACGAAGCCCTCGGCGATCGCGTTTCGGCCTTCCATGACCGTCGCGAGTCCGCGCTCGGGATTCGCGCGATCCAGGAGGTACACCTCGCTCTTCGCCCAGCCCTTGAACGCGGTCAGGAGGACCCACCTCGAGTCCGGCGACGTCGAGACACCGAGGATGTCCTCCTTGGGCCGGCCCTCGCCGAAGATCAGCTCATCCCTCGTCGGATCGTCTCCGAGACGATGGAAGCGGACGCGCCGGTAGTAGTTCTCGTCACCGGGCGCAACGGATCCGCGCGCAGGATGGACCGTGTAGTAGAAGCCGCCTTCCACCCATGCGACGGTGCTGCGCTGGGTGTGCGGAATGCGATCGGGAAGTGCGCTCCCGGTGGCGGTCTCGATCACGAATAGGGTCGAGATCTCGTCGCCTCCGCGAGAGAGCCCGTACGCCACGTAGCGAGCGTCCGGCGACGGGTAATACCAGTCGAGGGTCACCAGGCCGGCCGGGTCCAGTGCGTTCGGATCGACAAGCGCGCGGTCGGGTGCGTCGATCGACTCGCGCACGTAGAGGACGGACTGCTTCTGCTCCCCCTCCCGGCGCATATGAAAGATGCGGCCCCCGATAGGCCGTGGCGTGGAGAGCAGGCCGACCGAGAGAAGCTCGCGGAGGCGGCGTGCGAGACGCGGACGCTGCGGAAGCTCATCCAGGACCGCGCGGGTCCGTCCGTTCTGCCGATCGGTCCACTCCCCGACGCGCTCCGATGTGTCCGCCTCAAGCCAGCGATACGGATCGCGGATCTTCACGCCATGCACGTCGTCGACGACGTCGTCGCGGTCGGTGTGGGGCGCGGCCGGAAGTGGCACGCCTCTAGGTTATCGAGAAGCGATCAGATCGGTCGGAGATAACTTATCGACGCGGGCGTGAGGTGATAACCCATCGTCTCGTTGATGTGCAGGATCGGCGCGTTCGCGGAATCGTTGCCCGTGCGCACGCGGTCGATCCCGAGCGTGATCGCCTGCGCGAGCGTCTCGCATTTCAGCGCGCGCGCGATGCCGCGGCCGCGGACCGACCGAGCGGTCGCCGTCCACTCGGTGCCGACGATTCCCCGCACCGGCGGGTAACCGAGGACCGACACGCCGACCACGTCGTCTGCGATCCGCGCGATCCAGAAGCGATCGCGATGGATCTCCGGCGCACGAGTCCACCGGACATAGCTCTCCATCGCCTCGGGGACGCGGGGCATCGTCGTCGGCACATCGTCGCCGGCCTCCTCCGATAGGCGCCAGACCTTCCTGATGACGTCAGGGTCGCGATCGTCGGCGAGCGTGAGGAGCTCCACGCCTTCCTTGCGCATCCGCAGGCGGGACTCGTCGGTCATCGCGAGGAGCGCGCCGCGGTTCGCGAGAAGGTCGAGCTCCCAGCGCTTGTGACGACGATCCTCCTTGTAGCCCCTCGCGAGGATCGCGTCGATCCGCAGTAGATCGTCCTCCTCCGCGCGGACACGAATGGTCCGCGCGCCGTCGGCACGCAGACGCTCCTCCATCGCGGCGAGGAAGGCGCTCAACAGGTCGCCGGAGCGCTCGGCCGGCGTGAAGTCCCCCCAGATCGAGGCGTAGCGCTCCGCCTGCACGTCCCAGCGGGCGTGGTCGATGTGGGCGAATCCGATCGGTCGTTCGCTCCGCAGGACGATGAACCGGGCGATCTCCATGGACTCATCCGGCTGCGACCACCAGTACCGCAGCGAGACCGGGTCCCACGGCGACCTGGGGAAGAGCGCGGTCATGACGTCGGCGGCGAAGGGCGCGTCGTCGGGCGTCGCCGGCCGGAACGCGAGCTGCTGAGCAACGCTTCGCGCCACCTATCCGCTCCTCTTGAGACGACCGGTCCGCTTCGCGTGCCGCTCCGCCCAGAGGAACACGCGCATGCCGAGCGGGATCGAGATCGCGCCGACCAGGAGCGCGGGCCAGAGATTCGGCCAGACCGCCACCAGGTCCGCGCCGTCGAGGAGCGCATCGCGCATGCCGCGGATGACGTACGTCGCCGGCGAGATGAACGACAGGATCTGCATCCATCCGGGCAGGATGGTGGTCGGGTAATAGACGCCCGAGACGAGAAGGACGACAGCCTGGACGATGTACGCCATCTGCAGACCCTTCTCGGTCCAGAGCAATGGGAAGACCGCGGACGCAATCGCGAGCCCCACGAACGCGACGGCCCCGACGAGGAGGAGCACGCCCGCTGCGAGCGCGTTCGCATGGGAGAGGTCGACCGGCACGAAGAGCGCCACCGCGGCGAGGATCGCGACGCTGAATGCGAGCGCGCGAACGAGCGTCGCGCCGCACATGCCGAGGAGATGCGTGATGCGTGGCACCGGCGCCATGAACGTGTACTCGATGGTCCCTTCCCAGCGCTCCCACGCGATCGTCTCCGCCATCTGCTCGAAGATGAGCCCAAGGAATCGCCACGTGATCGTGCCGATGAGCAGGTAGAGCACGAGGCGAGAGACCGCCGCGGTGTTCTCGCTCCCGCCGGTGATGGCGGGCGCGGCCAGACCGATGTACGCGACGGAGAGGCTCGTGACGATCCCGTAGACGAGCCAGACGATCTCCCACGCCCAATATCGCTTCGAGAGGGCGACCTCGCGCTCGACGAACGCGTACGCGAGGCCGAGCTGAGCGCCGACGTCCGCGATCATCCCTTCACGACACCAAGAGGCCGAAGCTTCACGACCGGATCGACCAGGTCGCGCTGCCGCGTCATCACGTCCTCGATGTTTTTGTACGCGCGTCCCGATTCGTCGAGGGTGTCGGCTCCTTCAGGGCAGACGAGGCAGATCCCCTGCGCCAGCATCTCGGCCTGGATGTCGACGCCCACGTTCGCCTTGCGCACCGCGTTCCGGCCGAGCTTTCGCCCCGCTCCGTGCGAGCACGTGTCGAGAGCGAGCGCGCTCGGCTTGCCGCGACCGATGTAGCTGCCGGTCTGCATCGAGCCGGGGATCGTCACCAGGGCGCCCTCGCCACTCGCATCCGTCGTGCGCACCGCTCCCTTCCGGTGGACGAGCAGATCGCGCCCGTCGCGGGATTCGAGCGCCGCGAAGTTGTGATGCGTCTCGAGCATTTCAGTGGCGTCGATGGCGCCGAACGTCTCCCCGAGAGCCTCCAGAGTCCGCTCGTAGATCCGCGCGCGAGACTCTTCCGCGTACCGCATGGCGTATCGCATGTCACGCAGGTACGACACACCGGACGTACTGGCAACGTCGAGGTACGCGAGCTCTCGATTCGGCAGGCGGATGCCATCGCTGGTGCACCGGGCCAGCGCCTCGGCGTGCCAGCGGTCGCACACGGCCTTGCCGAACGAACGCGAGCCGGTGTGGAGCATGAGCCACAGGGCTCCCTCGGAATCGGCCTGAAGCTCAACGAAGTGGTTGCCACCCCCGAGCGTGCCCACCTGGCGGTCCGCGCGCTCGCGCGTGGCGCGCAGCACCAGATCGTCCTGTCCGCCGTCGTTCCACCAATCGCGCAGGGCGACGCTGTCCTGACGTGTCTCGAAGCTTCCCTGCTTCTGATCGCGACGCGTGGGCTGTCCGACGGGGACACGCTTGTAGATGCCGGCGAGCGCCTCGCGTACGCGCTCCGGCGTGATCCGCGTGACATCGACGGTCGTCCGCGCCGCGATCATCCCGCAGCCGATGTCGACTCCGACCGCGTACGGAACAACCGCACCGTCGGTCGCGAGCATGCAGCCGATCGGCATGCCGTAGCCCTTATGCGCGTCGGGCATCACCGCCACTCGCACGGCCACGTCGAGCGAGCCGATGTCGCGCACCTGCTGCAGCGTGTCCGGTTCGATCTCATCCACGGGCAACCAGCTCCAGGTCTCGGCTTTGCGGCCGGACCAGTCGAGTCGAACGGGAGAACCGGTGACGACGCTCACTCGGCCGGTCCTCCCGCTTCGTCGCCTTCTTCGATCCGTCGCCCGGTGAGCGTCATGAACACGTCTTCGAGCGTCCCGCCGTGTCGCGCGGCGAGCTCCGCCGGGGTCCCCTCGGCGACGAGGCGACCCTGGTGCAGGATCCCGATACGGTCGGCGAGCCGCGCGGCCTCGTCGAGGTCGTGCGTGGTCAGCAGGATCGTCGCGTCGTGCTCGTCGCGCAGATCGCGGACGAACGTCTGCACCTCCCGCTTGCTCCGGATGTCGAGGCCGGTCGTCGGCTCGTCGAGGAGCAGCAGCATCGGCGTCGTCAGGAAGGCTCGAGCGATCGCGACCTTCTGCTGCATGCCGCGCGACAGCTTGTCGAGCGGCTCCTTCATCCGAGCGTCTTCAATACCGAGGCGGCGCAGGATCGAGGTGACCTTCGCGCGTGATTCCTCGGGCGGCACGCCGCAAAGGCGTCCCGCGTACACGAGGTTCTCCATCGCCGAAAGCTTCTTGAAGAACGAAGCCTCCACCGAGACGCGGTTGATGAGGCGCTTCACGGCGAGCTCGTCGCGGCCGATGTCCAGACCGAAGATGCTTACCGTCCCGGCCTCGGGCGTGAGGAGCGTCGAGAACAGCCGGATGAGCGTCGACTTCCCGGATCCGTTCGCGCCGAGCAGGCCGTAGATCTCACCTCGCCAGACCGAAAGGCTCACCGCATCCACGGCGCGCACGGTCATCCCGCCGACCGGCACGACACGCGAGGGCCGGAATGCCTTACTGACCTCGCACGCGGCAAGCGCCGCCGTTTTCTTTTCGGTTCGTATTCGCTCGCGTATTTGGATGGCCATCTCAGTTCACCTTCACTTCAAAAAACAAAACAAAAAACCGTGGGCTTCTGCCCACGGTTCGAGCGGCCTCGCAAGAGAAAGCTAGGGTCTAGGCCATCCCGTAAGTGGGCAGGCTGCGCCGACGACCGGCGAGCGCGCCGGAGCCGGTGCGATTCGGAACGAAGCTGAGCACTGCGCCACTTCCTTTCGTGAAGTCCACGCCCGCGGCGTGGCGTTGGGACGATACCAAGCGCACGCTCGCCGCGTCAATGACCATCGCCTCCGCGACGAGCGTGCGCGTTCGTTTCAGTTAGAGCGCGACTCTGCGGCCCGAGATCAGCTGCACGAGCAGCACGATCAGGGCGATGACCAAGAGGATGTGAATCAGGGGGCCGAGGGCGAGGACTCCGCCGAGCGCCCAAAGGATCAGCAGGATGAGGATGATCGTCCAGAGCATCCGTGTTACCTCCTTCCGCCGGTCTTAGAGCAGAAGGAACGCAAGCACCGTGCCACTGCCATCCGCCCGGCCGCACGGTCGCCGAGCGAACGAAAGAAGGACGCCCCACTCGGTGGAGGCGTCCTTCTGCTGCAGTGACGGATAGTCGGCTTACGCCTTGGAGAGCTGACCTCGAATCACGCCGCCGCCGTGCGCTGTGGAGTGGAAGTTGACGTAGTACCCCGCGGGGTTGGCCATGATCGCGCTGATCAACGCCGCGTCCCACGCCGGTGGTCCCGCGGGCGTCGCCGTCTTCGAGAACGTAACGCCGCCGCCGGTGAGGGTCAGATCGCCGGCCGCCAGGCCCGTGCTGATCTTCACAGGACCCGCGACGCCCGCGGCGCCTTCGTGGATGTGACCGATGTTGATCGCGGTCGTCGCAGGGCAACCGGTGATCGTGACGTCGAACTTCACGCTCGTGGTCGAGAGCGTCACCGTCGCGGTGCCGCTACAGCTTGCCTCCGCGTCGGTGATTGGCGGCGTTTCGTTCGACGCCTTGAGCTCCGCCTTAAAGACGTTCGCCACCGTCGGCGCGACCGTCGGGGTCGCTGTCGGCGAGGCTGTCGGGGTCGGTGTCGACACGGCGGCTGGCCCGCCGCAGGCAGCGGCCAAGATCGCCGCGGCCGCAATGCCAGCGAATAAGCGCATCTTCGATCCTCCTTGTCGGTTCAACCCGTATACGGCCGGTCGGACGATTCGGATGACGAAGCCCCATCCCGAAAGAGGACGAGGCCGAGCAGGCCTATAAGCACGGATTCTGTCGAGGACGGTCATCCCTCTCGAGCGGAAGTTGCCTTCCGCCTCTAGCGGCCTACCCGGGGACGGCGCGGGCGACGCCATAGTCCCCTTACGTGGCCTTGCTCCAGGTAGCGCTTGCCCGTTTCACCCCGCTTGCGCGGGTTCGTCACTGTGGCGCTGGCCTCGCCTCACGGCGGAGGGGCGTTACCCCTTACCTTGCCCTGTGGAGTCCGGACTTTCCTCGGCGGCTTGCGCCGACGCGACCGTCGGGCCTGCTCGGCATGTCTAGTTTACCGCGCTTCGCGCGGATTTTGGTCCGTGTTCAGCATGCGCGTCACCTTTTCTACGAGCCGGCTTGCTCGAGCCAGGTCCTTGTTGATCGTGATCCCAATCAGTTCGCCGTAATACTCAAAGAGCTTGTCCTCCGGATCCTCACCGGTGAAGCGGCGTACGTCGTCGCTGAGATGCGCGATATCGAGCAGGCCGCACCCGAGATACGCGCGACGCCACTCCATCAGGATCACCCCGCGCGCTGTGAGTCGCGCGTGCGTGCACGCGAGGTCTCCGTGGCACAGCACGGTCGGAAGGCGCGAGAGCGCTTCAGCGGCGGCACGCGCCGCTGCGTCCACGGGCCGATCGGTTGCCGCCCGCTCGACCACACGCTCGACGAGCTCGACGGGTGTGATCGTCTTCACGCCGAGCGCCTTCAACGCCGGGCCATCCGCCGCGACCGCACGCTCGATCGCGACCTTCGTCAGGACGATCGCGCGCGGGTCCTCGTGACACGCGCTCGTGGTTTCGAGCAGATCCTCGGTCATGATCCACGGCCAGGCCGGGACGGCCGGCGGAGGGACTCCGCGCGCGAGAACGCGGGGCACGCGATCGGTCTTGCGCGCGAGGAACGGCAGGAGCTGCACCTCGAGCGAGTCGTCCTGTGGCACCCGCTTCAGCGCGAGCGATCGCTCGACGCCCTCTTGGCTGAAACGAATGCGCTCGACTTCGATCAGCGCGTTCTTCGCGACGACCTCGCTCCGTACGCCAGTCACGTCGGCACGAAGACTGCGCGATACGAACGCGGTGAGCGGATCCTGGCTCACGCGGTGATCTCGCCTTCGTCGATCGCGCGGTTCGAGAGCTCGTCCGCGGCGCTGTTCTCCTCGCGTGGGACGTGGTGGATCTCGCGTTCCGGAAACGATGCGAGCAGCTGACCCGCGCGGAGCGCGAGCGGAACGAGACCGGGATGCTTGATGCGCCAGAGCCCGCGCATCTGCTGGACCACGAGGAGCGAATCCATACGCACGTCGACCGCGGTCGCTCCTCGGCGCTTCGCCTCCTCGAGGCCCAGGATCAGCGCGCTGTACTCGGCGACGTTGTTCGTCGCGCGCCCGAGCGGGTGAGCCAGCTCTGCCAACAGCTTTCCCTTCTCGTCGTAGAGGACCGCTCCGGCGCCTGCCGGGCCAGGGTTGCCGCGCGCGGCACCATCCGCGTACAGGACCAACCTCACCCCCCGAAGAGCTGCGCCATCCGCGCCAGGTCGACATTTCCTCCCGACACGATGGACACGACGCGCTCGCCCGGGCGCACCGCGACCTTTCCGGCAAGGAGCGCGCCCGTAGCCGCGGCACCGGCCGGCTCGGCCACGAGTCTCGCCCGCTGCGCCAGGAAACGCATGCCCTCCGCGATGAGGTCGTCGCCGATCACGACGACATCCGCGACAAGCCGCCGAACGATTTCGAGTGGAATCGTCCCGGCGATCGGCGCGGCAAGACCGTCCGCGATCGTATCGATCCGCTCGAGCCGCACCGGCTCTCCGGCGTCGAGCGCGCGCCTCATTGCGGCGGCCCCCGTCGGTTCCACCCCGACAACGCGCGCCCGTGGCCGTTTGGCGGCGACCGCGGTCGCGATGCCGGAGATGAGGCCGCCGCCACCCACCCCGACCACGAAGACGTCTGCGTCGGGCAGGTCCTCGAGGACCTCGAGCGCGGCGGTCCCGTGGCCGGCGATCATCGCCTCGTCGTCATACGGGTGGAGGAAGTAGGCGCCGGAGCGGTCTTTGAGCTCGCCGACGAGGGCGATGAGCTTGGTCATGTCGGGCGCGAAGACGATCTGCGCGCCGTAGCCACGGGTCGCGTCGATCTTTGCCTGCGGAGCGGTCTCCGGCATCGCGACGGTGACGGGGACGCCCGCGGAGCGCGCCGCGAACGCGATGGCCTGCGCGGCATTTCCGGCGCTCATCGTCACGATTCCGCGCTCGCGCTGCTCGCTCGACAGCTTGGAGACCGCGTAGACCGCGCCCCGGGGCTTGAACGAACCGGTCCGTTGGAAGTTCTCCGCTTTCAGGTATGCGGCGGTGCCGATGCGCTCGGCCAGCGATCGGCTCGAAAAGAGCGGAGTGCGGTGGAGGACCGGGCTGACGATCTCGCGAGCGCGCTCGACGTCGGCGAGGGTGACGGAGATTGGCGTCCTCCACGGTGGGCCCGCCAGGGATCGAACCTGGGACCAGCAGATTATGAGTCCGCCGCTCTACCACTGAGCTACGGGCCCTAGGAGTGCCGCTGCGCGAGCTCGCTCGCGCAAGCGGCCGACGACGGGCCCGCGAGCGTCGCGAGCAGGCCCGACGCCGACCCCAAGTATCGCGCGCCGCGGCCTGCGAGCGACGCGAGAGGGCCCGGCGGTCCAAGAGGCGAGCGGAAGCCCGCACAAAAAACGCGCCGGAGCCGTTATAGTCCGTGCGGGGCTGGTGGCGCGTACGTTTCCGCGCGCTGTGGGGAGCACAGCAACTCGAAGCGGGCCCGGGCAAGGGGGTTCGCAAAGAGGAGAGCGCGGTTGGGTAACGTCATAGCGATCGCGAACCAAAAGGGCGGCGTCGGCAAGACCACGTGCGCCATCAATCTCGGCGGCGCGCTCGCGTCGCTCGGTCACGAAGTCCTCTGCATCGACCTCGATCCGCAGGCCAACCTGACCGTCGGCCTCGGTATCGACCTCAACACGGTCGAGCGAAGCATCGCGGACGTCCTCATCGACTCCAACGTCACCCTCGGGTCGATCATCCGACCGACAAAGACGAAGAAGGTTGACGTCGCGCCCGCGACGCTCGAGCTCTCGGCTGCGGAGGTCGAGCTCTTCAACGCGATCGGCCGCGAGATGGCCCTGCGCGACAAGCTCGCGCGCGACGTCGTCGATCGGTACGACTACGTTCTCATCGACTGCCCGCCGACCCTGGGCCTCCTCACACTGAACGCGCTGGTCGCGGCGACCGGCGTCATCATCCCGGTGCAGACGCAGTACTACGCACTCAAGGGTGTCGCAGCACTTCTCAAGATCATCAAGACGGTGCAGACGCGCCTCAATCCGAACCTGAAGGTGTACGGCCTGCTCCCGACGTTCTACGACAGCCGAACGATCCTCGCGCGCGACATGCTCGACTCGCTCAAGGATCTCGGCGATCACCAGGTGTTCGCCACAGTGATCCGCCAGTCCGTCAAGATCGGGGAAGCGCCCACCGCGGGCGTCCCGATCACCGTGTACGAGCCGCGAAGCGATGCGGCCAAGAGCTTCGTGGACCTCGCGAAGGAGGTGATCGGTGCTCACAAGTAGTCGTCCAAGGAAATCGTTCCGCGATGCCGGCGACCGGATCTTCCAACAGGAGACCGAGTCCCAGCCCGGCATCATCAGCCTGCTCGCAGCGCGGACGCCCACGGCGGTCCGCGACATCCCGCTCGAGAAGGTGATCCCGAACCCCGGACAGCCGCGAATGACGTGGCACGAGGACACGCTCGCCGAGCTCGCCGCGTCGATACGCGAGCACGGCGTGCTGCAGCCGATCCTCGTTCGACCCTCCGGGGACGAGTACGAGATCATCGCCGGCGAGCGCCGCTGGCGCGCGTCAAAGCTCGCCGGCAAAGAGACCATCCCGGCGATCGTCGAGCGGTTCGACGATTCGACCGCGCTCGAGATCGCGCTCATCGAGAACCTGCAGCGCGAAGACCTCTCGCCACTCGACGAGGCCGTCATCTACAAGAAGATGACCGACGAGCTCGGCTACTCGATCCGCAATCTGGCGACGAAGCTGAGCAAGGACAAGGGCTACGTCGAGAACCGGCTCCGCCTGGCGTCCGCTCCCGACGACGTGCGCGACATGGTCGCGCAGCGCTACGACACGCTGTCCGCGGCGTACGAGCTCATGAAGCTCGAGAACAAGCGACGCCGACAGTCTCTCGCGAAGCAGATCATCGCGGGGAAGCTCACGTTGCTCCGGCTGCACGATCAGGTCGAGCGGATCCTCCATCCGGGCGAAAAGTCACCGAAGATCGCACCGGAGATCCCGCCCCTCCGCGACGACGCGCTCATCACCGCGACACGCAAGCTCAACGAGTCTCTTTCCGAGCTTGCGCGCGCGATCGGCGATGGTGGACACGGAACGATCGCGGAGGCGGATCGCCAGAACCTCGCGAAGTTCCTGACGATCTCGCGGGCGCGCCTCGACAACCTCGTCGCGCGCCTGCGAACAGGAGCTCGCGCCTAGACTGAAGCCGTGCGAGTCGGGTTTCGGAGCAGCGCGATCGGGTTCGCCGTCATGACCGGCGCGGTGACGCTCGCGGCGATGGGCCTCTTCGTCCTCATGGACCCGCGCGCCCAAGCCTTCTGGGGCGCGCGGATCGCGGATGTCGCGACTTTCGTGCGGTCGTTGTTGCCGCGCTAGGCGACACGCCCCAAGTCGATCGGAATCTCTTCGGTCACGGTCACGAGCCGAGCCTTCTGTTCCTTGGCGTCGCGAACGATCGACACAGCGGTGGCGACGATGCCGACGGTCGCGAAAATCGCGAGCGCGGCGTCGCCCGTCAAGAAGTCCATCATGCGCAATGCATAAGCACCTGTCAT
>VBIZ01000050.1 GCA_005880575.1 Chloroflexota bacterium | reverse complement strand
CGAAGAACTCCTCGGTGATGAACGCAGCCGGCTCAACCGGTGAATCGGGCGCGGTCTCCAACTCTTTCGGCGGGGACGCCGCGTCCCAGAGCGCAGCGAGGGCTGGGTGGGGCGCGGGCGTCGGAGCCGGGGGCGTCATCGTGACGTCATTCGCCGGGACGACCTGCTGATCGATCATCGGCTCGATCGGCTCGTGGCGAACGACGTCCTCCATATAGTCGGCGACGAACGGCTCGATCTGTTCGGCCGGAGCCGCGGTGAGCTCGATCGCTTGCCGACGAAACTCCTCGTAGTCGTCGGCGATCGGGGCTGGAGGCTCAATGGCCTCGAAAAAGTGCGTATCGATGGGCAGCGTGGCGGCCTCCGGGAGCGCGGCCTCGAACGGAATTGGTTCGGTCAATGCGGGTGCTTCCGCGGCGAAGGACTCCTCGACACTGCCTGCGGCTGATTCCACAGGGGCTGGCTCGGGTGCGAAGATGTCGGCGGGCGCGATCGGTTCGGGACGCCGCAGCTCCTCGACGTCCTCCTCGAGGATCGGTTCGGTGAACGCGGGTCTCACGAAGTCGTCGACGGTCTCGATGACCGACTCGACCGTTTCGATCGGTGCCTCGATGGTCGCGGCCCGGTCTGCGACCGGCGCCACCGTCTCGACATCCTCAACGAGCCGCTCTGGCACCTCAGGCGTTGCGATGGCGGCCTCGGTCGTCTCGGCGACCGCGGCCGTCGGCGGAGGAGGCGCGGTCCGAGCGCGGAAGTCCGCGAGCAGCTCAGTGAGCAGCGACCGCATCTCGTCTGCGATGGCGGCCCGGACGTCGGGTGCGATCTGTCGTTCGATCGCGTTCGCTCCTGCACCAGCAGAAAGTTGACTGGCGCGCGCTTCCTGAAATGCTTCGCGCAGCAGCCGCATTTCCGTTGCGAGCATGCGGCGCTCCTCGCTGGCGCGCGTCAGCTCATCGTCCGCTTCAACACGTGCGTCGCGCCTCATCCTGTCGGTGCCGCGATTCACATCGGCCGTCGGGGCGCTCTGAGCGCGGCCCGACTCCGAGTCAACGCGAGGCGGCTCCGGTTCGACCTCCGCCAATATCGCGGTGACACGGGCCTCGAGCTCGGCGATACGTCCCGTCAGCCCGGCAAGGATGTCGTCGGCCGCCAGCGACGATGGCTGGGCGCGGCCGCCCTGCCGGCTTGCCAGCCAGATCAGGTTTTCCGCGCCCGTCCCCTTGTCCTTCACCGCGCCAAGCGTATGAGCCGAAACCGTTTGAAAACCTGCCTTCTGGGGGGTCTTCCGGCTACCTCAGGGCGTGACGTATGGCGCTCCGCGCCGCGTGGTAGCCGCACATCCCGTGGACTCCCCCGCCGGGGGGAGTCGATGACGAGCAGAGGTACACGTCGCGCGCGGAGGTCGCGTAAGGATCCAGCTTCGGAAACGGGCGCGTCACGAACTGGAAGAGGGTGTTCGCGCCCCCGCCGATGTCACCGCCGATGTAGTTCTCATTGTGCCGATGGACGTCGGCCGGGCTCATGGCCGAACGCGCGAGGACGCGTTCGCGGAACCCTGGCGCGAAGCGCTCGATCTGCGCCTCCATACGCTCGGTCATGTCGAACGTCGACCCGTTCGGGATGTGGCAGTAGGCCCAGACGGTGTGCTTCCCCGCGGGCGCGCGCGAGGGGTCGAAGAGGCTCTGCTGTCCGACGAGGATGAACGGACGGTCGGCGGGCGTCCCGCGGGCGATCTGCGCCTCGCTCTCCGCGATCTCATCGAGTGTTCCCCCGAGATGCACCGTTCCCGCGCGAAGGCAGTCCTTCGCGCGCCACGGGATAGGGCCGTCGATCGCGTAGTCGAGCTTGAAGACTCCGGGCCCGTAGCGAAAAGAGCGGAGCTTCGCGCGGTAGCCGTCCGACAGACGAGCGCCGGCGATCGCATCGAGCTGTCGGGGTGTCACGTCGCAGAGAAACGCGCGAGCCGCGCCGAGCTCGTCCAGGCTCCGCACTCGTCGGCCGGTTTGGATCGTTCCGCCCAGCGATCGCAAGCGCGCCGCGAGCGCGTCAGCGATGCGCTGCGATCCGCCACGCGGCAGTGGCCAGTTCGCGACGTGGGTCGCCACCGCGAACATCAGGCCGAAGGACGCGGTGAGCGGGGCGTCGAGCGGCAGCACCGCGTGTGCCGCGAGGCCGGCGAACAGCGCCCGCGCGCGTACGCCGCTGAACGCGAGGCGCGCGAGCAGTCGCGCGGGAAGCGCGCCGGGCAATCCGAGACGCGCCATGACCAAGGGGTGTCGCGGGATGCGAATGAGCGGACCGAGCGCGTCGGCGGCGAGATCGTCCCACTCCGGCACGAGCGGGGCGACGATCCGCCGGTACGCGCGGCCGTCCGGGCCGAGGTTCGCGGCCGTCGCGTCGATCGAGCGCTCGAGCAGTACCGCGGTCCCGTCGTCAAGCGGATGCGCGAGAGCCGCGGGCGGTTCGATCCACTCGAGGCCCTCACGCGATAGGTCGAGCTCGCGAAAGAACGGCGAGGCCGCGCCGAGCGGATGGAACGCCGAGCAGATGTCGTGCACGAATCCAGGAAGGGTCAGCTCAGCCGAGCGACAGCCTCCACCGATCGTGTCGTTCGCTTCGTAGACGGTGACGGAGTGGCCGTTGCGCGCGAGCTCAATGGCGGCCGAGAGCCCGTTCGGCCCACTGCCGACGACGACGGCGTCGTCGGTCACGCGCGCCGCAGGTGTCGGTCGAACCAGTCGAGCGCGCGACGCACAGAGTCGATGCGGTTCTCGGTCACGCGAAAGCCGTGCCCCTCGCCGGGGTAGACGTGGTATTCGTGCGTCTTTCCGCCGTCGCGCAGCACCTTGACGACCTGCTCCGCTTCGCTCCGCGGCACGCGCGGGTCGTTCTCGCCCTGGAGAATGAGGAGCGGCGCCCGGATCTTCGACGCGTGGGTCAGGGGCGAGCGCTCGCGATAGAGCTCCGCATCCTTCACCGGATCCCCAAATTCCCGTAGCAGATAGTCCCGCAGGTCGCCCCGGGTCGTCTCCGCCATCGTCTTCCACGACACGACGCCGACGACCGAGACGCCGGCCGCAAACCGGTCCGGGCGCAGCGCGAGCGACATGAGCGTGAGATAGCCCCCGTAGCTGCCACCGTACACACCGATGCGCGCGGGGTCGGCAAGCTTCTGATCGCCGAGCCACGCCGCACCGCGCGCGATGTCCTCGAGATCCTTGCCGCCCCAGTCGCGGCGGTTCGCCTCGCGCCACGTCCTGCCGTATCCGGTGGACCCGCGAGGGTTCGGCTCGAGCACGACGAAGCCCGCGTTCACGAAGACCTGAGTGGCAACGTTCCATTCGCGATGGTGCTGCGCGGTCGGCCCGCCGTGGATGTTGATGATCGCGGGCGGGATCTTCTCACCACGTAGCGCTTCGGCGTACGGAAGGAAGAGAAGCGCGGGAACATCATCGCCGCCGGCCCCTGGATACCGGACGTGCGATGGCTCGACGAGGGTTGCCGGATCGATCGTCGGCGGCAGAGAGCGCGTCAGCGCACTCGCTTCGGTCGCCCGCTCACGTGTCATGAAGACGTCCCACGGGCGCGACGGACTCGAGAAGAGGAACGCGGTGGTGTCGCTATCGGGGCCGATGTCGGGCGAGGAGTGCATGCCGGGGATATCAGACACGGCGTGATCGGCGTGCGACACGACGAAGACCCTGCGAAGCGAGACCGCCGCGTCCTCGTTGTGGAGATACGCGACGGCCCGTCCATCCGGCCGCCACACCGCCCCGTACTCGTCGTGGATGCTCTCGGTCATGTGCTCGATGCGGCTGATCTCGCGCTCGGCGTAGCTCGCGATCGCGATCTCCTGCCGTCCACGCGTGTCGGTCGTGAACGAGATGCGTGTGCCATCAGGGGACCACTGCGGATCGAACGCCTCTCCGTCGCTCCCAGCGCGGGTCTCGAGGCGCGTCGCCTCGCCGCCCGACGAAGCGACGACGTAGAGGTCGGCGTTGGTGGGGACTTCATCGCGCCGCGACCAGAACACCAGGAGGGCACCGTCGGGCGACCATCGCGGCTGCATGTCGTCCCGAGACCCGTCGGTGAGCGCGCGCTTCGTACCCGTCGCGACGTCGATCACGTGGATCGCGAAGGCCTTGCCCCCCGAGTTCGCCGTGTACGCGAGCTTCGCGCCGTCGGGAGACCACGCGATGTCGCGATGCATGACGCCCGGCTCGTTCGTGAGGTTCCGCTCGTGCTCGCCGTCACGGTCGACGAGCCAGATGTCAAACCGCTCGTCTCCGCCGCGATCGCGGAGGAATGCGAGCTGACGCGCGTCCGGAGACCAGCGTGGCCAGACCGACCGCTCCTTCGCGTCGGTGAGCTGGAAGATGCGCTCGCCTTCGAGAGGCGCGCTGTAGATCTCGAACGTGTCCGAGCGGTTCCATGAGAACGCCACCTCGCTGCCGTCGGGCGACAGATCGACGCCGCCCCAGATGTAATCGACGTAGGGCACGCCGGCGAGCTCCTCGACCGAGAGTCGGCGATAGCGGTCGCCGATCGAGCGCGGAGTCACGACCGGTGGAGGCGGCTGGATATCGGTCTCGGGGTTCGCGATCGTGGTCGGAGGGCGCGGGCTGCCGCGCGCGTTCCAGTCTTCGGCGAAGCTCTTCGGGCGCTTGGACGCGGGCGTCTCGGCCCGTTCCTTCGCGGGGGCAGGCCCCTTTTCTTGCGCGGGGGCTGGCCCCCGCGCCCCCTCACGTGCGTCGACAGACGGAGCCCGTCCAGCAGTAACGGGGCGACGCGGGGTCTCAACAAGCTCACGCGCCGCGGTCGCGACGACGAGCGTCTCGGGACCCATCGCCGCTTCGCGTGGGGCGGTGACCTCTCGCGGGACGATCGGGTCATGCGGCACGAGCTTGTCCTCGAGACGCCCCTTGTACGCACGATCCCACGGCGCTTGAAGCAGGATGCCGAACTGCTTCGGCGGCTTCGGAAGCTCGTCCTGGAGCGCGAGGAGATTGTCCTTCCCGGCGTTCCACATCGGCGATCGCCGGGCGGACAGGACGACCGAGAAGCTCAGCGGAAGGAGCGTTCGCGCGGCATCGCTCGCGAGGTCGAGGTCGCCACAGACCAGCACGCCACCTGCCTTGCGCAGGAGAAGGACCGTCGCGCCCTCGCCGTTGGCGTGCACTCGAACCGCGCGCGCGTCCGGCCGGACGAGCTCGTCGTCGCCTAGCACGAGATCGGGACCACCAGGGATTCCATCCGCATCGTCGGCATGGACGGCGACCTGCAGGCCGAGCGCCTGACGGTACTTCGCGGCATCGAAGGCGCGCGCCGCGTTCGTCGCGACGAGCAACGAGGCAGGCCCCGCGCCTCGCACGAGCCGAAGCGCACGCTCGCTGAACGGCGGAGCGTCGATGAGGAGATTGCCGCGCTCGTCGTCGTAGACGATGTATTGGCGCTCGTTCTCGAGAGGCTCGTACAGCTCGAAGATCCACGAACGGAGCTGATGAATATCCACGGGGCCGGCCTATCCTAGCGTCGGAAGAATCAGCAAGCCGTCCCCGCGGACGAGTGCCTTCTTCATCTCGAGTCGTCGCGCCGCGTGCACAACACGATCCTCGCTCCAGTCGAACAGCTTCGTGACCTGGCGCTCGGTCACGCCACCCGAGAGAGCAAGAAGATGAGCGAGCAGCGCGCTCATCGCGTCGGCGGAGGTGGCCCGCTCCGCTGCCCGCACCGTTTCGGGGTAGCGGTGCACGAAGAGGTCGTACGTGTAGTTGTAGTCCTCGCGGCCTTCGCCGACGGCGCGGACACGCGCGACGTACATGAGCCGCTGCAGCTCCTCGATCGCTTTGGAGTAGTCAGCGCGGCCGTCCTGCGAGGTGATCCCGAGGGCCGACCGCATCCGTTTGGTCTGCGTCTCGCCGTTCACGGCGAGGAATTCGATGATCCGGCGCGCGATTTCGGAGAGACGGCCGGCGCGCACGTCCTCGAGATGGTCGTCGGGGTCGCCGGCCCGACCAAACGTCGCGTAGAAGATCGGCAGCATCTTCATCGATACGAACGTCGGCTTCTTAACGAGCAGCTTTCCGTAGTACAGGCGCTTGTTCTCGGCGAGCTCGTCTTTCCATCCCCACATCCACTCCCACTTGCGGCCATCGCTTCGCGTATCGAGGTGGTCGAAGGCGGCGGGGACCGGGTAGGCGGACTCGCCGGTGAACGCGAAGCAGAAGCCGAAGTCGTCGACCATTCGCACGAGTGCGTCGGCGGTGCGGACCGCATGGCGCGCGCCGACCCTCGCTCGATGGCGAACGAGGACGCGCTCGACCTCGCGTGGGAGCGTGGCCGTTCGCGCCATCAGGAGAGGAACAGCGCGACGAGGCCGGTGACGACGGCGACGCTCATCGCGCGACGAGACCGCTGGTGCAATCTCGCGAACTCGACCCGCGCGGGCGAGCTCTGGGGCAGCTCGTCGAAACCGGTGGTCGCGGCGCGGATCTGGCGGGCAACGGGGTTGGCCCAGGCGCTCGAGTAGAGCGTCGAAACCGCGAGGGCCGTGAGTGCGGCCCACCGCAGCGCCAGGCGCGCGTCGGGTGCGCCGGTGACTTCGAAGCCGACCGCCTTCAGCACGCTGGTTATCACCAGCACGATCACCGAGAAGACGGCGAGACCATCGAAACGGCCGAGGATGCTGCCGAACAACGCGCCCGCATCGGCCCGCGAGCGTGACGACGCGAAGAGCGCGGGTGCGACCGCGGTGCCAAGCACGAGCGACCCGCCCACGAGGATGGCGAGCGCCAGGTGGTACAGGAACTGGAGCAGGTCGAAAGACAGTGTTTCCACGGGGGGAATCCGAGCATATCGGGAATTTCCGAGTGCACGAGTCGGTTTAGGATTAGGCCCAAGGGAGCCGAAATGCCGACATATCGCGAGTACTTCGCGGACATCAAAAAGCGCATCACCGAGGCCACCCCCGAGAAGGTGGAGGACCTGATCCGCACGGGCGAGATCCAGCTCGGCGACGTCCGCGAGAAGGACGAGTGGAACGCGGGGCACATCCCCGGTGCGGTGCACGTGCCGAAGAGCTACCTCGAGCAGTGGGCCGAAGATCGCCTCCCCGAAAAAGAAAAGACGACCGTGCTCTACTGCGCGGGGGGCGTGCGCTCGGCGATGGCGGCGGATCTCCTCCAGAAGCTCGGCTATCGCAACGTGATCTCGATGGCCGGCGGATTCAATCGCTGGAAGGATTCCGGCAAGCCCTGGACGACCCCGGCGAGCTTCACGCCTGCGCAAGCGCAGCGCTACTCACGGCATCTTCTCATCCCCGAGGTCGGCGAGGCCGGCCAGCACAAGCTTCTGAACAGCAAGGTTCTGCTCATCGGAGCGGGTGGGCTCGGGTCGCCGGCCGCGTATTACCTCGCGTCCGCGGGCGTCGGGACTCTCGGCATCGTCGACTCCGACGTCGTCGACCTCACCAATCTGCAGCGACAGATCCTGCACACCACCGACCGCATCGGCGAGTCGAAGGTCTCTTCCGCAAAGCGCACCCTCGAGGCGCTGAATCCCGACGTGAAGATCGTTGGTTACGAGGAGCGTCTCTCAGCCGCGAACATCGATCGCATCATCGAGGGGTACAACGTGGTGATCGACGGCGCCGACAACTTCCCCACGCGATATCTCCTGAACGACGCCTCGGTGAAGCACCGCATCCCTGTCGTCCACGGTTCGATCTTTCGCTTCGAAGGTCAGGTCACAGTGTTCAAACCGTTCGACGGGCCGTGCTATCGGTGCCTCTTCCCGGAACCGCCGCCGCCGGAGCTGGCGCCCTCGTGCGCCGAGGCAGGCGTTCTCGGTGTGTTGCCCGGAGTCATCGGCACCATCCAGGCCACCGAGGCGATCAAGCTCGTGCTCGGGATCGGCGAGCCGCTCGTCGGCCGCTACCTCCTGTACGACGCGCTCGAGGGCAGCTTCCGCGAGGTTCGTCTGCGCCGCGATCCCGAATGCCCGGTGTGCGGCGAGCACCCGACGATCACCGACTACATCGACTACGAGGGCTTCTGCGCGTCCCCCGCGGAGTGGCGCGCCGAGCACGCACCGGCAAAGGTGAGCACTCCCGCCGAGTAGCGGCCCCT
>VBIZ01000116.1 GCA_005880575.1 Chloroflexota bacterium | reverse complement strand
TGAGCGCGACGGTGACTCCACGTCCGGTCGCGCCGCTCCACGCCCGATTCGCATCGATGACCTGGGTGGCCGGACTCGGCTGGGCTCGGCCTCTCTCGTAGTGGTCCTCCCCGCCGGAGGCCTTCACGACGGCGTCGGCGGCGAGATAGGCGACCCGCGAATCGGACTGAAGCGAGCGGAGGGAATCAGCGGAAAGCCGGGCGG
The DNA here is from genome assembly GCA_005880575.1 of Chloroflexota bacterium. Classification (GTDB taxonomy): domain Bacteria; phylum Chloroflexota; class Limnocylindria; order P2-11E; family P2-11E; genus 3-1-20CM-2-70-9. Next base: position 29,416 of record VBIZ01000116.1, on the reverse strand, counting down.
AGACGAGGTCGAGACTGTCGAGTGCCGCGACATCGGTCGCTCCGGCGGCCGTCGCCTTCGCGGCGACCGCGCCGGCGGTGCCATGGGCGACCTGGACGATCGCGTAGTCGCCGGTGGCGAGGTCCGGATCGGTCGGTGCGGCGGTCCAGTTGGTCCCCGGAAGCGCCGCCGCGACAAGGACGAGCGCACAGAAGGCCGCCACAAGGCGCCTCGCGGAATCACCCATCTGCCCCGTCATTTCCCCCGTTACTCCCAGTGCGAGTACTACCTGCCCACCCAGGTGAGGTCATCCCCTGTGTGGGTGATGTTCACCAAAGCAGGCGACCGCGCAATGGTTTGCACGGCATGCATCCGAGGGTCGACACGGAGGCGACACCCTGGTCTGCTCTTCTCCGTCATCTGGGTGAAGAGCCGACCGCCGCGTGCGTCGAGGCCTAGTGCAGGTGGATTAGCCGGCCCGACGGATGCGTTGGTAGAGCTCTCTTGTCGCCGGCTCGGGTTCGGCTCCGAGGTCGCGGTGGAGCATCGCCTCGAGCGCCTGGTAGTGACGGACGGCCAGGTCGTGCTCGCCTGATTCGTGATGCGCGCGCATCAGCAGCCGATGCGCTTCCTCGTCGTATGGCTCCAGCTCGAGAAGCTTTTCCAGCGGGCGTATCGCGGCCTTCGATTCCTTCCACTCGAGCTCGAGTGTCGCGAGCTCCTTGGCCGCGGCGACGAGCTGACGGTTCGTCTCTTCGCGCTGTCGATCGATCCATGGCGCGCTCAAGTCGGCGAGAAATTCTCCGCGGTGCACAGCCACCGCGGCGCGCAGATATTGGATCGCCTCGCGCGATCGTCCGCCCTCCTGGGCCTCGCGACCGCGCCGCAGCGACCGGCGGAAGACCTCGAGGTCCACGTGGATCGAGATGGGCAGGGCGAGACGGTAGCCGGTGTCGGTGCGGACGACACTCGTCGCCTCCGAGGCGCCCGCAGATGCGAGCGCCTTTCGCAGGGCATGCAGGGTGAAGTGAAAGTTCGACAGCGCCGCCGCCGCATCGGTCTCCGGCCACAGCTGAGCCACGAGCTCGTCGCGCGCGACGGCGCGCTGCCGATCGAGCAACAGCAACGCGAAGAGCTCCTTCGCCTTGTTGGTCCGCCAGCCCCGGTCGCTGATGCGGGTGCCACCCGCGCGAAGCTCGAATGGGCCGAGCACGAACGCCTGGATGCTCTCGGCGACCGACGATGAGATCGCGTGCGCAGGCGTCGGTGCCGCCGGTTGAAGCAGCGTCGCGAGGATGCGCATGTCATCCGGGTTGAGCTCGAGGTCGCCGAGCCGCTGGCGCAGCGCGTCCGCCAGCGCCGGCCGCAGGAGCAGGAAGTCTCGATATCGTTCGGCGGCGACGGCACGGAGCGCGCCTCGCGTGATGGCCGGATCGTCTTCGATCGGCACAGCGAGCAATGTGGCCTTCGCCTCGAAGTAGCGCGCGCGGATCGCGTGGGCCGACGCGCGCGCCTCTCGGTACGCGCGGATCGCGCTGTCGCGGTCGCCCTGCGCCTCGGCGACCGCCCCACGGGCGATGGCCGCGCGGATCGCGGGGACCGGACCAGGGGATGAGCCGGCGAGCGCGTCGGCCGCCCGCAACGCGTCCTGCGCCGAGTCCGCGTCGCCGCGCAGTGCGCGCAGCTCGGCTGCGGTCGCGTGAAGCTCCGCGATCACGTGGTCGTCACCCTGCTCGCGACACAGCTCGACCCCGGCGCGATAGACCTCCTCCACCGCGCCGCGTTCGCCCACCAGCGCGTGGACCGTCATGAGGGTCGAGCACATCGCCGCCTGCGCGAGACGCAGATCGTTCGCGCTCGCGATCTCGAGCGTCTGGCGTAGCGTGTCGAGCGCCTCGGCGGTGTCGCCGCGACGCGTGCGGACGTCGACGAGCCCGCCTTCGGCCCAGCAGAGGGCGGTGACGTCGGCGTTCTTCTGCTGCAGCGCGAGCGCTCTGAGATAAGTGCGCTGCGCCGCGTCGAGCTCGCCGAGCAGGTGATGAAGCTGCGCGAGGGCCAACGCTTCGGCGAGCTCGCCGGAGCGATCGCCGAGCAGCGCGAACATGGCCTCGGCCTTGAGGTGCGCGCGCGCGGCCTCCTCAATCTCGCCTAGATCGGCGTGCGATCCGCCGATCACGTGCCAGAGCCACGCGCCCTGCGAAGACGCACCGTCCCCGACCAGACCGAGCGCCTCGTGCGCCTGCTCCAATGCCTCGCGCGGACGACGCAGATAGCGAAGCGCCTGCGCCGACCACGTGAGCGCGCGCGCCAGCCCCTCGGTGTCGCGCGTGCGCCGGAGCTCTCCTGCCGCGTCGCGATAGTTGGCGAGGGCCCGCTCGTAATCACCGCGGACGCGATGAAGAAGTCCGCGAAGCAGGATGACCCAGGGGAGACGCCGCTCCGCGCCAGGCGGAAATCCATCGAGCCAGCGCTGGAGGGTCGCGACTTCGCTCCCTTGAAGTGCGCGCTCGCCGTTGTCGCGAACGAGCTGCGCCGCACGCCGATGATCTCCGGCCTGCTGAAAGTGATGGATCGCGCGATCCACGTCGCCCCGCGCGGTCGCGCGCTCCGCGTGCCCGCGATGGAGCTCGACAATCTCGGCGGCGGGAAGCAGCTCTCGCGCCCGCGAGCGCAGGAACTCCGAGAAGAGTGCCTGGAAGCGGTGGCCTCCACCGACCCCCTCGCTCAGGACGAGACCGGCCTGTTCGAGGGAGGCGAGAAGCTCGCGCGACGCGCCGCCTGCCGCGACGGCGACGTCGTCCTCGATCCGATCGAGCAACGACCAACGGAGGATCGTGTTCTGGTCGCGACGCGATGCGCGCCTCAGGACCTCGTTGTTGAAGTACGCGTAGAGCTCCGCCCCGCCGCCCTGGAACTCGCCCAGCTGCTGCCAGCCGCGCTCGCCGACGAAGGCCGCCGCGAGACGCAGCCCAGCCGGCCAGCCGCCGGTGCGCGAGTACATCGCGTCGATGGCCTGCTCGGGGAGATCGAGAGCAAACTCGCCGCGGAGGAGCTCGACCGCCTCCGCGCGCGTGAACGCGAGCTCGGCCGCTGAGATGTCGAGGACCGAGCCTCCGAGACGCCACCGCGGCAGGCCGCCGAGCTGGGGCGTCCGGCGGGTGGCGAGGACGAGATGCGCGTTGTCCGGGAGTAGATCGAGGAGCTCGTTCCCGAACGAGGCGAGCGGCGCACCGGCGCGAAGGCTGGGATGGTCGTCGAGAAAGAAGACGAGCTCGCCCAGCGGCGCGAGCTCGTCTGCGAGCGCCTGAGCCAGCTGGGCGAGGCGGCGCTCGAGCCGAGTGCCGCGATCGAGGAACGAGGTGAGCTGCTCGCCGAACGCCGCCGTGTCGCGCCGCAAGGCGCCGACAAGATCCGCGAATAGAACGAGCGGGTCCTCGTCGCCGCGTTGCAGCGTCAGCCACGCCGTGCGCCGGCCCGATGCACGGAGTAGGTCGGCGTACTGAGCGAGCAACGTCGTCTTGCCGTAGCCGGCTGCCGCGTGCACGAGCGTCAGCCGGTGACTACGGGCGCCCTCGAGCCGGTCGAGCAGCCGCTGCCGTCCAAGAAGTGGGAGCGGCAGTGAGGGAGGCGCGTAACGGGTGCGGTCCGGGCCGCGCTGCGCGACGGTCAAAGCGCCGCTAAGGATGCACTCCGACCGCGCGCAACAGGGTGGCGGTCCCGTAGCCAAGGACGAAGCAGCCGGGGATGGTGAGCACCCAGGCCGTGACGATCCGTCCGGCGATGCCCCAGCGGACCGCCGAAAGGCGCCGGGTCGAGCCGACGCCGAGGATGGCGCCGGAGATCGCGTGCGTCGTGGAGATAGGAATGCCGAACCGGGTCGCGATCTCGATGACCGTCGCGGCCGACGTCTCCGCGGCGAACCCGCTCACCGGCGTGAGCGCGGTGATCCGCATGCCCATTGTCTTGATGATTCGCCAGCCGCCGGTGGCGGTCCCAAGACCGATCGCGATGGCGCAGACAACTTTCACCCACGTGTCGATCACGAACGGTCCCGTATTCCCGTGGAATGCGTAGAGGGAGAGCGCAATGATGCCCATGGTCTTCTGCCCGTCGTTCCCGCCGTGGCTGAACGCCATATACGCGCTCGAGAGGATCTGTGCCCGTCCGAAGAATCGCGTCACCAATCGATAGCTGACGTTTCGCAGGCCCCAGTACAGCGCGAGCATGAATGCGTAGCCGAAGACGAACGCCACGAGCGGCGAGTACACAATGCCGAAGGTCGTCAGCTGGAGGCCGGGAAGAATGATGATCCCGAGACCGTGCTGCGAGACCGCCGCACCGATGATCCCGAAGATGAGCGCGTGGCTCGATGAGGTTGGAAGGGCGGCGATGAATGTAATGAGGTCCCAGACGATCGCGGCGATGAGTGCCGCGACAACGAGGTCCTGAGTGACGACAGTCTTGTCGACGATGCCCTGACCGACGGTCTTCGCGACCGCCTCACCGGAGAGGGCACCGACCAGGTTCAGGCTGCCGGCCATCAGGATCGCCTGCAGGGGTGTGAGCACGCGGGTGGCGATGACCGTGGCCACGGCGTTCGCGGCGTCGTGGAAGCCGTTGACGAACTCGAAGCCGATGCCAAGAAGCACGACCAGAATCAGCAGGACGGTGGCGTTGTCCAACTAGCTGTGCTTCACCCGGATCGTCTCGACGATATTCGCGACGTCCTCGCACCGGTCGATCGCGACCTCGACCAATGAGTAGATGTCCTTCCACTTGACGATCTCGATCGCGTCGTCGGATCCGGCGAAGAGCTCTGCGACCGCCTCGCGCCAGATCTGATCGCCCTCGTTTTCGAGCGTGTGGATCTTGATCCAGTAGGGCTCGAGGTTCTTCAGGCCCTCCAGGTTCTTGAGCATCTGGAGCACCTCGTTCGCGGCGGTGACGAGGACCTTGGCCTGACGCACTGCCGGGGGTCGGATGCTCTTCACCTTGAAGAGCAGAACCAGCTCGGAGACGTCGTAGCAGACGTCGGTGATGTCGTCGATCTTGCTGCCGAGGCCGACGATGTCCTCCCGATCTAGCGGCGTGACGAAGGTCTCGTTGAGGTGCCGCACGATCTCGTGATTCAGCTTGTCGCCGTGATGCTCGATCGCGTGGATGTCGCGCACCTTGTTTTCGACATCGGTGAAGTCGCCGAAGAGCTTCGCGAGCGCCTCCGCCGCCTCGACCGCGTTTTGGGCGTGCTGTTCGAAGAGGACGAAGAACTCGCTCTTTTTGGGCAATAGCGATAGCCGCACGGGTTTCCTCCCTTCTCTGCGCGCCTATCCTGCCCGACCCGACCCGAACGGGTCTGGCGCGACCGCCCCGACTCCGTGGTGTCCGATGCTTTCGCCGTCACCGCGACGTCTGGCGGAACAAGTGACAGCGGGCCAACGTTCACCGAGCGCAGGGGTTTGAGGGCCAGGGGCTCCGGGGGATTTCCAGCTTCGGCGGCGTTCGACGTCAGTGCGTGATGGTGTGGCGCTGCCAAGGAAGCGAGCGCCGTGGCACGAGGTTTGCTCAGGCACCCCGCAGAGCCATCGCCTTCGGGCGAAAGAAAGAGGAAACACGATGGTGCTCTTCGCGATCGGACTCATGGCAGGTATCGCACTCGGGATGATCATCGTCGGCTTCCTCGCGATTGGGGCTTACGACCGCGGTTACTCCGAGGCTCTGGAGCGCCGCAAGGCGTGGCGGACCGAGCTCGTCGCACGGACGGTGGTCGGGACGCGGGCGCTGGTGTCGGCCCGCAAGGCGAGCTAACACCTCTCAAAACAGGTCGAAAGGGGCCGCCGAAGGGCGGCCCTTTCGTCTATCTGGACGCTCTCAGGGCCCGAAGAACTTCCGCTTCAGGTCTTCCATGGCCCGCTGCAGCGAGTCGATGACCCCCGGGATACCCGTCGGAACGATCTCGACGCTCCCGTCGCGCGCGATGCGGAGCTCGTCCCCCGGCTGTACCGCGGCCTTCACGGCCGAGCGGTCGGCCGTGATGGTGAAGACGACCCGGTTCTGCTCGTCGACGATGGTGCCGACCCGGAGCTTGCCCTGGGGCATGGCCTTGATCACCGCCTTCAGCTGCTCATCGTTGCGGATATCGGGCTGTGGCTGAGGCGCGACCCGGCTGATCGTCTTGCCGAGCTCGTCGAAAAACGCCGTCGGCCCCCTCATTACCGGACCGAGCAGCGCCGCCGCGACGCCGATCGCGACGAGCACAACGATTGCGCCGACGACAAATTGCACAGCCCACGTCGGGACGAGTCGCTTGCCTACTTGCTTCATTAACGTGCCTCCGGTCTGCGCCGCCGACCCGCCCGAAACCCTCTTTTCGCCACGGGGCCCCCCGGCTTCGGACGCCTCAGCCGGCTCCCCGTGTCGCGGGGGCCCTCGGTCGGGCCGGCGGCGCTTATGCGTTCGCTCGCGCCGTTCCGGCGCAGTGTGTGCAGCGCACTCTTGAAAAGAAAGAGAAAGGAGTCCCGATGGCTGAGCTTGATACGGAAGACCGGGAAAAACTGGACAAAAGGCAGTTCGCGTACGTCGACAAGAACGGCGAAGGCCACCTGCCGATAAACGACGAGTCGCACGTCCGCAACGCGATGGCGAGGTGGAACCAGACGGAGTTCGAATCCGCAAGCGCCAAGGAATCGGCGCGGAGGAAGATCGTCGCGGCGTCCAAACGCCACGGGATCGAGATCGCCGAGGACGACAAGATCAAGACCTCCGGGGCCGGGCTTCGCGCGGCGACGACAAAGCGGGGCCCTCGAGGCGGACGCAAAATCGTGCGGCCGAAACGCAAGACCTCGCCGCGTCAGCGGGCGGCGGCCAAGCGAAACATCAAGACGGCCCAGACAGCGAGACATCGCCGCTCGCGTTAGCGCTTCGATGACGTCGCAGTCCTGAATATCTGCGACCATTCAGCGATGCCAGGGCTGAAGGTCGTGTGTGTGGGCGGCGGGCTCGGAGCGCCCACGATCATGGCCGGGCTCCGCCGCTACACCGAGGACATCACCGGTCTGATCGCGGTGACCGACTCCGGACGATCGACGGGCAAGGTCCGTATCGCCCTGGACGTGCCGGCGCCGGGCGACATTCGGAGCGCGCTGACCGTCCTCGCGGAGGGCGATCCAGCCCTGGTCCGGCTGTTCTCGCACCGGTTCGAGACCGACAAGAGCGAAGAGCTGAACGGGATGGCCTTCGGCAATCTCTTCCTAGCCGCGCTCACGCAGCAGGAAGGGTCGTTTCTGCGCGCGGTGGAGGAGGCCTCTCGTCTTCTCCGTATCCGCGGGCGCGTCCTGCCGGTCACTCTCTACAACACTCACCTCTGCGCGAAGCTCACCGACGGGAGCGTCGTCGAGGAGGAGGTCAACGTCCGCGCGGTCGGTAAGGCGCCGATCGAGCGCATCTACCTGAAGGACGACGACGTCCGCGCGACGGACGGCAGCGTGGAGGCGATCGCGTCCGCCGATCTCATCACTCTTGGACCGGGGAGCCTCTTCACGACGGTCTGCGCGTGCCTCCTCGTACCGGAGATCGCGCGCGCGATCGCCGGTGCCCAGGGGCTTGTCGTCTACGTGGCGAACACCACCACCCAGCCTGGGCAGACGGACGGCTTCAGCATCGCCGATCACGTCCGCGTCGTGTCCGACTATCTCGGTGGCTCCGGTCTCGATGTGGCGCTCATCAACGACGACGCCCCGCCCGACCAGCTCCGCACGCACTACGCGGAGCGCGGCCTCGACTACCTCGAGCCGACGGCAGAAGAGGTCCGTGATGTCGAGAAGCTGGGCGTCCGCGCGCTCGCCGCACCGGTCATCGACAAATGGAGCGGCCCGCGGGACCTCTGGCTGAAGCAGGACACGATCCGCCACGACGCCGCTCGCGTGGCGACGGCGCTCGTCCGCCTGGTCGAGGAGCGCCGTCCGCGCCTCCGCGCTCTGCCGTGACGGCCGTGGCGTCGCGAGTGCGGCATTTCCTCTCCATCGCGGACCTCGATCGCGAGGAGCTCGAGCTTCTGCTTGAAGACAGCGCCAAGCTCAAGGCGGACCGCCTGAGCCGCGACCTTTCGGGCCGCACGGTCGCGCTCATCTTCGAAAAGCCGAGCCTTCGCACGCGCCTCTCCTTTGATGTCGGCATCGCGCAGCTCGGCGGACACGGCGTCTACCTCTCGCCGGCCGAAGTCGGCCTCGGCCGCCGCGAGAGCGTCTCGGACGTCGCCCGGGTCGCGAGCCGAATGGCGGACGCGGTCGTGCTCCGCGTGAACGCTCACGAGACGATCGAGGAGTTCGCGCGGTACAGCGACGTCCCTGTGATCAACGGGCTCTCGGATCTTTCTCATCCCTGCCAGGGCCTCGCCGACATCTTCACGATTCGCGAGCGCAAGGGCCCGGATCTTCGCGATGTCGCGATCGCCTACATCGGCGACGGCAACAACGTCGCGCACTCGCTCATGCTCTGCACCGCCAAAACCGGTGCGTCGCTTCGGATCGCGACGCCCGCGGGGTACGAGCCGCTTGCCAAGTACCGCGAGCTGGCGGCCGCCGAGGCGAGATCGAGCGGCGGTCGGGTGACCATCGGCAACGATCCGGTCGCCGCGGTGACCGGCGCCGACGTGGTGTACACGGACGTGTGGACGAGCATGGGCCAGGAGCAGGAGTACGAGCGGCGCCGACGCGCGTTCCAAGGATTCCAGCTGAACGCGGCGCTCCTCGCGAGGGCCAAGCGCGACGCGATCGTTCTGCACGACCTTCCAGCGCATCGCGGCGAGGAGATCACCGACGAGGTGATCGATGGCCCTCAGAGCGCGGTGTTCGATCAGGCGGAGAACCGCCTGCACACGGAGAAGGCGCTCCTGTGCTGGCTCCTCGGAGGGGAACGATGAACGCGACGGGTGAGCGCACGATCCTCGCGGACTGCTGCGAAGACTGGATCATCGAGTGGGGCGGGTTCTACGAAGCGGGGCGCGACTTTCATTGCCCGGAGTGCGGCACCGAATGGAAGAAGACCGAGCCCGATTCGTACCGCCGCGGCGACGGAAGGTCATTCGTACGGCGCGCGCGGTCCGGACCGAATGCCGAGTTTCCGTACCTTGCGGCGGCGGACGGACACGAGCCGAACGTCGAGCGGTGCTGTGCCAAGATCCTGCTTGCGCATGGCGAGAGAATGGCCGACGGCCCGTTCGTCTGTCCGGTCTGCGGTACGGAATGGACGCGAACAACACAGCGACTCCACGGCCTCCGTGTTCCGGTCTTCGCGAAGGCCGGTCTTCGCGAGGCGCTCACGGTGCAACCTGGGCGTACACGTCCATTCCTCGTCGCGCTCTCGGAGTATTCGCCGCCGCGCGACTAGGTTCACGAGCGTTCCGTTTGGTCGATCACGCGACAGCATTACGTCCTCACATTCCCGTCGCGCTCGGTCGTTGAAACGCACCTGACCGAACGGACCGCCGAAGAAGGCGTTTATTCCCCCGGCGACGATCGTTCAGCCCCTCGGTTGAACGGTAGTTGGGGAGGCGAACGTGGCATTGTCACGTCCGGGCGGCATCGCAGCGTTCGCGCTCGGCGCCGCCCTCGCGTTTGCGCTTGGCTCGGGCGGGGTTTTCGCTCCCGAGGCGGACGCCTTCGGCTCGACGAGCACGCTGACCGTCGTCAGAGGAGCCGTGGCCGTGAGCCACGACGGTTTTGACTTCCGTTCAGCTCGCCTCGGCGACGTTATCGAGGCAGGGGACACGGTCCGTACCGACGCCGGCGCGGCCGCTGAGATCACATACGTCGAAGGCTCGAGCGTGCGCATGGACGCCGACACGCAGATCGTCGTCCGGAGCCTCCGAACGGACACCGATGCCGGAGCGGTGATCGCGATGATGCGGACGATCGAGCGCTCCTGGAATGTCGTCACGAAGCTTGTAAGCGGCGGGTCCCGTTACGACGTGCGCACACCCACCTCGACAGCTTCGGTGCGCGGGTAGAGGTCGATGACGGCCTGGACCTAATCAGCGCAGCGGCGTGATTCTCGGCGAGCGCCCCCTTGCGACATCGCGCGACCAGCTCATGTAGTGCGCATGGCAAAGACCACGCGAGCGATGCGGGCGCCCGCAGCCGGGTACGACACAGATCGGCGGGATATCGGTGAGCCGAATAGGGTGGTAGCCCGCGATCGCCGCGTCGATCGCCGCTGTTCTCCGAAGGCCCATATCCGCTCGCACCGCGCCCATCCAGTCGGCAGCACGGTGACCGGCGATTCGCGCGACATAGGTGGGACGCCAACCTTCTGCGCGGGACGGCTCAACCCTAAGACGCGTCTCGAGAAGATCGGCGACGCGCTCCATCACCTCAAGCTCGCACATCTCAACTTTGATTACGGGATACGACAACCGGCCCTCCCGATGAGTGATGAATGAGCCCTCACCCTCCAGCAAGCCCGCCAACCACGCGCGGTCACACGCTTCCTGGGCCGCACCCTGTGCGGTCCAGAGATTCGAGAGGGCCATCGCAATGGGCGACCTGACAGGCCCCCTCCTCGGTTGCCAGGACGCCATCGCCCGATCGATCTGGCGTTGGCGAGTCTTACCGAGAAAGGGTCGAACGGCCGACATGAGCCGAACAGCCGGAGTCCCTTTGATCGTTGTGGCGTAGGGAAGCTTGTGATGCGGCCGCCGCCGTCGCAACCGGACCATCGCGCGCCCGAACAGCTTCGCGACGCGTTCGACGACGTCGCGGTCGGTCATCGATAGGCGAAGGATCGGCGTACCCGGCTTCGACGGAGCGCCGCGAAGAAACGTCTCCTCGCCTTCGAGAACTCCAACGAGCCAGTGGAACTCAAGCTCTTCTACGTCGAGCTATGTGTGGTGAAACGCGATGTCGCGTCAATGGGACCTGATTGCTGGGCGGCTAAGCGGTTTCGAACCGCTACTGGGAGGTCCACAACCTCTAGTGCTGCCATTACACCATAGCCGCCATGGGTCGAACGCGATCGTGTTCGACGACTCAGTCTATCGGACTAACGTCCCGCCTTCGTCTTCGCATCCGCATAAAGCCCTCGCACCATCTCCGCCCCGAAGTGGTACTGCCCGACATCGAGATACACGGTCCACGCATCGACCGCGCCGTTCCAATCCTGCTTGCCGTAGAGCGCGAGCCCTTTCACGAACAGCGCGTCCGGATCCTTCGGCCGCTGCGCGAGCACCCGGTCGGCCGCGACCATCGCGCCGTCGTTGCTGCCTGACGCGACAAGGATGAGGCCAAGCCCGTCGAGCGCGGCGACATTGTTCGGATCCTTCGCCAGCACCGCCTGGTAGCGCGGGATCGCGTCCTGCGGGCGTCCGGCGCGCACGTACGCATCGGCGAGCGCGAGCTGCGTCGGTAGGTCGCCGGGGTTGGCGCTCGCGCGCGCCTCCGTGGCGGCGAGGGCGTCGATCTGCGGCACGGTGCCGGTGACGGTCTCGCCCGGCGCGCGATCTCCCGCCGCTGGCGGCAGGTAGATCACCGCGACCGCTACGGCGATCGCGGCGATGAGCGATGCCAGGACCAGCGTTCGCACCGGCGCCGCTCTGCGCGCCTCCGGCGCGCGCCGCACGAACGCGTCTCGCTCGAGCGTCGCACGAAGCCGCTGGTAGTCCGCGGGAGCGATCGTTCCGGCCGCGCGCGCGAACTCGAGATCGCGCAGCGAGCTCACCGCGCGTGCCACGTCGTCCCGTTGATCGGTCGGATCCGCGGGCCACGCGACAGGTCGGCGCGCTAGCGGCGCGATGACAGCGGCAACGCCGCCGAGGAACAGCACGATGAAGAGCGCGATGGTCAACCTTCCGCGGCCTCCTCGCGCGCGACGCGCTCGCGCAGTGCAGCGACGTCAGGGGAGGTTGGCTCCGCCGCCGGCGGCGCGCCGGTGCCGCGCAACCGCCCGGTCACGAGCACGAGGCCGGCGGCGATGACCGCGATCGGAACGAGCCACACCAGGCCGCTCCACGAGGCGACCGGTGGCGCGAGGAAGATCCAGTCGCCGTACGCCGCCCGGAACTCCGCGTCGATCTCTGCGTCGGTCCTTCCCTCGCGGACGCGTTGGGCCACAAGGTCGCGCATCTGGCGAGCCGTCTCGGATGTCGAGTCCTTCACCGAAAGGCCCTGGCAGACCGGGCAGCGCAGCTGCGCGGTGATCTGATCGACGCGCTCGTCTGCCGTGATGTCGTGCGGCCGCGCCGCGAACACGAGCGCGCCGGCGAGGGCGAGGAGGGCGAGCGCTATGAGTATCCGGCCGTTCATCGGGACGACGCCTGACCGCGGAGCTTTTCGATCGCGGTCACGAGCGTCTCCTCGTCGATCGGACCGATGTGCCGTCCCGCGATGACACCGTCGGACCCGATGAAGAAGGTCTCCGGCGGACCGAAGACGCCGTATGACAGGGCGACGCGGCCGTCGTCGTCCGCGACCGTCGTCCAGGCGATACCCATGCGCTTCACGTAGGCGAGCCCGTTCTCGTGAGACTCCTGGTAGTTCACGCCGAGCATGACCACGTCGCTCGATCGATAGCGCTCGTAGACGCGGACCAGCGCGGGATTTTCCTGGGTGCACGGCAGGCACCACGAGGCGAAGAAGTTCACGACGACGACCTTCCCCGAAAGATCGGCGAGCGAGACCTGTCCGGATCCATCGAGGCGCTGGAGCGTGAAGGCCGGCGCCGGTTTGTTCACCGTACCGGTGCGGATGTCGTGAGGGTCGCGCCGGAACGCGAGCGCGAGCGTCACCACGAGGCCGAGGAGTCCCACCACGACGGCGATACGTACGACCCGAGCGAGGATCACTTCGCCGACACCGCGACTTCGGCGACGGGCATTCGCACCACGCGACGCCTCGGTGCCGGAAGAGCGGCGATGATCGCGCCGATCCCGACGACCGCGCCGCCCAGCCACAGCCATGAGACGCCCGGGATCACCCGTGTGCGGATCGTTGCCCACGAGAAGGTGCGCTGGTCGTATGCGGCGAGGATCGTGTAGACGTCGTCGCGCAGGCCGGCGCCTATGCCCGGTGAACCGACCGCCGCCGTGCTGTTCGGGTATTGCACGAGGGCCGGACGCAGCTGCGTGTCCGCGCCGTTACCGGTCACCGCGAGATCCGCAACGATCGAGTCGCGCTGCGGCTCGCTCACCGGACGAAGCGCCTCGAGACGAACGGTGTAGCCGTCGACCTGGAGCGAGTCCCCCGGCGCGAGGGTGCGCTCGGCGTCGACCGTCCGCGCCTGGCTCGTCGCGACGGCGAGCGCGATGAGGACGATCCCAAGGTGCACGACGTATCCGCCGTAGCGGCGCCCGTTGCGCCGGAAGAGATTCGAGAACGCAGCGACGCCGTCCTCGCCGTGGAGCGTGCGTCGTGCGCGCACGCCACGCGCGAACTCCTGCAGCACGGTTGCGATCACGAATGCGCCGAGCGCGTAGGTGAGCACCGCGGGCAGCGCCGTCGTGCCGGTGACGAGCGCGGCGAGCGCCCCGACCGCCGCCGCCACGATCGGCGCCGTGAACTGACGCTCGAGTGTTGCGCGCGACGCACCGTGCCACGGGAGCTGCGGGCCGATGCCCATGAGGAAGAGGAGCGCGAGCGCGACCGGCACCTCGACGCGGTCGAAGTACGGCCCGCCGATCGAGAGCTGAGCTCCCGAGATCGCCTCCGCGACGAGTGGGTAGAGCGTCCCGAGCAGCACGGTGAGCGTCGCGGCCATGAAGAGCACGTTCTGGAAAAGGAAGATCGCTTCGCGCGAAAGCGGAGCGCCGATCGGTCCGGCGTCACGGAGCCTCGCGGAGCGCCAGAGCAAGAGACCCACCGAGAGAACCAGGATCGCGACGAGATAGCCGAGAAGGATCGGCCCGATCGCGGAGAGGCTGAAGGAGTGCACGCTGTTGACGACACCGCTACGGGTGAGGAAGGTTCCGAGGATGGTCAGCGCGAACGTCGCGACAACGAGCGCGAGATTCCACGTCCGGAGCAGGCTCCGCTTTTCTTCGACCATGACCGAATGCAGGTACGCAGTCGATGTGAGCCACGGCATGATCGCCGCGTTCTCGACCGGGTCCCACGCCCAGTAGCCGCCCCAGCCAAGCACCGCGTAGCTCCACCACGCGCCGGCCACGATCCCGACGCCGAGGAGTCCCCACGAGATCAGCGCGAAGCGCCGCGTCGCGACGAGCCAGCGATCGCCGCCCTCGCCGAGGATCAGCGACGCGATCGCATATGCGAACGGAACCGACGTGAGGACGTAGCCGAGGTAGAGGAGTGGGGGATGCAGTGCCATGAGTGGGTGGTTCTGCAGGAGGGCGTTCGGCCCGTTGCCGTTCTCGGGCGCGACCGCGAGACGCGCGAACGGGTCAGCCGCCGGAGTCGTGACGAGCAGAAGGAAGAACGTGAGCATCGCGAACATGACCGCGAGCGCGGTCGTCGCGAGACGCGGGATGGTGAGCGTGCCGCGGAACGCGATGAAGGCCGTGGCGCCGGCGAGGATCGCGGTCCATAAGAGGATCGATCCCTCGAGCGCGGCCCAGAGGCTGATGATCGAATAGAAAAGTGGCGTCTCCCGCGCGTTGTTCTCGGCGACGTAGAGAACCGTGAAGTCGTGTGTCGCGAGCGCGAACATCATCGAGAGCGCGGCGATCACGACGAGCCCGAATGAGATGCCCGCCGCGATCCGCGCGGAGTGAAGCGCACGAACGTCGCGCCGCCACGCCGCATAGATCGCCGCACCCGTACCCCAGAGCGAGAGGAAGAGCGCGGCACGGAGTGCCGCCGCGCCGAGGTCAGCCGCGCTCACGGAGCCGTCCGATGCGCCGGCGTGGCTCCGGCCCTCGGGGCGGTGTAGACCTCGTCGTGCTTCGCGATCACCTGGGTCGCGTGAAAGGTCCCGTCGGCGACGAATGCGCCTTCGACCACGGCGCCGGCGCCTTCGCGCAACAGCCCCGGGATCGCGCCGGTCGCGACGATCTGGACGTCGACCGCGCCGTCGGTGATCACGAACCGGAAGTCATTCGCAGCACGGAGGTCGGCGGAGGACATGGACCCCGTCTTCACGAGACCACCCAGACGGATCGCTTGACCGATCGCGATGCCCTGGGCCTTGGCCTCCGACGGTGTCAGGTAGTAGACCGCCTGGCTTTGGAGATTCGTTGCGGCGACCGTCCCGACGAGCACAGCGACAGCGAGGGCCCCGATCAGGACGACGCGGCGCGCCCCAATCTTTTCAAGCACCGCGCGCGCGCAGTGAGATGAGGTAGGCCAGCAGCGCGCTCCAGACGATCGCGAACGCCGCGACGATGAACCCTAGGTTGTCCACAGGCGTCCCTGACGCGCGAGCTCGAGCGAAACGCGCGCCGACATGAAGTACGCGTAGATGAGCGTGTACGCGAAGAGCGAGATCATGAGCGTGAGCAGCATCGACGAATCGAGCGCCGGCGAGCCCGCGGCGCGCAGGACGGTCGGGAGCTGGTGGAGCGAGTTCGCCCACAGCACCGATAGGTGGACGATGGGCACGTCGATGACCGCGATGATCCCGAAGACCGCGGCACGCGTCGCGCGGCGTGAGAAGTCCGTCGACAGCCCGCGCAGGAGCAGGTAGCCGACGTACATGACGAACATGATCGCCGTCGTCACGAGCCGCGGCTCCCACGTCCACCACACTCCCCATGTCGGCTTTGCCCAGATCGAGCCCGCGACGAGGAAGAGGCCGGTGAAAAGCACACCGATCTCCGCCGACGCGACCGCGACCGCGTCGAAGAAGGGCCGCTTCGTCCAGAGCCAGCCGACCGAAGCGAGGAACACGATCACGAACGCGAGGTATGCGAGCCACGCCAGTGGCACGTGGACGTAAAGGATCCGGTAGACGTCGCCCTGCACCGCGTCGGTGGGTGCCCAAAAGAGCGCCATCGCGCTCGCCACGACGAACGACGCGGCGGCAGCGATGCCGAGCCAGGGACGGATGCGCGGCAACGGCGTTCCGCGCGGAATGCTGATTTCTCTCACTCGATGGCCGCTGGAACGATGGTAAGGCCGACGACCGTGTACACAACCGCGAACGCGAACAGCAGGCCGGCCCACGAAAGAGCCCCGACCGCATCGCCGCTGAGCGCCGCGCTCGCACCTCGCGTCGCGGCGACCAGCTGTGGCACGAGGACAGGTAAAGCAAGGATCGGGACGAGCGCGGCCCTCGCGCGGAGACGAAGCGCGAGCACGACATCGACCACAACGATCGGCGGCAGCGCGAGCACGCCGAGCAGAACGACGGCGATGAGGTGAAGAGGCAGCGCGACCGGAAGATCGAGCAGCACGAGCGAGAGAAGACCGCCGATCGCCGCTACGAGCACGAGCACGATGGTGAGCGAGAGGACCTTTCCGCCGAAAAGCGCGTCGCGGCCGCCGGGAAGTGCGACGAGGCCTTCGAGCGCGTCGTCCTCGAGCTCGCGATCGAACGACCGCATCGTCGCGAGGATCGTCGCGAACGCGAGCGCCAACCAGAAGAGTGCCGATGCGACGTCGGGGTCGCGCGCGATCTGTGGACCGACGACCAGGCTCTCGAGGAGCACGAGCACCGCGATGAACGTCACGGCCGCGACGAGGCCATCCGGCTGCCGTCGCTCAGCGCGCAGCTCGCGCACGGCGACGAGACCGATCCGATCGATCACGATGCCGTCGCGGCGCCGTTGTCGACGGCGATCCGCGTACGCGCGAGGTCGTCCAGCTCGGGATGCGCGTGGGTGGCGACCACGATCGCGCGTCCGTCGTCGCGGGCCCGCCCGATCGACTGTCGCAGGCGGCTCACGCCGGCGTCGTCCAGATCCGCGAACGGCTCGTCCAATAGGAGGAGTGGGACCTGCTCGGTCTCCACCCGCGCCAGAGCCGCGCGCCGGCGCTCGCCCGCGGAGAGTCGCTCGACCGGACGGTCCATGTCCTCGCCGACGCCCCACGCGCGCAAGGCGCCGTCGATGCCACGCGTGTCACCGCCGCGGAAGCGCACGAAGAACTCGAGATTCTCGCGGGCCGTGAGCCCGCGCAAGAGCATCGGCCGGTGGCCGATATAGAGGATGTCGCCGGCGACGCGACGATCGCCGCGCGCGAGAGGCACGAGGCCGGCGAGGGCGCGCAGGAGCGTCGTCTTGCCGGACCCGTTGGGTCCCCGAACGAGCGTGAGGCCAGGATCGACCGCGACGCTGACCGCGCGGAGGATCACGCGATCGTCGAGGACGACCGTGGCATCGTGGAGCGATGCGCTTGACTGCACTGTTCGCATGATGGGACGCGTTGTCCTCGTGTGCATCGCGCTCGCGGCGATCCTCGTCGCCTGTGTTCCCGAGGCGCCGGCGACGGAACCCGTCGCCCGGGGACGCCAGCTCTACCGTTCGCTCGGGTGCGCGAACTGCCACGAGCCGAACCTGGTCGGGCAGCGTCTCGGGCCGGCGCTCGACCACATCGGAACAGTCGCCGCGAGCCGGCGGCCGGGCATGTCCGCGGAGGAGTACATACGTCAGTCCATCCTCGATCCGGGGGCGTTTGTCGTACCGGGGTACCAGGACTCAATGCCGCGGGATTTAGGCCGAGACCTCTCGCCTACCGACCTTGACGCCCTGGTCGCCTACCTTCTGTCTCTCAAGTGAAGCCGGCACCTAACGCCCTCCCAACCGACCCCGTTAGCCCCGATAGACCGGAGGGCGAGGACCGAAATCTCGCCCTACGCGCCGGAAAGGGGGACGCGGCCGCCTTCGGAGCGCTCTACGACCGCTACGTCGAGGCCGTGTACCGATACGTGTTCTACCGAGTGAGGAATGACGCGGACGCCGAGGATCTCGTGAGCGACGTGTTCATGCGGGCGCTCCGGGCGATCCCGCGCTACGAGCCGCGGGTGGCCTTCCTCGCATGGCTTTACCGCATCGCGCGGAACGCCGTCATCGACCGCGCGCGCCGCTCCCGTACGCAGATCTCGTTCGAAGACGCGCTCGCGCACCCTGGCGTCGACCAGGTCGTGGAGCCGGACGCGACGATCCTCGCGCTTTCCGACAAAGAGGCCGTGCGCGCGGCGCTCGCAAAGCTCACGCCGCTGCAGCAGGAAGTCATCGTCCTCCGGTTCGTCGAGGGATACAGCACACATGAGATCGCGGACCTCGTCGGCAAGCGTGAAGGGACGGTGCGCGGCATCCAGTTCCGCGCGCTCGAGGCTCTTCGCGCGCTGATCCCGTCCCGCGAGGCACTCGCATGAACGAGCGACGCCCGCCCGTTCTCAAGCGCCCGGTGATGCGTGAGGAGTTCCGCAAGGAGCTGCGCGGTCGGCTCATGTCCGAGGCCGCCGTCGTCCTCGCGCCGCGACCGAGCTGGTTCTCGTTCCCGGCCATTCTTCGCCCGGCGCTCGCGGCCGCGGCGATCCTCGTCCTCGTGCTCGCCGGAGCGACGAACGCCTCCGCGTCTAGCCTTCCCGGCGATCCGCTCTACGCGGTGAAGCGCACGAGCGAGGACGTGCAGCTCGCGCTGACGTTCGATGAAGTGGCGCGCATGCAGCTCCTCGCGCGGTTCGCCGACCGCCGTCTTGAAGAGCTCGCCGAGATCGCCAAGCAACGCCCGTCGTCGGCGCCGACCGCGACTCAGGAGTACGCCGACGCGGTCGAGCGCTTCGCGAACGCGCTCGACGACGTGCGCAGCGCTGACAGCGAGGACAAGCGCAACGCCGCTCAGGCGCTCGCCGAGGCGGCCCGCGACAAGCACAAGGCCGTGCTCGACGAGGTCAAGGGACAGCTTCCCGAAGTCGACCGGGGCGACGTGCAGAAGGTGATCGACCGGGAGCAAGAGCGCACCTCGCAGGACGAGAACCGCGGCCGCGGCAGCGAAGGCGGATCCGGCGCCAAGCGGCCATCGCCGAAGCCAACACCGAAGAAATAGCCGCTGGCACGGCCGGTGCATGAATGCCCGGATATGTGCCATTGCAGGCTCTGCACGAACGAGCGGCTCTTCCTCCGAGTTCTCGCTCTTCTGTTCGTGGTGTGAAGCGCGTCCTCGTGGCCGAGGACGACCCCGACACGGCCGCGGCGATCAAGGTGACGCTCGAGGACTGTCTACAGGTCACCGTCGATCACGTGACGAACGGAGCGCTCGTTCTCGATCAGATCACCGCAACCCATCCTGATCTGCTGATCCTGGATGTCTCGATGCCCGGCCTCAACGGGATCGATGTGTTCGATCTCATCCGAGGGTCGGGGCAATCGGTCGACGTTCCGGTGCTCTTCCTCACCGCGACGCCCGATCGGGCCGAGCAGGCATTCGCGCGGTTCGGGATCAGCGACGTCATGGCGAAGCCCTTCGAAGCCGACGCCCTCGCGCGACGCGTCGCCGACCTGCTCGCGCGGGCCGCGAGGGTCGCCTAGCCGCGCGCTCGCGCCCCGGGCGTCCGTTCGCGCCGGCGGTCGCGGATGTCCTGGATCTCCTTCTGCGAAAGCTCCTCGATCCCGACGGTGCTGGTGTCGGCATCGAGCGCGCGGATGATCGCGTCGAGCTTGGTGTGGATCGCCGCCATCTCTCGGCTTTGGGTGTGCTCGATCACGAAGACCATTAGGAACGTGGCCGCATCGACGAGAAAATGAAGATCGACGCGCTGGCGGTCGAGCCCGATCCGATCTCCATAGAAGTAGAGGAAGAGCGCAACGGTGGCGGCGACGAATATGGCCCACGAGCTCGAGATCGCCGTATTGATCGCCTTGGAGATGTGGCTCGTGACCTCGTGCACGGCCCGCTCGCTGCAATTCGTGCGCCTCAGCAAAGCCCAGCTAGGCAGCAGGCTGACGTGCGGGTCCTGTCCCAGGGGCAGGGGCCCCTGACCGCGAAGCGGCTCCGGGGATCGCTCCCTCCGCGCACCCTCCCCGGCACCCCGCGGCACGCTTCGCGGCCGCGGAGCCGGGTCCCCGGGGCACCCGCGCGTCGCGAGCGATCCCCTGCGCCGTGCCACCCGCACGTCGAACGGCTTCGCTAGCTGGCGCTCTCCTCGGTTTCGGTGTGGACGGGCGCGAGCCGCGGCCAACGGCGTCTGATCGCAGCGGCGATCCCCTCGGCATCGAGACCGTAATGGTGGCGCCACAACTTCTGCGACCCATGATCGACGTGCTCATCTGGGATTCCGAGGATCTCAAGATCGACACGCGCGCCGCGCTCTGCCAAGAGCTCCCCGACGGCAGACCCGAAGCCGCCTGCGATCACGTGCTCGTCGACAGTCACGAATCGCGGCGTCCGCGCCGCGAGTGCCAAGATCCGTTCTTCATCGAGCGGCTTCGCGAAGCGCGCGTTCACGACCGTCGCTTCGAGTCCGTCGCGCGCGAGGATCTCGGCGGCCTCCATTGCTGCGCCTACCGGATGGCCGTACGCGAGGATCACGACGCCGTCGCCATCGCGCAGCGTTTCCGAGACGCCGATCGGGATCTCGACGAGCGGCGTGTCGAGAGCCGCGCCCACGCCGGTTCCGCGCGGGAAGCGCAGGCCGATCGGCCCGCGATTCGCCGCGGCATGCCGGTAGGCGGTCCAGACCATCTGGCGCAGCTCGGCCTCGTCCTTTGGCGCCATGAGCGTCATGCCGGGCAGGATGCGCATGTACGCGATGTCGTAGAGACCCTGATGCGTCCTGCCGTCATCGCCGACGATCCCGCCGCGGTCCATCGCGAACACGACGGAGAGGTCCTGCACCGCGACGTCGTGAACGACCTGATCGAAACCGCGCTGCAGGAACGTGGAATACACCGCCACGATCGGAACGATCCCCTGGGTCGCGAGTCCCGCGGCGAACGTGACCGCGTGCTGCTCGCATATGCCGACGTCGAAGAGTCGCTCGGGGAATTCCTTGAAGAGCGGCAGGAGGCCGGTGCCGCCCGGCATCGCGGCGGTGATCGCGACGGCGCGTTCGTCCGCCCTCAGGACCTCCCGAACGGCGTCAGCGAAGACCGCCGTGTATTGCGGGGCGGTCGCTTTCGCGGCGCCGCTGGCCGAGACCCCGTGCCACTTCACGTTGTCGTCCTCGGCGGGGCCGTAGCCGTGCCCCTTTTGCGTCTGCAGGTGGACGAAGACCGGGCCGTCGCCGAAGTCGCGCGCCTTCTCGAGGACGCTCTCGACGGCGAAGAGGTCGTGGCCGTCGACCGGTCCGAGGTATGTGAATCCGAATTGTTCGAAGAGGATGTTCGGGATGAAGAGCGCCTTCAGGCTCGTGAAGATGCGGCGCCGAGCCTCCTCCGCGAGCTCGCCGCCGGGCATGTGCTCCAGGACCTGACGAGCGATGTGCTTCGCGCCCCGATATGGCTGGGCGGTGCGCAGGGCTTCGAGCATGCGCGACACCGCGCCGACGTTGGGCGCGATGCTCATTCCGTTGTCGTTCAGCACGACGATCATGCGCGTGCGCATGTGGCCGATGCTGTTCATCGCCTCGAATGCCATGCCGGCGGTGAGCGCGCCGTCGCCGATGATCGCGACGACGTGGTTGTCGTCGCCCTTGAGATCGCGCGCGACGGCCATGCCTTGCGCCGCCGAGAGGGAGGTCCCCGCGTGTCCCGCACCGAAATGGTCGTGCTCCGACTCTGTGCGGGCGAGGAATCCCGAGATCCCGCCGAACTGCCGGAGCGTATCGAAACGTCCGCGGCGTCCGGTCAGCATCTTGTGCACGTAGGCCTGATGGCCCGTGTCCCAGACGAGCTTGTCGCGCGGGGAATCGAAGACCCGATGTAGCGCGACCGTCAGCTCGACCGTGCCGAGGCTCGATGAGATGTGCCCACCGGTCTTCTGAACGCTCTCGACCGTGAACTCGCGGATCTCGCGGCAGAGCTCGAGCAGCTCCGCACGATGGAGCAGCCGAAGGTCCCGCGGCTGCTGTATGCGATCGAGGACGGTCATCTCGCGATACTAGCCAAGATGTTCGATCTTTCTAAGCGCGCCGTAGTACTTACCGGCGCGACCGGCAACATCGGCTCGACCGTTCTTCGCGCGTACCTCGGGCAGGGCGCGCACGTCGCGATACCGGTACGGGACTTGGCTCGGGGCGATGCCCTGCGCGCATCGCTTGGTGACCTGGCCGGTACTCCCGACGACCCGCGCGTCCTGGTGCAGGCCGCCGACCCGGGAGATCGCGCCGCGATCGAGGGCTTTGTGGAGCAAGTCGTTCGCGCGTGGGGCCGGCTCGATGTGGTGGCGAACCTCATTGGTGGATATGCCGCGTCTGACGCGGCGTCGGGCGACCTTGCCGCCTACCGCGCGTATTGGGACCAGAAGGTCGCGACGATCGTGGCCGCGACTACGGCGTGCCTGCGACCGATGCGCGCCCGCGGCTACGGGCGGGTCGTGAACGTCGCCTCGACGGCGGCGCTCAAGGGGGAGAAGGGCGCAGCCGGCTACGCGATGGCCAATGCCGCGCTGCTCAGGTGGACGGAATCGCTGGCGGAGGAGGTGAAGCGCGAGGGCATCACCGCGAACTCGGTGCTGCCACGGATCATCGACAACGCCGAGAACCGGGCCGCGATGCCCAAAGCCGATCCATCGCGTTGGGCGACCGCTGCCGAGATCGCCGCCGTTGTTTTGTTCTTGTCTACGGATGAAGCGAGCGGCATTACGGGCAGCGCGATACCGGTGACGGCTCGCACATGATCTGGAGTCGGCCGTCCGGGTGTAACGGAGGAGCGGGTTAAGCAGCGTCGGGGTCTCCTGAGCGAGCGGCCCCTGGACGGCGCTCCATCACGATCCCACCGGGGCCGAGCGAAGGAGACCCCGGCGCTGCTCACTGCTCACCGCTCGACCCGCACCGGCCGTCCGCCTTCCGCACGCATAGACTCGCGCCGCGATGTCGCTCTTTGTAGTCGTCAAGTTCGTGCACGTCGTGCTCGCGATCATTGCGGTCGGGTTCAACGCGACATATGGCGTGTGGCTCGCGCGAGTTGCTCGCGAGCCCATTGCGACGCAGTCATTCGTTTTGAAGGGCATCAAGCGACTTGATGATTGGTTCGCCAATCCCGCCTACGTTCTGCTCGCGGTGACGGGGGTGACCATGGTCCTCGTCGGCGAGCTGCGCTTCACGACGTTCTGGATCGCGGCCGGAATCGTGCTGTGGGCCATCGCGGTCGCGCTTGGTTTCTTCGTGTACACACCTACGCTCCGCAATCAGATCCACGCGCTGGAGACCGCTGGGCCGGAGAGCGCGGACTACAAGCGCTACGCCGCGAACTCGCGCTTCCTGGGCATCCTGCTCGCGGTGATAGTCGTCGTGATTGTCTTCTTCATGGTGACGAAGCCGACGTTGTCCTAACGGACAAGGCGAAATATGTACGGAGGCAATCTCGTGCGGTTGCCGTTGATCGCGAAAGCGTGCATGGGAAACCACGCTCTCAAAGCCTTCTCGTAGTCCGATCGCGCGTCGATCGGGATCCCCTCGTAAGCTGGCAGCGTCAAATCCCACTCGTAGCCATCGAAAAGCGCGTGCCAACCTCTCTGCATGCGCCGCGAGATGCGGTCTGTGTAGAAAAGGGTCGCGGCGCCGAGCGCCCACCGGTCGAAATGGAGAGGGTCGTAAATCGGCCGTTCCGTCCAACCAGGCTGCGGTTCGTCCTCCCCGAAGCCAGCGAGCAGACCATCGGCATTGAAGCGGGCCGCGTTCGGCATGTCGACTTCGAACTCGGACTCGCGGACCCTGATCGAGAAGCGGTCGTGTGTCGCGGCAAATTGGATGTGGATGATCACAACGCACGTCCGAGTTCGCTCGCCCATCCCGCGTAGGCCTCGGCGGAGGGATGCAGCCCGTCCGTGGCGAACATCTTCTTCCGTCCCTGCTCCCGCATGAGCGGGAAGAGATCCACCCACGACGCGCCGGCACGTTCCGCCTCGTCGCGGGCGATCGCATTGAACCGCTCGATCGCGCGAGCGACGACGGCCACATCGCCGAAACCGGATCCCGCCGGGGACAGCGACCAGTCGGGCTGTGGCAGGGCGACCACGCGCGCGACGGGTGCGTCGTCGCGGATCCGCTCGTGGATCGAGCGAAGCTTTTGGCTATAGCGATCCTCGCTCTCGCCACGGACGATGTCGTTCGCCCCGATGAGCAGCGTCACGAGCGTTGGGCGGAACGACGCGACGAGCGACAGCTCCGCCTCGATGAGATCGTCGGTCGTGTACCCGTTCACGGCGGGGTTCGCGAGAACGACCTGCCGGCCGCGGTCATTCCAAATGCGCGTCAGGACCGCCGGAAACGAGCGATCAGGCGTCGTTCCCGTCCCAATGGTGAACGAGTCACCGAGCGCAAGGAATCTTTCGGGAATGCTCAGGTGTTCTAGTGTGAGAGAAAGTTAGTGAAAATGACCCCAGCGGTGACCAACCTCGACCTCATCATCATCGGCGGCGGCCCCGCCGGTCTCACCGCGGGGCTGTATGCGGCTCGGGCCGACATGAAGGTCGTTCTCCTCGATTCCAAGGATGTCGGCGGCGAGATCCTCAACACCGAGCTGATCGAGGACTATCCCGGCTTCGAGTCGGTGACCGGCGCCGAGCTCGCGAAGAAGATGGCCGACCACGCCACTAAATTCGGTCTCAAGATCGATACGTACAAGCCCGTGAAGGAGATACGCTCCGATGGCGATCGCAAGATCGTCACGCTCGAGGACGGGACCGAGCTCTCCGCCTACGCGGTGATCGTGACAGTCGGCGGCGAGCCGACGAAGCTCGGGATCGTCGGCGAGACGGAATACCACGGCCGCGGCGTTTCGTATTGCGCGGTATGCGACGGAGCCTTCTTCAAGGGCGCGAACCTGGCGGTCATCGGTGGTGGTGACTCGGCCTTCCAGGAGGGCCTGTTCCTCACCCGTTTCGCGAAAAAGCTCTACGTCGTCCATCGCCGGAACGAGTTCCGCGCGCAGGCCATCCTTCAGGACCGCCTCCTGAGCATGGAGAAAGTGGAGCCGATCACTCCCGCACGGGTCACGGAGATCGGCGGAAATGGCGACGTCAAATGGATCGACGTCGAACGCGACGGGAGGACCGAGCGGGTCAATGTCGAAGGTGTCTTCGTGTTCATCGGCTTCAAGCCGATCGGCAGGCACCTCTTCAAGGAGCACATCGAGCACGACAAGAACGGCTACCTGATCACCGACCAGTACATGCGCACGAGCATCCCCGGCGTATACGCGGCCGGCGACACCCGCGCGCAGCTCGCGAAGCAGATCACGACCGCCGTCGGCGACGCGACGACCGCGGTGCTCCATGCCGAGCGCTACATCGAGGAGCTCAAGGACCTGGAGCGCGCGTTCCCATCGGAGCCGCGGGACGTCGTCGCGCAGACGGCAAGCAAGGCGGAGCTCCAGGTCTTCGCGCCGGGCGACATCGTGCTCCGTGAAGGCGACCCCGCGGATCGCCTCTACATGGTCATCAAGGGTGAGGCCGAGGCGACGCAGCGCGGCCCCGACGGTTCACAGGTCGTGATCAACCGGTTCGGCCCCGGCGATTATTTCGGCGAGGTCGGACTCCTGAACGACGCGCCGCGTCTCGCCACGGTTCGGGCGAAGACTTCGCTCGAAGTGATGGCACTCGACCGCGAGACCTTCGGCCGGCTCTTGAGGAGCTCGCAGACGACCGAGGACGAGGTCAGGCGGGTCGCGGCCGGACGGACGCGGGCGGCAACCCAGTAGCAGGCGCGGTCGCGAGTCGTTTCACGTACTCGACGATCACGTTGAGGTCGAACGGCTTCTTGACGTAGGTCGCGATCCCGCGCCGTCGAAACTCGCTTATGTCCTCTTCCGCGTTCGCGGTCTCGAACAAGACCCGGACTCGGCTGGTGCGCGGATCCTTCTTCAAACGGTCATACAGTTCGAAGCCTGACATCCCCGGAAGCCGCACGTCGACCACCATGACGTCCGGAGTCACCTGCTTCGTCGCCTCAAGCGCGGCCGCGGGGCCGCCGACGTGGATCGCGCAGTAGCCGGGTTCGTCGGAAATCGCATCTGCGATGAGCGCGCCGATCGTCGGCTCGTCTTCGACGACGATCACAACCTTACGAGCCCCAGTCTGTGAGTGCCCCCTGGCGTTGTTCACGCGACGCCTCCCACCTCACAGGCGAGCAGCGCCGATGCCCTCATTACGAATCGTCATCATTCCGTTGTCCGGCCGATGCGGCTTTGCCGGGTTCAGACCGCGCGCGGTCTCGCTATCCGCATCTCAGCCGCGCAGGCTCTATCAATGCGGCGGGACGTCGACCTTGGGCGCACCAGCTTTGTCGATGTGCTCGACCGGGTGCTCGATAAGGGGATCGTCATCGAGGGTTGGGGACGCGTTGCGGTCGCGGGCATCGACCTCATAGGCATCGATGGCTGGGTCGTCGTCGCCTCGATCCACACGTATTTGAACTACGCGGAGTCGCTTGGGTTGAGTCCGCGCGTTCCGACGAGCGCGTCGCCCGGTGAAGTGGTGGCTTAACTCCCCTCATTTCGCGGCGGCCCCCGCGCTCGGCGTGAGGTATCGCTCGGCATGCCCGAGCGGACTCGCCACGCGAAACACGAACGCTATCAGGAAGGTGAGCGCCCCGATCACCGCGTAGATGAGGCGCACGTCGCCGGTGCGCTCGATGAGCACACCTCCGACGAGCGCACCGATGGGGTTCGCTGACCACGCGAGCACCATCGCGATGCTGATCACGCGGCCGAGCATGTGGTTGGGGACGACCGCCTGTCTCAGCGACCCGGTGTTGATGTTGAAGAGGATCCCGAGCCCGGAGACGATCGCCCAGAGCACAACGGCGATCCAGAGCGACGTCGTGTACGCAAGACCGACGGTGAGAAGGCCGGACAGCATGAGCGCGCCCAGGGCGACGTTGCCGAACGACCACCGTTTCCGCAGCGACCCCGCTGCGAGCGAGAGGACCACGACGCCCGCGCCGCCCGCTGCGAAGAGCAGGCCCACCTCGCTGTCCTCTGCGCGCAGAGCCTGCTTCGCGAACAGCACGAGCTCGGCGAAGACCGTCGCGCCGACCATGTTGATCAGCGCCATCATCAGCGAGATATTTCGGAGGACGGGGTGCGCCAGGACGTAGCGCAAGCCCTCGACGATGTCCTGGCGGATGCTGGTGGCCCGTTTCGTGATCGGGGCGTTGAAGGCGCGGGCGATCGCCGAAAGCATGGCGGCCGAGACGACGAACGACGCGGCGTCCAGAACAAGGATCGTTTCGACCGACACGAAGACGAGCAGGGCTCCCGCGGCGAGCGGACCGAGAACAGCTGCGGCCGCGAAGCTCGCCTGGATGCGGCCGTTCGCGCCGACGAGCTCGGTCGAGTCCACGAGGCTTGGTATCGCCCCGAACTCGGCGGCCGCAAAGAAGATCGAGAGCGTAGAGGAGACGAACGCGACCGCGTAGATCCACCACAGCGAGAGGAGGCCGGCGCCATACGCGAGTGGGATCGACGCGATCGTCGCCGCGGAGAGGAGATCCACAACGATCATGAGCCGCTTGCGGTCGGTGCGATCGGTCCATGCGCCGATCGCGAGTCCGAACAGGAGCTGCGGCGCCGTGTAGATCGCGAGCGTCGCGCCGAGGGCGAGCGCCGATCCGGTGAGCTTGAAGACGATGAGTGGCAGCGCGAACTGCGTGACGGAATTGCCGAAGTTCGAGACGGTCTCTCCGGTCCAGTACTTCCAGAAGTCGCGGTTCAGTCGGCGGCCTCTCCAGTGGCGGCCTTCTTCGGCCCTTGTCCGCCTCGTCGGCCGCGCCCGCCGCGCCGTCCGCGGCGCGTCCGCTTGCGCGGGGCCGCGGTCGCCAGATCGGTGGCTGCTGCCGCCGGTATCGCGGCGTCCGTCGGAGCGGGTAGCGCCTGAAGCTCGCCGGCCGGCAACGCAGCCGGAGCCGGAGCTGGGCGCACTTCGCCGTTCAGGCGATCGAACTCTCCAAGTACGGTGCGCACCTCATCGTGCGCCTGGTCGATGACAAACCCGGCCTTCTTCCCATGCTCTTCAGGACGCATGACGCCGCGCTCGACAGCCCGTCGCATGGTCGATTCGAGTCCGTCGCCTTCGACCCGCGACAAGAGCTCCGCGAAGAGCGCCTGGTTCACCCAGTCAATGCGCTCGCCCTTCGCGCGTGTCGACGCGACGAAGTTGAAGAGGTGAACGATCGATGCGGCGGGTTGCCGTGCGTACACGACGAGGGGGTGGCCTTCCGCGAGCCAGCACATCGTGATCTGCCGGCCCTCGCGTTCCACCTGCTCGGTCTGGATGGCGCCGCGCTCCTCGGCGATGTTGAAGAGGGTCTCGAGGAGCAGGCGGCGCTGCGAGCGGCCCCGCGCCAGACCACCCGGTTGATCGGCACGCGAGAGCGGATCGAGGACGGCCTCGACCGCCGGGATGCGTCGGGTGTCCTTGCTCGTCACGGTGTCGATGCGACGCAGCACCCGCACCAGGTGGAAGATCGTCTCGGCGACGAGAGGCGAAGACATGCTCGGGGCGAGCATCTGCTTGGCCTTCGCACGGGCGCGGCCCTCGAGCTTCGCGAGGACCGTTCCCTGCTCGATGCCGGCATCGATGCGCTGCTCGAGGACGCTCGAGGCCTCCTTCTGCGAGAGCGGAACGACGCTCGTGACGAAGTCGCCGCGCGGCATCGCGCGGGCATGAAGCGCCACGAGCTGGTCGAGCAGGAGCACGGCGAGGCGCCGCTGCTCCTTATCCGACTCCGGCGAGGCCGTCGGCACGACGGCCGGAACGTGGGGCTCTGCTCTCACCCGCACCGGTAGGCGACCCCGCCGCTGCGGCGTCCTCCGCGCGATCTCCGCGGGTGGCTGTGGCTTGTCGACCTGCGTGTCGTCGGCGCGCAATGCCGTGCGCGTCCAGCGCGCCTGTGGGATCAGATCTTCGAGCAGGAAGACATCGTCGCGCAGGTACGGCGAGTCGCGGAGCTCGTTCGCGAGTGACTTGTCGCCAGCGATCAGGTAGACGTGTTTGTCCTCGTCCTTGATCGCCTTGCAGAGCGCGTTCAGGTCGCGGTCGCCCGAGACGATGAACCAGTAATCGATGTCCTGGCGCTCCTTGTAAAGAAGCTTCAGGGCTCGGGTGATGAGGACCGCGTCGGAACGGCCCTTAAGGAGCCGGCCGCTCATGCGCTGCGCCACGGCGATGGGCTCCATCCCCGTGAACTCGAGCGCCATGAGGAGCGTCTCGTCTTGTGCCGCGACCTCCTGTCCGAAGATCGCGAGCTTCACGCGGACCGGTCCGAATTCGGCGGCCTTTTGCAGGATCGCCTGCAGGATCGAGAGTGTTGACGGCAGCGGGCCCGTCGTGTGCTGGCGAAGTGTGTAGTAGACGTTCTCCCAGTCGATTAGGAGGGCAACGTCAGGCAATAGCTTTCTCCGTATGGGCTTCGCACGCCGCCTGACTCGTCCGCGGATCGCGGAATTCCACCG
>VBIZ01000049.1 GCA_005880575.1 Chloroflexota bacterium | reverse complement strand
TGTAATCCAGGTCGCCCAGGTCGAGGCCGTCGAGCGTGACGATCTCGCCGGCGAAATGCAGCTCCTCTCTGAGCACGTTCGCCAGCGTCGCGGCGATGTCGCCGTCGATGGCCACCACAAGCGGGCGACGGTCGGTGGCCGTGGCGATCCGCTCGGCGAGCGCACGGATCCGCGCATGCTCCGGCTCGCCCTGCCATTTCACCGCGAGCGCGATGGGACCGAAGCCGTGTGCCTCGCCACCCAGCGGTGTGACCGGCACGTTGCGTAGCGGAAGCGCCGCGCCGATCCCGATCGTGCTTCCCGAGACCTGCACCGTGAACTGCGAGGCGCCGATGACCGTCGCACGGATCCCGTCGGTCGCGATCTCGAGAGGCGCCGGCAACGCCCCTCGGAGCGCAAGAAGTGCGGCGGCCAGCTCGCGGCCGAGATCGTTGTGCTCGGCCGGTTCGCGACCCGCGGCGTATTCCGAGACGCCGCCGGAGAGCGTGATGCGCGCAGGCGTGGCTGCTCGTGGCAGCGGGGGAAGCAGCTGGAGCTCCTGGGGGACCGCGAAGCCGCGCGTCGCCGCGACGATCATGTCGGCGAGCTTGCCGGCGATCCGCCGCCGTTCCTCTGCATCGCGGCCGGCTTGACGTGACCGCGCGCCGACCGCGATCGCGCTCGTGGCGACGATGACGCCGTCCTCGATCCGCGCGAGCTTCGTCGTGCCGCCGCCGACATCGACGTGGAGGATCGTCTCGCGATCGCGGCGCGAACGGACGACGCTTCCCGAGCCGTGCGCCGCGAGAGTCGCCTCGAGGGCATGACCCGCGGTCGCGCATACGAACTTGCCGCCCTCGCCCGCGAAGAGATCGGCGAGCTGCCGCGCGTTGTCTCGCTCGAGCGCGGCACCGGTGAAGATGACGGCACCCGTGTCGACGTCTTCGCGCGCGAGACCGGCCGTCGCGTACCAGCCCGCGATGTGTGCCTCAAGCGCGGCCGCGTCGATCGTGTTTCCGGCTGAGTACGGCGTCAGCACGATGGGGGAGCGATGCAACACCTCTCGTTCGACGACGACGTAGCGGCTCGACAGCGAATCGGCGAGCCGCTGCAGCCGCAGGCGCGCGAACATCGCATGGCTCGTGGTCGACCCGATATCGATGCCGACCGTCCGCAGCACGACGTCGTCGGGCTGACCCTCCTCCAGCTCCCCCGCGAGCGCCGCGGGATCGATGGCCTCGTCGTCGTGGCGGTGCGGGTGGGTCAGGCCGGTTGGAAGTCCGCGTCCATCCGCGACGGGATGCCGCGCTTCCGCAGCTCGTCCTCGTAGATCCGGCGGATGCGCGGATCCTCGTCTTCGTACTCGATCTGCCGGCCGCCTTCTTTAACGCTCACGTCCATGCCCATGAACGTGGCGCGCTTGTCCGCGAGGGTGGGATAGCGAAGGCCGCCGAACGCGACCGCGAGGTACCGTGCCGGCTCGGCCGAGACGTTGAAGTGCTGGTGGAAAAGCCGGTCGGCCGGCGCGAACACTGAGCCGTGCTTCCAATCGAAACGGCGGAGCTCGCTCTCTCCCTCCCACCAGTAGAGGCTGTAGCCCTCGCCGGTGACCGCGAACACGTGGAAGTCCGCGCCGTGGCGGTGTCCCTTCTTGTACGTGCCGACCGGCATCTCCGACATGTGCGCGTGCATCGTGCCGTCGGCGAGGACAAACATGATGTTGCTGCCGCCCGCGCCGCGAGCCTTCCACTCTTTCAGCTCGAACGTGCGGAGGTCGGGCACGAAATTCGTCTCCCACATGTGCCGGCCCGGCCGCACCGGGAGGAACGTGCCGTCGCCGCGGAACCGGCGCGATTCGCCGAAGCGATCGGGGAACGCTCGCGGGTTGTTCCAGATGAATTCCTCGTCGCGGAAGACATTCAGGATCAGCGGCAGGTCGGTCACCGCGACGATGCGCGCCGCCTCCGCGCCGCTCCCGTTGTAGTGGCGATACGAGCCGTTGAGCGGGATCGCGAAGAGGCTGCCGGTCTGCCATTCAAAGGAGTGCCGCTCGCCCGACGGAGCTTCGACGCTCGTGCTGCCTCGTCCGGCGAGGACGTAGACGACCTCCTCGTACAGGTGCCGCTGCGGCGCGGTCTTGCCGCCCGCCGGGATCTCGACGATCTGCATGTCGATGAAGTCGCCTCGTCCGGTGAGATGCGCGAACGCGCCCTTCGCTTCGAGACGCGCCCACGGCGCGACGGCGAGATCGAGTAGATCGAGGCCGAAGCCCTCATGGACCGGGATCCCTTCTCCGGCGACCCATTCCTTGTACGGATCGATGAGGAAGCGCGGTTCGCTCATCGCGCGACCTTCTCGCGCGCGGGCTGCGGTGCGAGAAGATGACCCCATTTCTTGCGCGTCTCTCTCTTCGTCTCGGCGTCAGGGCCGATCGCGATTGGGAACTTGTCTCGCCACTCCCAGGGGCGCGTCGCGTCGATGATCATCCGCGAGTTGTGCCCCTTGACGTCCGGCGCGATGGCGGGGTCGAGCGGTCCGGACCAGGCGCGATTGATGATGTCGAGCGATCGCTCGGGATCCGAACGCGTCACCACGGCCCACATGACGTCGTTGATGTCGGTCACGTCGATGTCCTCGTCGACCACGATGACGATGCGGCCCAGGTATGCGCCGACGCGGCACATCGCGGCGACGTGTCCCGCCTGCCGCGAATGGCCGGCGTAGCGCTGCTCGATTGAGACCGCGTTCAGCAATCTGCAGCCCCCGACGCCGAAGCAATGCGCGTCGACGACGCCCGGCACACCCGCGGCCTTGAGCTCGCGCAGCAGGAGCGCGGAGCGCAGGTACTCGCGGTACCGGTGCGGCTCGTACGGCGGCTTGTTCGGAGGGACGCCGAGGATGATCGGGTCGTCGCGGTGATAGAGGGCTTCGACCTCGAGCACCGGCTCGGCGCGCTCGCCCGACGCGTAGTAGCCGGTCCACTCGCCGAACGGACCCTCGGGGGCTTTCTTGTCGTGATGGAGGAAGCCGGCGAGGACGATCTCGGCCGACGCCGGCATCGGCAGGCCCGTCACCGGCTCGGTGATGACCTCGTACGGCTCGCCGCGGATGCCGCCGGCCCAGTCGTACTCGCTCACGCCCTGCGGGACCTCGAGCGTCGAAGCGATGAAGAGCAGCGGATCGACGCCGCAGACGACGAGGATCGGACAGGGCTCCCTGCGCGTGAAGTACGCGTCGCGGAACTGACGGCCGTGCTTGCCGGGAGAGATGTACACCCCGACGCGCTTGGCGTCGTGGACCATGACGCGGTACGTCCCGAGGTTCACCCAGTCGGAGTCGGGGTCCTTGAGGATGTCGACCACTCCCGTGCCCAGGTACCGGCCGCCGTCGAGCGGGTGCCATTGCGGCGACGGGAACTTAAGCACATCGACATCGTCGCCGCGCATGACGTTCTCCATCACCGGGCCGTCCTTCACGACGCGCGGCGCGAGAGCGCGGCCCTGCTCCGTCAGCTCGAGGAACCGGTCCATGAGCGGGCGCCGTTCGATGTCGACCGGAAGACCGAGCGTGAGCGCGAGACGCTTCCGCGTCGCGTTCGCGTTGGCGAGGATGCGGAAGCCCGAGGGATATCCGGGTATGTCGTCGAAGAGAACGGCGGGTGAGTCGTCGGTGTGATGGAGCATCTCGGTGACGCGTCCGATGTCCTCTTCCCACGTCGCCGCGCGCACGTCCCGCAGCTCGCCCAGGTCGCGCACCCGCTCGATCCAATCGCGCAGGTCGCGGTACTCCATGTGACCGCTCCTCATAGCGGCCCGCGGCCGCGTCTGATCAAGGTGCACCAGCGTAGCGCGCGAATGGTCTAACCATTATATTCCTCGAACAGGCGCGATCCGGACCCACAGGAGGACCTCCATGGCCGTCGAGACGAAGCCCCGTCGTCCCAAGAATCGCATCTCGGCCGATCTCTCCGGACCGCCCGCGGGCAAGGAGGACATCCGCTCGCTCCCCGCGACGATCGAGTGGCTGCGCCGCGAAGGGCTCCTCCTCGAGACCGATGTCGAGGTCGACGGCGACCTCGAGCTCACCGGCGTGCAGAAGCATTTCGATGGCAGCTACCCGGTGCTCTTCAACAACGTGAAGGGCTACCCGCACGCGCGCGCCGTCACCAACCTCTTCGCGAACATGGACATCGTCAACCGCTACTTCGGCTGGCAGGACGGGAAGGAGCGCACGAAGAAGCTCGCGCACGCTCTCACGCACCCCATCGCCGCCGAGATCGTCGAGCAGAGCGTGGCCCCGGTCCAGGAGGAAGTGATCACCGACGACCTCGAGGTGAACAAGTGGCTCATGGCGATCCGGCACACCGTCCTCGAGTCGGAGATCACGATCGGCTCGGGCAACAGCGTCGTGATCGGCGATTACTTCCACGGCGGGAGCCACATCGGATACAACCGGATGAATTTCCGCTGGGGCAACGTCGGCACCTTCCAGCCCGCGCCAGGCGGACACATGTGGCAGATCATGACCGAGCACTACAAGGATCCGAAGCCGGTGCCGTTCACGATGGCCTTCGGCGTCCCGGTCGCGGCAACCCTTCTCGCCGGCGGCGGCTTCGACTACGCGGTGCTCCCGCGCGGCGGTGACGAGATCGGCGCCGCGGGCGCGGTGCAGGGCTTCCCGATGCGCTACGTGAAGTGCCGGACGATCGACGCGTACACGCTCGCCGACGCCGAGTACGTCCTCGAGGGCGAGTTCTATCCGCAGGATAAACGCTACGAGACCGCCGAGGCCGAGAAGGCCGACACGCAGGGCCGCTTCCACTTCCATCCGGAGTGGGCGGGCTACATGGGCAAGGCGTACCGCGCGCCGACCTTCCACGTGAAGGCGATCACGATGCGCAAGCGCGCATCGAAGCCGATCATCTTCCCGCTCGGCGTCCACATGCTCGACTGCCACAACATCGACACGACGGTCCGCGAGTCGGCGATCTACGAGCTCTGCGAGCGGCTGCAGCCGGGCATCGTGCAGGACGTGAACATCCCGTTCCCGATGACCGACTGGGGCGGCTGCATCATCCAGCTCAAGAAGCGCAACAAGTGGGAGGACGGCTGGGCGCGCAACTTCCTCGTCGCGGCGATGTCGTGCAGCCAGGGCATGCGCCTCGCGATCGCGGTCGACAGCGACATCGACATCTACAACATGGACGAGATCATCTGGTGCCTCACCACGCGGGTGAACCCGCGCACCGACATCCTGAACCCGCTCTTCGGCGGCGTCGGCCAGACGTTCATCCCGGAGGAGCGCCTCACCGCCGGTGACAAGCAGTGGACCGGCATGAACACGCGCTTCGAGGGCGGGATGGCGATCGACGCGACGATGCCGTACGGCTACGAGAACGACTTCATGCGACCGGTCTACCCCATCGATCGCGTCGACCCGAAGAAGTGGTTCGACGACTCGGAGATCGCGAGCGCGAAGGCGATCATGCACGGCTGGGTCGAGACGCTCTCCCGGTACGGCCGCTAGGGCAAGAGCCACGCAGGACGACGGCTCGCTTCTCGGCGGTTGCCGGGTCCTGGATCTCGCGGACCTGGCTGGCGCCGTGTGCGGGCGCATCCTCGCGGATCTCGGCGCCGATGTCGTGAAGGTCGAGCCGCCCGGCGGCGAAGCGGACCGGCTGCGGCCGCCGTTCATTGGCGACGTCGAGAACAGCGAGCGCTCCATCCCGTGGCTGGCGGCGAACGTGAACAAGCGCGGCGTGACATTGGATCTCGGGTCGTCCGAGGGCCGGGCGCTCTTCGCACGCCTCGCAACGAAGGCGCGCATCGTCGTCGAGTCCTTCCCTCCGGGGAGATTCGGCGAGCTCGGTCTGAACGAGCTTCTACGCGACGCGATCGTCGTCTCGATCACGCCGTACGGCCAGTCCGGACCGCTCGCGCGGGTGCCGGCGTCGGACCTCGAGGTCACCGCCGCGAGCGGCAGCCTGTGGCTCGCGGGCGAAGAAGGCCGGCCGCCCGTGCGCACGGCGCAGCCGCAGTCTCCGTACTGGAGCGGCATGTACGGCGCGCTCGGCGCCCTCGTGGCGCTGCAATCGCCCGTCGCGCAACGGGTCGACGTCTCCGCGCAGGCCGCGATGGCGACGGTGCACCCGCCGGCCACCCTGTGGTGGGACATCGCGCGCGAGGAGCACCGCCGCACCGGGCCGTTCCTGCTGGGCCGGAGCAACGTCGGCTCGCGCTTCCGGAATCTGTGGGCCTGCGCCGACGGGTACGTGAGCTTCGCGATCCAGGGCGGCCCGATCGGCCGTCACACCGGCCGGATGCTCGCGGAGTGGATGGCCGAACGCGGGACCGTCCCCGCGGTGATCGCCGCGATCGACTGGGAGCGCTTCGACAACACGAGGCTGACCCAGGCCGAGGTCGACGAGCTCGAGGCGGCGATCGCGCCCTTCCTGCTCTCGCTCACCAAGGCTGAGTTCTTCGACACGGTGGTGAGGCGCAAGATGCTGGGCTACCCCGTGGGCGACGCATCCGACTCGCTCGCCGACCCGCAGCTTCGCGCGCGCGATTTCTGGCAGATGCTGTCGCCGGCGGAGGGGTTGGCGCCGTTGCCGTTCCCCGGCGGCTTCGCGCTGTTCGATGGCCAGCGCCCGGCGGTGCGGCGTCCCGCGCCACGCGTGGGCCAGCACAACGCCGAGATCTACCGCGAGGCCGGCGTCGCGCCCGACGAGCTCGCCCGCCTCCGTGCCGCGGGCGTCGTATGACCGAGATC
The DNA here is from genome assembly GCA_005880575.1 of Chloroflexota bacterium. Taxonomy (GTDB): domain Bacteria; phylum Chloroflexota; class Limnocylindria; order P2-11E; family P2-11E; genus 3-1-20CM-2-70-9. Next base: position 8,553 of record VBIZ01000049.1, on the reverse strand, counting down.
GCCACGCGACCGTCGCCGCGGACACATCCCGGTGCGCTGGGCGGCATCCGGGTGGTCGAGATGGGGTTCGCCGCGGCGGGGCCTCTGGTCGGCAAGTACCTTGCGAATTTCGGGGCCGAGGTCATCCGCCTCGAGAGCCGACTTGCCGCCGACGTATTTCGCACGACCTATCCGCCGTTCAAGGACGGCGTCGTCGGCCCCGATCGCGCGGCAATGTTCGCGTTCTACAACGACGGCAAGCGCAGCGCGACGTTGAACCTGAAAAACCCGAACGGCGTGGCGCTCGCGCGCGCTCTCATCCGAACCGCCGACGTCTTCGTGGAGAGCTTCACGCCCGGCACCGTGGCGCGCCTCGGCCTCGGAGCCGGTACGGCAGCCAGCTGAGCGCGCTCGCCGGATTCGTCCAGCTGCTCGGGGAGACCGACTCGACCCCGGTCCTGTTGTATGGGCCGTACATCGACTACGTCGCGGTCGGCTACGGCGCGATCGCCGTGCTCGCGGCGCTCGAGCGGCGAAAGCGCACTGCGGTCGGCTGCACCATCGATCTGTCGCAGTACGAGGCAGGGTTGCAGTTCCTGACGCCCACGATCCTCGAATTCGCCGCGAACGGACGCATCCCTGGGCGCGCCGGGAATGCCGACGCGGTTGCCGCGCCGCACGGCGTGTACCGGTGCGCCGGTCTCGACCGGTGGGTCGCGCTCAGTGTGTGGGCCGACGGGGAATGGCGCGCGCTTCGTGCCTTGATGGGGATCGACGGCCCGTCCACCGCGGCGGCGCGCCGCCTCGGGCGCGTCGAGCTCGACGAGCGGATCAGCAAGTGGACCGCGAGCCGCGATCGCGATCTCGTTGTGAAGCTCCTCCGAAGCGAGGGGATCCATGCGGCTCCGGTGCTCTCGATCTCGGAGCTCTTCACCGACTCGCAGCTGGCACATCGGGCGATGTGGCCGGCCGTGACGCATCCGACGATTGGAGAGATGCGCCTGATGGCACCGCCGTTCCGTCTTTCGGCAACGCCGAGCGTCCAGGAGCGTCCCGGTCCGACCCTCGGCGCGGACAACGATCACGTCTTCGGGGAGATCCTCGGCCTCTCGCTCGACGAACGGCGCACACTCGAGCGCGATGGCGTCTTCGAATAGCGAGGGAGCCGCGATAGAGCGGCGCAAGGCCGAGCACCTCCGCATCGCCGCCGAAGAGGACATCGAGACAAGGCGCGCCCCCGGGTGGGACGACGTCCACCTGGTGCACGACGCGTTGCCGGCCGCGGACGCGGCGCGGATCGATCTCTCGGCGCGGTTTCTCCGACACACGCTCGCTCTCCCGCTCGTCATCGCCGGCATGACTGGCGGCCACGCCGGAGCGGAGCGGGTGAACACGACGCTCGCCGATGCCGCCGCGCGGCACGGTCTCGGGATCGGCGTCGGCAGCCAGCGCGCTGCGCTCCGCGACCCCAGCCTCCGCCGGACATATGCCGTCGTGCGCGAGCGCGCGCCCAAGGCGTTCGTCATCGCGAACGTCGGCGTCTCGCAGCTCGTCGCGCAGGACGACGGCGACCCCCTGGGCGCGAAGGACATTCGCACCCTCATCGAGATGGTCGGCGCGAACGCGATCGCGCTGCATCTCAACTATCTCGAGGAATCGGTCCAGCCGGAAGGGCAGACGCGCGCGACCGGCCTCGATACCGCGATCCGCAGACTGGTCCGCCACAGCGCGGTGCCGGTCATCGCGAAGGAGACCGGTGCGGGCATCAACGGATCGGTCGCGAGACGCTTGCGGTCGCTCGGCGTGAAGGCCATCGACGTCGGCGGGGTCGGCGGCACGTCATTCGCGGCGATCGAGGCGCTCCGCGCCCGGGATCGCGGCGACAACGCGCGCGCGAGGCTGGGCGAGGTGTTCCGAGACTGGGGCGTGCCGAGTGCGGTCGCGGTCGTCGGCTGCGCGCGGTCGGGCCTGCCGATCATCGCGACCGGCGGCGTGCGCAGCGGTCTCGACGCGGCGAAGGCGCTCGCTCTCGGCGCGACGGTGGTGGCCGTGGGCCGTCCGCTCCTGCAGGCGGCGCTCGACGGAGCAGCCGCGGTCGACGAGTGGATCGGCCAGTTCGCGCTCGAGCTCCGGACAGCGACGTTCCTTTCGGGCGTGACGCGGGCGCGCGATCTTTCGAGGCGCGCGGCCGTGGTCACCGGCGACACGCGTGAATGGATCGCGCAGCTCGGCTACGACCGGCGCACCCGCCAGACGAAGTGACCGCGACCGCGTACACGTTGTTCCATCGCATCGAGGAACCGGCGAGTGCGCGCATCCGGCAGCGCGTCGTCGAGCTCGGCCTGAAGCCGCGCATCGACTTCCAGAACGCGGAGACCGATGGCAGAGCGGAGCTGGCGCGGCTCGGCGGATCTGTCACCCCGGCGCTCTGGGATGGGCACGCGCTCACCGTCGGCGAATCCGCCGTCGCGGCGACGCTGCTCACGATCCAGCCCGAGCCCGGTCCCGAACGCGAAGACGGCTGGTAGTGGCGGAGGGGACGACCCGCGCGGTCATTGCGGCTTTCGCGGGCAACCTGGCGATCGCGATCACCAAGGCGATCGCGGCCTACGTGACCGGCTCTGGCGCGCTCGTCGCCGAGACCGCCCATTCGATCGCCGATTCGCTGAATCAGATCCTTCTCTATGTCGGCATCCGTCGCAGCGTGCGGCCAGCCTCGGAGCGCCACCCGCTCGGCCACGGAAAGGAGCGCTACTTCTGGGCGCTCGTCGTCGCGCTGTTCCTCTTCTTCGGCGGCGGGGTCTTCTCGATGTACGAGGCGTATGACCGGCTCACGCATCCACACGAGCTCGGCACGGTTTGGGTCGGCTTCGTCGTGCTCGGCCTCTCGATGATCTTCGAGTCCGTTTCCCTGACCGTCGCCGTCCGCGAGGTGCGGCACGCGGCGCGGAAAGAGGGCGTGCCCACGGGCCGGTTCCTGCACCAGCTGCGCGATCCCGCCCTCCGCACCGTGCTCTACGAAGACAGCGCGGCGCTCGCGGGTCTCGTCGCGGCGATCGTGGGGCTCACGCTCACGGTGCTGACGGGCGATCATCGCTTCGACGCGCTCGCGAGCGCCGTGATCGGCCTCATCCTCATCTACGTCGCGTATCAGCTCGCGTGGAGCGCCCGCGGGCTCATCGTCGGCGAGGCTCCTCCGGACGAGATGATCGAGGCACTGCGGACCGCCGTCGCGCGGGAGCCGGGTATCGACAGGGTCATCGACCTGCGCGCGATCCAGATGGGGACGAATCAGCTCCTGGTGCTGGCGCGGGTCTCGCTGCGAGACGATATACCTGCCGGCGAGGCGGAGCGGATCCTCGCGCGCCTGGGCGACCGCCTTCGCCGCGAGCATCCCCAGGTGCTGGACTCGTACATAGAGCTAAACCCGTCGTGAGGGTGGGCGCGGGGACATAATCCGCGGGGTGGGGAACCTGCGGGTGACGGACCTGCCCGCGAGGTACAACGCCGCCGAGACGTTCATCGATTCGCATCGCGGCGTGCGCGAGTCGAGTGTCGCGATCCGCTGCCAGGGGAAGAGCGTCACCTACGGGGAGCTGGCGGCGAGCGTGGACCGCTTCGGTAACGCCTTGCGCGAGCTCGCGGTCGGTCTGGAGCAACGCGTCGTCATCCTCTGTGTCGACTCGCCCGAGTTCGTCTACGCGTTCTTCGGCGCGATCAAGATCGGCGCGGTGCCGGTCCCTACGAACACGCTCCTGACGGCGCGTGACCTGGCGTACATCCTGAACGACAGCCGCGCGGTCGCGATCGTGGTATCGGCGCCGCTCCTACCGAAGGTCCTCGAGATCCGAAGCGAGGCGCCTCGCCTGCAGCACGTCATCGTCGCGGGCGGCGACGAAGCAAAGGGCGTGCTCTCCTTCGAAAAGCTCCTCGCGGCGGCGAGCGACCAGCTCTCGCCCGCGGATACGACTCCGGACGACACCTGTTTTTGGTTGTACTCGTCCGGCACCACCGGTTTTCCGAAGGGCGCGGTGCACCTGCAGCACGACATGGTCTATTGCGTCGACACCTACGGCGCCCAGGTTCTGAAAACCACCGAGGACGACCGGCACTTCACCGTCTCACCCCTGTTCCATGCCTACGGCCTTGGGAACGGCGTCTTCTTCCCGTTCGCGGTCGGAGCCTCGAGCGTGTACAAGCCCGAGCGCGCCACTCCCGACCTCGTGTATTCACTCATCACCCAAGAGAAGCCCACGGTCCTCTTCACCGCGCCGACGTTCTACGCCGCGCTTCTCGCATATCCCGAGCAGGACTTCCGCTACGACCTGTCGTCGCTCCGGATGTGCGTGAGCGCGGGGGAGGCGCTTCCGAAGACGCTCTTCGATCAATGGAAGAAGCGCTTCGGGCTCGAGATCCTCGACGGCATCGGGGCCACCGAGATGCTGCACATCTTCATCTCCAACTACCCGGGAAAAGCGAAGGGCGGCACCAGCGGCACGCCCGTCCCCGGTTATCGCGCGAAGATCGTCGACGACGACGGCGCGGAGCTCGGCAAGGGCGAGACCGGGAATCTCTGGGTCTCCGGCGATTCGTGCGCGGCCTATTACTGGAACAAGCACGACAAGTCGAAAGCCGCGTTCAAGGGCGAGTGGTATGTCACCGGCGACAAGTACCACCTCGATGCGGACGGCTACTACACCTACGAGGGCCGCAGCGACGACATGTTGAAGGTGTCGGGGCAGTGGGTCTCGCCGGCCGAGGTCGAGGCCGCGCTGATGGAGCACCCCGCGGTGCTCGAGTGCGGCGTCGTGGGCGCGAAGGACAAGGACGAGCTCGTCAAGCCGAAAGCGTTCGTGCTGCTGAAAAACGGAAAGCAGCCGTCGGAGGCGCTCGCGGACGAGCTCAAGGCGTTCGTGAAGGGCCGCATCACTCCTTATAAGTACCCGCGCTGGATCGAGTTCGTCCCCGAGCTGCCAAAAACGGTCACCGGGAAGATTCAGCGGTACAAGCTGAGGGAGCGCGCGTGACCGAGAAGGACGCGATCGCCAAGGTGCGCGCATGGCGGCGCGAGGCGACCGAAGACCCGGAGGGCTTCTGGGGCCGCGCGGCCGAGCAGGTCCCGTGGTTCCGCAGGTGGGAGCGCGTTCTGGACTGGCAAGCGCCGACGTTCCGTTGGTACGCGGGCGGTCTTTCGAACCTCGCCTACAACTGCGTCGACCACCAGGTCGCGGCGGGCCGCGGCGATCACGTAGCGCTCGTCACCGAGAATGAACGCGGCGAGCGCGGCACGCTGAAATATGCCGAGCTTCATCGCGAGACCAAGCGCGTCGGCGCCGCTCTGCGCGCGATGGGCATCAAGAAAGGCGACCGCATAGCCATCTACATGCCGACGTCGGCAGAGGCCATCATCCTGATGCTCGGCGCCATCCGCATCGGCGTGGTCATCCTCGTGGTGTTCGCGGGATTCGGCGCCGGAGCGCTCGGCGAGCGGATCCGGCTCGCGGGGGCCCGCGCTCTCTTCGCGACTGACGTCACGTATCGCAAGGGCAAGGACGTGCCCCTCCTGGGGATCGTCTCGCAGGCCATCGCCGACGCGCCGACGGTCGAGCGCGTCGTCATTCTGCGGCGGACGGCATCGACGGACCGCGTGAAGAACGAGCTGTCGTGGCGGGACTTCCTCGCGGCGGGCGCCGGACACGACGACACGCACGTCGAGCTCGAGGCGAACGAGCCCGCGTACATCCTCGCGACGAGCGGCACGACCGCGAAGCCGAAGCTCGCGGTGCACACGCACGGCGGCTATCAGGTCTACGTCTACTCGATGGCCAAGTGGATGTTCGGCCTCAGGCCGAGCGACATCTGGTGGTCGACGAGCGACATCGGCTGGGTCGTGGGCCACAGCTACATCGTGTTCGGCCCGCTGCTCGTCGGCGCGACGACCGTCGCGTACGAGGGCGCGCTCGACCACCCGAATGCCGAGACCTTCTACGACGTCGTCGAGCGGAACAAGGTGACCGGCGTCTTCACGTCGCCGACCGCGGTGCGGCTCCTCATGCGCTACGGCACCCCGCCTGCGCGGAAGCATGACCTCTCGTCGCTCGAGCGCGTCTTCTGCGCGGGCGAGGTGCTGAACGCGCCGGCGTGGGAGTGGCTCCAGAAGGAGGCGCTCCAGGACAAGGTCCCGGTCATCGACCATTACTGGCAGACCGAGACCGGTGGCCCCGTCGTGGGCAATCCGTACGGCATCGCGACGCTGCCGATCAAGCCCGGGTCGGGCGGTGTGCCGCTCGCCGGGATCGAGGCGGCGGTCGTCGATCAGGACGGCAACGAGCTCCCGCCCGGCGAGAAGGGCATCTTCATCATCAAGCGTCCGTTCCCCGGCCTCACCGCGCGTCTTTGGGCCGAGCCCGAGCGGTACGCTCGCGACTATTGGGAGAAGGTGCCCGGGAAGAACGTGTACTTCACCGGCGACGCGACCTCGATCGACAAGGACGGCTACGTGTGGTTCAGCGGCCGCGCCGACGAGATCATCAAGATCGCCGACCATCGGATCGGCACGATCGAGGTCGAGACCGCCTTCCTTCGGCATCCCGCCGTCACCGAGGCCGGAGTCACCGGGCGTCCCGACGAGCTTCGTGGTCAGGTCATCTCGGCGTTCGTCGTCCTGAAGCAGGGTCACCAGCCGTCCGAGGAGCTAAAGAAGGAGCTGCTCGCGACCGTGCGGAATGACCTCGGCCCGCTTGCCGTCATCGGTGAGCTCAACTTCGTCGACATGCTGCCGAAGACGCGAAGCGGAAAGATCATGCGCCGGGTCCTGAAGGCGGTGATCCTCGACAAGGACCCGGGCGATATCTCAACCATCGAGGACGAGGGCTCGGTCGAGGAAGCCCGGGAGTCGTGGCAGCAGATGAAGTCCAGTGTCGCGGCAGGGCGCTGAACTCAAACCACCCTGGTCCGCCGTCCCACGTGAAGTGAAGGATGACGTGGCGCGAGTCCTTGGATCGCCCGTAGCTCGCGCGGCGCGCGTTTATGGCGGATATGCCCCCTCCGCCACGTTCCGCATGGTTCTCGCCGACGGGCGTCACGCATTCTTCAAAGGCGTGAACGCGTCCAGCAACGAATACATGCGGGGCGCGCTGCCACGCGAAGAGCGCGTTTACCGCGACCTTGGACTATTGATCCGCCCGTGGGCACCGGCATTTCTCGGGTCCATCAAGCGGCTCGACTGGCGTGTCCTTCTTCTCGAGGACGTTGGACCGCAAACGATGCCGCCTTGGTCACCGGCGAAGGCGCGCCGCTCTGCACGCTCATTCGCGACATTCCATGCGAGCACGCACGGCCACACGCTGCCGCGCTGGCTTTCCCGAACCGCGCACCATGACTTTGCGGACCTCTGGAGACGTCTTTCCCTAAGTGGCGAGCTCGCGGAGACAGCCCGCCTCGCGCGGCGCCGAGCCAACGAGGCCCGCGAGTGGCTTGACGTCGCGCTACCGGAACTGCGCGAGAGTTCGGGACGGCTGACGCAGCTGCGTCCACCGCATTCGCTGCTCCACTTCGACACGCGCTCTGACAACGTTCGCCTCCACGGAGAGCAGCTGCGGATGTTCGACTGGAACTTCGCAAGCGTTGGTCCGCACGAGATCGACGCGGCGGCCTTTGCCCAGGCGACCGAGGCGGAGGGCGGACCACCTGTTGACGGGACGATGGCGTGGTACGCAGAAGTGATGCCGCTTCGAAAGTCCTACGTCGACGCGGCGGTCGCGGGGATCGCCGCCTACTTCGCGGACCGGGCGTGGCGTCCGCCCATCCCCGGCGTCCCCCGCGTCCGTGCGTTCCAGCGCCGCCAGCTGAAGGTCTCGCTCGCATGGGCCGCTCGGCTGCTCGACCTGCCTGAGCCGCGTTGGCTCGACGGGGTGGCCGACTAATGCCCGAGTGGCCGGATCTTCACGTCGTGCGCGGGCGCCTCGAGAAGGCGCTCGTCGGACGCGAGATCGCTCTCGTGCGGGTCGGCGACCCGACCGTGCTGCGCGCGACCAAGCCGATCGAAACAGCGCTCGCTCATCGCCGGTTCACCGGCGTGCGCCATCGCGGAAAGTTCCTCATTTTCGATCTCGACAAGGGCGCGATCGTCGTCAATCCGATGCTCGCCGGCGTGTTCGAGCTCGCCCACGCTGACGCGAAGCTCACGCGGACCACAGCGCTCTCGCTCGTGCTCGACGACGGCAAGGACCTCCGCTACCGCGACGACAAGCGCATGGGGAAGGTGCACGTGCTCGAGGACGGGGAGGGCACGAGCTCGGTCCACGGGTTCGGCGACCTCGGGCCGGAGGCCGGGGAATTTACGTGGAGCGAACGCGAGTTTGCCGAGCGCGCTCGCGCGACGCGGCGCGAGGTGCGCAATCTCCTTCAGGACCAGACATTCCTCGCGGGGATCGGGAACGCGTACGCGGACGAGATCCTGTGGGAGGCGAAGCTTCACCCGAAGCGTCGCGTCGCGACGCTCTCAGCCGAGGAGATGGGTCGGTTCTATCGCGCGCTCAAGGACGTGGTCGCGCGCGGTGTCCTGCAGGTCGA
>VBIZ01000115.1 GCA_005880575.1 Chloroflexota bacterium | reverse complement strand
GTCGCGCAGGTCGCGGGCCCATCGCTCGGCGGCATCCTCGTGCAGGCGCTCACCGCGCCGATCGCGATGCTGTGGGACGCGGTCGGTTTCATCGTGTCGGCGCTCTTCATCGCGGCGATTCGCTCGCCTGAGACCCCGCGCTCGCGCGAGACCGAACAGAGCGTCTGGCGCGAGATCACCGAGGGCCTCCGCTGGGTTCGCGAGCAACCGATCGTCCTTCGCTCGATCCTCGCGATCGCACTCGCCAACGTCGAGTGGTACGCGGTGCAGGGGGTTCTCGTCGTCTACGCAACGCGTGACCTCGGCCTGTCGCCCGCGCTGCTCGGCATCTCGCTGGCCGTCATCGGCCCGCTGAGCCTCGTCGGAGCCGCGCTCGTGGGGCCGCTCACCGCACGGTGGGGTCTGGGGCCGGTGATGATCGCCGCGCTCCTTCTCGAGACCCTGAGCCGGCTGCTCCTTCCCTTCGCCGGCGGAACGCCGGTGCAAGCAGCCACGGTGCTCGGCCTTTCGCAGGCGCTCGTCGGCCTCACCGTGCCGCTCTGGGTCGTGAGCTCCGCGACCCTGGTGCAGGCGCTCACCCCGGAGCACCTTCTCGGCCGGGTGACCTCGGCGACGAGATTCGTCGCATCCGCGGTCGCGCCACCGGCCGCATTCGGCGCGGGGATCCTTGGAGATGTCCTCGGATTACGGCTGACGCTCTTCGCCTCGGCGGTCATCGCGGCGCTCGCCTTTTTGTACCTCTTGCTGTCGCCGGTCCGCCGTTATCAGCATCCGACGACGTAGGCGCACACTGATGACATGCCGCAGCTCTGCGCCCATCTGCGAAAAGCACGGGACCACCGCCCGAATACGCCGAACGGGTGCGAGGAGTGTCTCGCCACGGGCGACTCGTGGGTACACCTGCGGCTCTGCCTCGAATGCGGCCACGTCGGATGCTGCGATGACTCCCCGAACAAACACGCGACGAAGCACTACCGCGCGACGACGCATCCGGTGATCCGCTCGTTCGAGCCGGGCGAGCGCTGGCGGTATTGCTACCCCGACGATCTCTTCGTCGAATAACCGCTACCGCGAGCTCGTCACTCCGACTCGCGGGCAGAGATCCCGCAGCACGCACGCCGAGCATCGTGGACGCTGCGCGGTGCAGACCTCGCGCCCGTGCCGGATCAGGTTCATGTGGAGCGCGTACATCTCTTCGTCGGGCACGCTCTCCTGGAACGCCGCCTGCGTCGCGACGGCGTCCGCCCGAGGCGGGACGAGGCCCAGTCGGATCGCGACGCGATGCACGTGTGTGTCCACCGGAAAGAACGGACGATCGAGAGAGAAGAGGAGCACGCACGCCGCCGTCTTCGGGCCGACGCCGGGAAGAGCCACGAGCGTGTCCCACAGTCGCTGATCCGGCGTGTCCGTGAACGCGTGCTCGTCGAGAGGCACGCTGCTCTCCCGGATCCCGCGCAGCATCGCGCGGATGCGGACGGCCTTCGTCGGTCCGAGGCCCCCGCGACGGATCGCGCGGGCGAGCGCGGGCAAGGGCGCGTCGGCGACCTCGTCCCAGTCGGCGAAGCGTCGACGGAGATCCGCGTACGCGCGGTCGCGGTTCGTGTCGCTCGTGTGTTGTGACAGCACGGTCAGCACGAGCTCTTCGAGCGGCGGGAGGTGTCGAGGTGGTGGCGGTGTGCCGTACGCCTTCGCGAGGCGACGCGCGATGGCGCGGAGACGCCGCCGGTCCACGACTCCCGAGGGTATCGGGAATTGCGGGAGGGCCGAGGACGTTGGGATAAAGTGACCGGATGGCCGAGGACGCGTTCGAGACCGAGGCGCTCTCCTATATCGATGCGCTCTACCGAACGGCACTCCGGATGACCCGATCGGAGGCGGACGCCGAAGATCTCGTGCAGGAGACATATATCCGCGCCCTCCGCTTTCGCGAGCAGTTCACGCCGGGGACCAACCTCAAGGCTTGGCTCTTCCGCATCCTGACGAACACCTTTATCAACGCGTACCGGAAACGATCCCGGCAGCCCCAGACGGCCGAGCTGGACGACGTCGACGAGTTCTCGCTCTACCGCCGGATGTCCCAGCAGACCCCGGGGTCGAATTCGTCTGATCCGGAGAAGGAATTTCTCGACGGGATCGTTTCGAGCGAGGTGAAGGACGCCCTTGCGGCCCTGCCGGAGAAGTTCCGGACCACGGTGCTGCTGGACGTCGAGGGTTTCTCCTATAAGGAGATCGCCGAGATGGTCGGAGTGCCGATCGGGACGGTGATGTCCAGGCTTCACCGCGGGCGTAAGTTCCTTCAGCAGCGGCTCGTGGAGGTCGCCCGCGAGCGTGGGATCGCCGCGCTTCGCACCAGCGGGCAGGGACCGGACTAGGAGGGCGGGATGGACTGCGACGATTGCCTCGAGAAGCTCTATGCGTTCCTCGACCAGGAGCTCGGGTCAAACGAGCGTAAACAAGTGGCGAGCCATCTCGAAGGATGCACCGACTGCGGGGACAATCTCGCCTTCGAGGAGCGCTTCCTGAAGGTCATCCGCGACTGCGGGACGTCCGATGTCGCTCCCGCGGAGCTCCGACGACGCGTCGCGGAGCGTTTGCGGAGCGACGTTCCACCGACGACCGCCTGAACTCTTTCCGGTCAGCTCTGTTGACATCAATGACGTGAGTGTGTCTATATAACCGTCAATGAGTGGCCAGGAGGAGGTGATCCACTGATGCCAGCAAAGAAGAAGGCGAAGAAGTCCTCGAAGAAGAAGCACTAAGGTTGTCTTGGCGACGACGACAGTCGTCGCTTTTTTGATTTCGAGTCTGGCACCTTTCGCGAACCCGCCGATCCGCGTAGGCCTCGCGGATCGGTTTCTTTTTGTCCGAGTACGCTCGAGGTCATCGCACCGCAACGCTCCGTCCCACCGATCCACCAGCTCGCGGTAGCCGCGGGCGTCCTCGTCGCGGCGACTTCCGCGACCGTCCTCCGCCTCGGCGCCTTTCCCGGCGCATCGATCTTTGGTATCGCCGCGCCGCTTTGTGGTATCGCCCTCGGCGCGTATTTAGCCGGAAAACTGGCCAAAAATGCCGGTCTCTACCACGGCGCGCTCGTGGGAGTGGGCTATGTGGTGGTCGAGGCGATCGGTCTGGCGCCGGCTCCGTTCGAGCCCGCCGGCGTCGGCGTGGCGGAGGGTATTTCGATCATCGCGGGCGACGCGCTGCTGCTGTTCGTGGCAGCTCTGGCCGGCTGGATCGCAGCGCCGCGGGCAGCGTCTTCGTCTTCTTCGGGTATGGGCAAAGGTCGTTGATCGGACACATCGGACAGAGCGGGGTCGGCCTACAGATACGACGGCCATGAAGAACGAAGCACCACGTCGCTTTGACCCAGTCCTTTTTCGGATAGATCGCCCGGAGGCTCGCCTCGATGTCGGGGCCCGCTCGGTCGAACCGAAGCCGCTCCGCGACGCGGGCGACGTGGCGGTCGACCGCCACCGCGGGGACTCCAAAGGCCGCTCCGAGGACGATCGATGCCGTCTTGCGACCGACTCCATGCAGCCGCGTGAGGCCGTCCATGTCCGACGGGACCTCTCCCGCGAACTCCTCGAGGAGGCCTCGGGCCATCGCGCGTAGCGACTTCGCCTTCTGGTTGTAGAAGCCCGTTGCCTTGATGTCGCGCTCGAGGACCCCGGCCGGCGCCGCGGCGTAGTCCGCGGGGGTCCGGTACTTGGTGAAAAGCACACGGGTGACCTCGTTGATGCGCTCGTCCTGCGCCTGCGCCGCGAGGATCGTCGCGACGAGGAGCTCCAAGGGAGAGGAGAAGCGGAGCGTTGGCCCCCAGTCGGGGTAGGCCTTCGCGAGACGGGTCAAGATCTTCCGGGCGCGTGAACGAAGCGCGGGATCGGGGCGGACCGGCGCGCGGGGCTTTTGTCGCTTGGGCCGCGCGGGCATCGCTGAACCATACTCGCGGCCGACCAAGGAGGGCCGCGCGGAGCTCCGACTAGGCTCCCCGCAGGTCGGCCCACGTGACCAGGACGTGGAACGCCCTGCACCAGATGACGACGCTCCCGTACATCGCCGGATCGGCTGTCGCCGGGACCTCGTAATGAAAGGAGCCGTCGGTCGCTTTCAGTGGTCCGAGGTACAGGCTCGTCGCCTCGGACCAGGCCCCGCCGGTCTCGCGCGAGAGATAGACGTGGACGTCCGGCGCGTTGGTTATGGCGACGTCCTCGAAGCGAACCAGGCGCTGCCCGGCCACGTCGACGATCCGCACCGGCCCCTTGCCGTTGTGGATCGCATCGACGTACTGCAGCTCCCCCGTCGCAATGACGCGCGGGCCTGCCGGCGATGGCGGCGTGGTATCCGGCTGCGCCGATGTCTGGGCTGACGCGGCCGCCGGGCTCGGTTCGGGCAGCGCATCGCTCCGGTAGGTGCGGATGAAGAGAGGAGAGCCGAGGTACCAGAGGACCGACGCGGCGACGATCACGGCAAGGACGGCCGCGGCGATACGCACGCGTTACAAGCTGGGCATCAGACCGAGCAGCGGCACCAGTACGGCCGCCATCCACCCGGCTTCACGCTGCCGACCGGTCCGGCGTGGTCCGGCTTGAAGTAGAGCCACGTGTCGCCATCGTCGAGCTGCAGCAGGATCGTCTTCCCATCCGGCGACCAGCTGTAGTCGAGAAAGTGCTGCTGGGAATCGAAGAGCTCGAGCCGCTCACCGGTCTGCGGATTGATCGAGTACAGCCAGTGGTGATGGGGCTGGGCGTTGATGATCGCGTAGGCGAGCGTCTGTCCGACGGGCGCCCAGCGGAGGTCGGCCACGTGATGCACGGCGCCCGTCTTGCCGACGACGTACGTCTTCGGCGGCGCGCCGGGGAGCGCCTCCTGTATATAGACGATCTGCTCGGCCTCGAGGAGCGGCCCGTTTTCGATCGCCGCATACGCGATGAGCTTGCCGTCGCTGGAAAACTGCGGACCGCCGATCAAGCCCATGCCGCGCGGCGCGATCGCGGTCGACACGCGTGAGAGGTCGGCGAGATTGACCACGAGCTGGGTCGGGAAGCGATCGGGCGTACCGCTCGCCAGCACGCCGAGATCCGCGAACGCGATCGCCCCGGAGAGGTGCGCGTAGCCGAGCCGCGTGCCATCCGGTGAGAAGGCCGGGTGCGTGCCCGGCCCGACGATCATGTCGACGTCGGTGCGTGTGTCGTAGAGGTGCACGTTGCCGACCGCGCCGACCAGCGTGAGGCCGCCTGCTGCCGCCGTCGCTCCCGAGATCACCTCTCCGTATGCGAGGTAACGGCCGTCGGGGGACCAGGCGTAACCATCGAGGAACGTGTCGACCGCGGTCAGGCGGCGGTTCGACCCGTTCGGCCGCAGCACGAAGAGGGTCGAGCCGTTCTCGTTCAGCATGGAGCGCTCGGCGGCGACAAGCGATCCGTCGGGTGACCACTTGGCGCTGAGATAGGCTCCCGCGCTCCCGTCGTGAGTCACCGCCTGCCGGCCGGTGCCGTCGGGAGCGCTCGACCAGAGATCCACTCCTCCCTGGCTGTACAGGATCCTGCCGGGGGCGAGATCCTTGGGCGCACCGACTGGCGCGGTGGTCGCTTCGGGCGTCGGACGGGGGTTCGCGGGCTGTTGTGGCGAGCACGCTGCGACGATGAACGCTAAGAAAGCCGTCGCGGTAACACGAGCGGGCCTCACCCCTCGGAGCGTAACAAGGAGGGGAGCCTTCGTTGACGGGCGGGACAGGCCCACGCACACTTCGGCGCAATCATCCGGCCACCGGCGCGTGGGGAGGCCTTTGGGCGGCCCGCCCGGACCGAGAGAGCATTTTGGGAGGGCGCGCATGCAAAAGCGTAGGTGGTCCGCAGCGGCACTCGTGACCGCTGCCGTGCTCATCGTGGGCGCGTGTGGCGGCACTGGTGGCACAGGCGGTGGCAGCGGCGGAGCCACAACCGCAAAGACGGTCAAGATCATCTCGAGCCTGCCGATGACCGGCTCGTCGCGGACTCAGACCGTGCAGATCGTGAACTCGATCCAGATGGCGATCGCCGACACCAAGATCGCCAACGTCACGGTGAACTTCGAGGCGCTCGACGACGCGACCGCGGCCAAGGGCTCGTGGGACGCGGCGACGGAGGCCGAGAACGCGCGCAAGGCCATCGGCGACAGCTCGGTCGTGGCGTACATCGGGACGTACAACTCCGGCGCGGCGAAGATCTCGATTCCGCTCCTCAACCAGGCGGGCCTCGTGATGGTTTCGCCGGCCAACACCTACCCGGGGCTCACGAAGCCGGGCAAGGGTGAGGCGAACGAGCCGAATACCTATTTCCCGAACGGCAAGCGCAACTACGCTCGCGTCGTTCCGGCCGACGACCTCCAGGGCGCGGTCGGCGCGGTCTGGGCGAAGGACCTCGGGGCGAAGAAGGTCTACATCGTCCACGACACCCAGCTCTACGGAAAGGGCATCGCGGACGTGTTCCGCGCGAAGGCCAAGGACCTCGGTCTGACGGAAGCCGGCTACGAAGGCGCCGAGAAGGCCGACAACTACCGGGCCCTCGCGAACAAGATCAAGGACAGCGGTGCCGACTTCGTCTACTACGGCGGCATCGTCGACAACAACCCGGCCGTTCTGCTGAAGGACATCCGGAGCGTCCTCCCCTCGATCAAGTTCATGGGACCGGACGGCATCAACTGCGCGGAATTCCTGAAGGAAGCCGGCCCCGCGGCCGACGCGAACGTGTACTCGACCTTCGGTGGCGTGCCGCCGGAGAAGTACACCGGCAAGGCGGCCGATTGGCTCAAGGCATACAACGCGAAGTACGGCGCCGGCAGCCCCGACCCGTACGCGATCTACGGCTACGAGGCCGCGAAGGTCGTCCTCGCAGCGATCGCGGCGGCGGGCGACAAAGCGAACGACCGGGCGACGGTCCTCGCCAACGTCATGGGGACAAAGAACTACGACGGCGTACTCGGAAAATGGTCGTTCGACGCAAACGGCGACACCACTCTGACGCAGTTCTCAGGCTCGCAGGCGAAGAGCGGCGACTGGGCATTCGTCAAGGAGCTGGCGGTAGGCCAGTAGCACCTTCGTTCGCGTAGTGCACAATCGGGGCGGGGTGACCGGATAGGATCCGGCCCCCGCCCTGGCCTTTGGGGGAGGGCAAGGACATAGACCTTTTGGCCGCGGCCATCGTGATCGGGATCACGAACGGCGCGTTCATCGCGCTCATTGCCCTTGGCTACACCCTGGTCTACGGAATCATCGAGCTCATTAACTTCGCGCACGGCGATCTCTTCATGTTGGGAACGTTCGCGTGCCTGACCACCCTCACGATCCTCGGTTTCGGCACCGAGGTCGGCATCGCGGGGACGCCGTGGCTCGCCCTCGTCATCGCGATGCTGGTCGCGATGGCCTTCTGCGGCGGTTTGAACGTCCTCGCCGAGCGGATCGCGTATCGGCCGCTTCGCAAGGCGCCACGTCTCGCGCCACTCATCTCCGCGATCGGCGTGTCCTTCATCTTCATCAATATCGGCCTCTTCTGGCAGGGTCCGACGCCGCGGCGGTTCCCGGATCTCCTCCCCCAGTACGACTTCCTCAGCCAGTTCTTCGGACTGCACACGCTCGTCCGTTTCACCGTCAAGGACCTGTTCGTTCTCTCGCTCGCGGTTCCTCTGATGCTCGGGCTCGCCTGGGTCATCCAGAACACCCGGATGGGTAAGGCGATGCGGGCCGTGGCGCAGGACAGCGAGATGGCGCTGCAGATGGGCATCGACGTGAACCGGGTGATCGCATTCACGTTTCTCCTCGGCGGACTCCTCGCGGGCGCGGCCTCGCTGATGTACGGCCTCTACAACAACAACACCGTCTTCACCCTGGGCTTCACGGCGGGCCTCAAGGCGTTCACCGCGGCGGTCCTTGGCGGGATCGGGAACGTGAGCGGCGCGGCGCTCGGCGGGTTCGTCCTCGGGTTGCTCGCCTCACTCACGGTCACGTACTTCGGCGGGCAGTGGGAGAACGTTGGCGTGTTCTCGCTGCTCGTGATCATCCTCGTCTTTCGGCCGACGGGCCTTCTCGGGCAGATTCAGGGCGACCGCGCATGAAGCAGGCGAATCGCGGCTGGTGGTACACGACCACGGGCGCCGCACGCGAGCGACGGGTCTGGGGCACGGCGGCGGTCATCGCCCTCGCGCTCGCCTTCCCGCTCATCAACCGTTTTCTCGGTCTCGGTTGGGAGGCGAAGGTCATCCCCATCGCGCTCTTCATCATCCTCGCACTCGGTCTGAACGTCGTCGTGGGGTTCGCGGGCCTTCTCGACCTCGGGTACGCCGCCTTCTTCGCGATCGGCGCGTACACGGCGGCGTTCCTCACATCCCCGGTGAGTCCGTTCGCCTTCGTCAGAGAGGGCCACCCGGTGAACTTCTTCGTCACGATGTTGATCAGCGCGGCTGTGGCCGCGGGGTTCGGAGTGCTTCTGGGCGCGCCGACGCTGCGCCTTCGCGGCGACTACCTCGCCATCGTGACCCTCGGCTTCGGCGAGATCGTGCCGCTCGTCGTGAAGAACACGCCCGACATCACGAAGGGCACGCAGGGCATGAACCCGATCGGGTTCCCGGAAATACCCGGCGTCCTGTTCGCGGTCGACCCGGTGCCCTGGTACTACCTCATCGTCACGGTGCTGCTCATCTCGGTCGTGATCACGTCGAGATTGCGCACCGCCCGGATCGGCCGCGCGTGGGCAGCAATGCGTGAAGACGAGGTGGCCGCCGCCTCGATGGGCATCAACCTCGTGACCACCAAGCTCTTCGCATTTTCGCTGGGGGCGAGCTTCTCGGGATTCGCGGGGTCCATCTGGGCGAGCTACCTGCAGGTGATCGCGCCCGAGCAATTCGACTTCTCGGTCTCGATCTTCGTGCTTTCGATGATCATCCTGGGCGGCCTGGGGAATATCGGCGGGGTCATCGCCGGCGGTGTTCTTCTCGGCGGGGTCGACCGGATCCTCTTCGACTGGATCTCGGGCTTTGTCCACGGCATCGGTGCGGCGATCAACAACCAAGATCTGCAGTTCATGGATGTGAGCCGCTCGCGACAGCTCATCTTCGGCGTCGCTCTCGTCTTCATGATGCTTGTCCGGCCGGAGGGGCTTTTCCCGAGCGCGCGGCGAAAGGCGGAGCTGCATGCCGCCGAGGAGAGCGAGGGCGTCGCGGCCCAGGAACGGGCGGTCGTGGTCGAAATCGAATGACCGTCATGGGCACGAACATCCTCGAAGCGTTGTCCGTCACCAAGCAGTTCGGTGGCCTCGTGGCCGTGAGCGCGATCGACTTCAAGATCCCCGAGGGATCGATCGTGAGCCTCATCGGACCGAACGGGGCCGGGAAGACAACCTTCTTCAACGTCATCGCGGGCCTGTACAAACCGACTCAGGGGCGGATCGTCTTCGACGGAAAGGAAATCTCCGGCCGGCCGCCGCATCAGATCACCCGGCTCGGCATCGCCCGCACCTTTCAAAACATTCGTCTGTTCCAGAACATGACCGCGATCGAGAACGTCATGGTCGGACATCATTCGCGGATGCGCGCGACCCCGTTCGAGGCCGTCCTCCACACACCTCGCGAGCGCCGCGAGGAGCGCGACACGCAAAAGCGAGCCCAGGAGCTCCTCAAATTCGTCGGTTTGCCCGATCGCGACTACGTCACCGCAAAGAATCTTCCCTACGGAGACCAGCGGCGGCTGGAGATGGCGCGCGCCCTTGCGACCGAGCCCAAGCTTCTCCTTCTTGACGAACCCACCGCGGGCATGGACCCACGCGAGACCGGCCGCATGACTGCGTTCATCCGGCGGCTGCGCGACGAGCTCAAGCTGACGATCCTCCTGATCGAGCACGACATGAAGGTGGTCATGGGGATGTCCGACCGCGTCACCGTGCTGGACCATGGGGTCAAGATCGCCGAGGGCCCGCCGGATCTGGTGCAAAAGGATCCGCGGGTCATCGAGGCGTACCTGGGCAAAGCGAAGGCCGTCTAGATGCCGATCCTCGAGGTGCAGGACGTCCATACGTACTACGGCAACATCGAAGCGCTGAAGGGCATCTCACTTAAGGTCGAGCAGGGCGAGATCGTCACGCTCATCGGCAGCAACGGCGCCGGGAAAACGACGACGCTCCGCACGATCGCCGGCGTCCTTCGCCCGCGACGCGGTACCGTGCGTATGGACTCGTCGGATCTCACGAAGACGCCCGCGAACCAGATCGTGCGACTCGGCATCGCGCACTCACCGGAAGGGCGTCGCATCTTCGCGCGGATGACGGTCCGGGAAAACCTCGAGATGGGCGCGTTCGCGCGAGGCGCGGCGAACATCGCCGACGACTACGAGCGCGTGTACACACTCTTTCCGCGGATCAAGGAGCGACTGAAGCAGCGGGCTGGGACGCTCTCGGGTGGAGAGCAGCAAATGCTCGCGATCGGCCGCGCGCTCATGGCCCGCCCGAAGCTGCTGCTCCTCGACGAGCCGTCGATGGGGCTCGCTCCGGTCCTCGTGGAGCTGGTGTTCCAGACGATCAAGGAGATCAACGCGCAGGGCATGACGGTGCTTCTGGTAGAGCAGAACGCCCACATGGCGCTCACGATCGCGAATCGCGGGTACGTCCTGCAGACCGGCAAGATCGTTCTCAGCGACACGGCGAAGGCACTTGCAAGCAACGAGATGGTCCGCAAGGCCTACCTCGGCGAGGACTAGCGCCTACCTCACAGCTCGTCGGTCACGAGCAGGCGATACGTCGCGCGCCGGCCCGAGTCGTCGGTGACGGAGAGCTCGTAGATCCCCGGCAGCATCTTCGGCACGAACATGCTCGTCTCGATCCTGCCCTCCCCGTCCGCTTCCGCCGGGTCGAGGTCCTGATCGCCGAGGCGCACGTACAGCTTCGACCGCGGGACGAATCCGCGACCGGCCACGAACATGGGTGCGAGGACCGGCGCTCCCACGTAGGTGGCCGGATGCTCCACGGTGATCCACGCCCGTTGACCGAACGCGATGGTGACCTGAACGCGGGGGCTCTTTCCCCAGACGTAGCTGTTGGTCGTCACGGTCGGGCACTCCGATCGCTGGAGCATCAGACGCCACGACAAGAGCGCGGCGGAATCCTGCGTGACGGCGGCCTCTCGGAGCACGCCTGGATGTGACGGAACGAGGAGCGACGAGCCTCGGTAGCTCGGCGTCAGATCCGGATTGAAGCCCGACGCCCCGTGGAACGCGACGTCGAGACGTCGTGAGCCGGTATCGAGCTCGGGCGGAGGCGTGGTCTTGTGGAACGCGAGCTCAAAGCGTGGAACGCCGAACACGTCCGATGTGGAGCTCGGGCCGAACGTGAACGTGAGCTGCCGGTCGCCGATGTCGACGTACCGAAGCTGCACGGCGACGCCGTCCGCGCCGCCGGCGATCGGTCCGCACTCGGCAGGACCGGACGACGCGAAGACAAGGGCGACCGCGGCGAGCACGACGACGAGCACCGCCGCCGCGACCGTGACTGCCCTGGTCCGCATCGGGCCATTCTGCGGTCGCCGCGCTCTCTAAACTTCGCGGGTGACCCGCACCGTCCCGCACATCCAGGTACCCGCCGACGTCGAGCGCGTCGTCGCCCGCCTTGTGGCAGCCGGACATGAGGCCTACGTCGTCGGCGGATGCGTGCGCGACGCGCTCCGCGGCGTCGACCCGCACGATTGGGACATCGCGACGAGCGCGACGCCGGACGAGATCCAGAAGGTCTTCCGGCACGCGCTCTACCTGAACCGCTTCGGGACCGTGGTGGTCCGCCAGGGTGACCACGAGATCGAGGTCACGACCTACCGGGTCGAGGCCGACTACGCCGACCACCGCCATCCCGACACGGTCGCGTTCACCGACTCGCTCCACGAGGACCTGTCGCGCCGTGATTTCACCATGAACGCCATGGCCTGGCGCCCGGGGGTCGAGGGCCGGCCGGGCGAGCTCGTGGACCCGTTCGGCGGGCAGCGCGATCTGGAGGCGCGCGTCGTGCGCGCCGTCGGCGAGCCGCGCGAACGCTTCGCCGAAGACGCGCTGCGGATGCTTCGCGCGGTCCGCTTCGCGACTCGGCTCGGCTTTGTGATCGACCCGCGCACCGCGGACGCGATCCGCGATTCGGCGAGCCTCGCTGCGAGCCTCTCCGGCGAGCGGATCCAGCAGGAGATCACGAAGATGCTCGAAGCGCCCAAGCCGTCGGAAGCGTTTCGCCTGCTCTCAGACCTAGGGCTGCTCGCGGTCATCTGCCCGGAGCTCGAGACCGCGAAAGACACGCCCCAGGACAAGGCCGTCGCGCAGAACGTCTTCGAGCACTCGCTCGCCACGCTTGACGCCACCCCCACGGACGACCTCGTTCTGCGGCTCGCGGGACTCTTCCACGACATCGGCAAGCCGGCGACGTTCGCCGATGGCCACTTTCACCAGCACGAGTTCGTCGGCGAGGCGACCGCGCGAGACATCCTGCGCCGATGGCGGTTCGACAAGGACACCGTGACGAGGGTCACGCACCTCATCCGCAATCACATGTTCTGGTACCAGAGCGAGTGGACGCCGTCGGCGGTCCGCCGATTCGTGCGCAAGGTGGGGCTCGAGAACATCCCGGCCCTCTTCGCGCTTCGCAAGGCCGACAACATCGGGAGCGGCGCGCGATCGCCGCGCATGTACGCGCTCGAGGCGCTCTGGGAACGCGTCCAGGAGGAGATCCGTGCGGCGTCCGCCTTCTCGCTCAAAGATCTCGCGATCGACGGAAACGACGTGATGAAGGAACTTGGCATCCCGCCGAGCCGGCGCGTCGGCGAAATCCTGGGCGAGCTCTTCGAACGGGTCACCGACGATCCGAAGCTCAACACCCGCGAACATCTCCTAGAGCTGGCGCGAGAGCTAGGTCGCGGCTAGAGCGCACGAACCGGGCCGAGGGGGCTGTCGTGCTCGCGGGTCCCTCCCTCGACCACGTAGGGTCTCGGGTCCCACTGCGCGCGCCAGCCCCCTCGTCCCGGTTCTAGATCACTCCGCCTGCTTCTGGTGCTAGCTGCTCGGGTAAGCGGAGCTTCCGACAGTCGAGACCGGTCGGGTCGAGCCGTTGCCGGCCTTCGACGCAGGCTCGGTCGTGCGCACCTTGTCGATGTTCTCGGTCAGACGGCGGCGCGCTTCGTCGCCCGGGAATGGCGCGAAGAGCAGGGCGATCGCGGCACCGACGATCGCGCCGAGCACAAGCCCGAGCGCGAGCGTCCCAAAAATCGCACCGTCGGAGTGGCCGCCAACAGCGCGGCGCACTTCATTCTTCCCCTCGCCGAACAAATCGTTCGCGCGTTTGGTCGCCTCAACCTTCAGATCGTCCACGACGTCCTGAAGATCCTTCACGCTCACCATGGCAGCAGCCTCCTCCAGCGCTCGAAGCGCGGTTTAAGACTGTGCAGGGCCGGTGCCACCGTCGCCTGTCGCTCCGCTAGGCGGCCGAGAGAGCGCGGCCTCGATGAAGGGATCGATGTCGCCACCGAGCACCCGAACCGGATCGCCGATCTCCACGCCGGTCCGATGGTCCTTCACCAGCGTGTAGGGGTGGAGGATGTACGAACGGATCTGGCTCCCCCAGTCGGCGGAGCGCATCTCACCGCGCTCCTTCGCTTGAGCCTCCTCCTGCTCCCGCACCTGCCGCTCGAGCAGGCGCGCGCGGAGGATCTTCATCGCGGTCTCTTTGTTCTGAAGCTGCGACCGTTCGTTCTGGCACGCCACGACGATGCCGGTCGGCAGGTGCGTGATCCGCACCGCGGTTTCGGTCTTGTTGACGTTCTGCCCGCCTGCTCCGGTGGCGCGGTATGTGTCGATCCGAAGATCCTCAGGACGCACTTCGACCTCGGCCTCGCTCTCGACCTCCGGCGTGGGATCGACCAAGGCGAACGAGGTCTGACGCCGCTTCTGGAAGTCGAACGGCGAAATGCGCACAAGCCGATGCGTCCCACGCTCGGTCTTCAGGTAGCCATACGCGAATGGCCCCTCGACGGTGAGGGTCGCACTCCGGAAGCCCGCTTCGTCGCCCGGCGTGGACTCGAGGAGCTCCGCCTTGAAGCCGCGACGCTCGGCCCAGCGCAGATACATGCGGACGAGCATCTCGGCCCAATCGGCCGCGTCCGTGCCGCCGACTCCCGCGGAGATCGCAAGGACCGCGCTCCGCTCGTCGTACGGTCCGGAGAGTTGAGCCTCGAGGCTCGCCTGCGCGACCTCCTTGGCGAGCTCATCGGAGTCATGAGCGATGTCGGCTTCCATCCTGGAATCGCCGTCGGCCATCGAAGCGAGCTCGCTCAGATCCTTCGCGCGCGCGCGAAAGCGCTCCCACCGTTCCAAGCGATCGCGCTGGTTGCCGAGGCGCTTCAGGATCTTCTGAGCGCGCTGCCGGTCCTGCCAGAGGTCCGGCTTCGCGGATTCGATCTCTAGGTCCGCGACCTCACGAGAGAGAGCGGGAAGGTCAAAGGAACACCGCCATGCGTTCGATGCGGTCGCGCAGAGAGGAGAGGGACGCCTGATCGACGGTCAACAGTGTGCTAGCGCTTGCGCGGACGCTCGAAGGTCGTCGTCACGGGCTGGACGACCGGAGCCAGCTTGCCCGCAGCGAACGAGACGAACGTCACGCAGGGGCAGTAGGTGTTTCGCGGGCACCGCGGGCAATCGCCATCACAGTCGAGGGTCGCTCCGTAGGAACATTTGAGGCAGTTGTCCTCGCAGACGATCCATTCCTTCATAACGCGCTTTCCTCTCTAGGGCGGTCGGGATTGTGACCTTCCGGACCAGAAGACCCGCCCGCGCTCTCCCCACTGCGATTGTGTGTCGGTTTCCGTACGAATCTTATCCATGCGGGCGGGGCTTGAGAAGAGGGCAAATCGCAAAAACAGGTCCGAAAATCTGTTCCTTTTTAGCTGCCGCGACGTTTCCTTAGGTAATCCAGGGCGCCCTTGAACGGGCGCGGGCGGACGCCAAAAACGGGCTCAAGATCGTTTTGGCGGGGCGTGTTGTCGACGGCGAGCAGGTCCAGCTGAGGAATCGTGACGGGCGGGTCGGACATGACGAGGCCCATCGCGAAGGCCGCCGGCTTCATGAGTGGGACGGGCACATGGAGGGTCGGTCGGCGCTTGCCGGTTGCGCGCATCGTCTCGGCGAGCATCTCGTCGTAGGTGACGGGCTCGGCGCCGCCGATCTGGTGCACGCCCGAGATCTCGCGCCGCTGAACCGCCGCGACGAGCGCCTGGGCGATGTCGTCGACGTGGACCGGCTGGAAGCGGGCCTTGCCGTCGCCCGGCACCGGAACGACCGGGAAGAGCAGGCTGAAGGCGAGCCGCGGGAAGAAGTCGTCGCCTTCGCCGAAGAGGAGGGACGGCTGGAGAACGACGTGGGAGATGCCCGATCCCGTAACGAGCGCCTCGCCTTCGCCCTTGCTGCGCAAGTAGGGATACGGGGAGGCCGGGTCGGCGCCAAGCGCCCCCATGTGGACGATCCGGCCGACCCCAGCGCGGCGGGCCTCGGCCACGACGTGCGCGACGCCCGCGACGTTCACCGCGGCGAAGTGCTGCTTCCGTTCGGTCGGAACGGCCACCGTGTGGATCACCGCGTCGATGCCATCGAACGCGCCGCGAAGCGTTTCCGGCGCACGCACGTCGGCGCGGCGGACATCCATTTGCGTCCCGCCCCCTGGCAGCTCTTTCTCGGCGCCAGGACGCTCGCTGATCAGAGCACGCACCTCGTGTCCGCCGAGGAGGAGCCGGGCGATCGCGTGCCGCCCTACGAACCCGTTCGCGCCGGTCACCGCTACGCGCATGGGCTCACCGCCTCTGTACTACGTGTCTGTAGTAGTAGCACGCTGCTTGCGCGAGTCAAGACGCGCTCGTGCAGTCAGGATCGGTAGCATGACCGCCCCGCCCAGCGCGTAGACGAGGCCGAGAAGCTGTGCCTCCTGCAGCCCGTCGACGAAAAGCGGATCGAGGCGCAGGAACGACGTCAGGAAGCGAAACCCGCCGAAGAGCAGGAGGTAGGCCCAGTACACGCGGCTCTCCGGCGGCTTCCCGCGGACGCGGCGCCAGTACACCACCAGGGCGATGAAGATCAGCACCATGACGAGCCCGTCGTAAGCCGCGACCGGCTGCACGTACTCGGTCTGTCCGAGCGTCGCCGGGTTGGTGTAGCGAACGCACCAGGGGAGGCCCGAGCACGCGATCGCGTGATGCTCGCCGTTGATGATGTCGCCGATGCGGCCGATCGCCTCGCCGAGCGCGATGCCGATGACCGAGATGTCGAACATGAAACCGATCGGGAGCCGCAGCCGGCGCGCGGCGATGTATCCCGCGATCGTCGAACCGATCGGCGCGCCGGTCGTCCCGATCCCCCCGTTCCAGAACGCGAGGACGTCGATGGGATGGGCCGCGTACACGCTCCAGTTGTCGAGAACATGCGCGACGCGGGCGCCGATGAGTCCGCCGACGACCACGGCGATCGCGAACGGATAGACCCGGTCGTCACGGATGAGGTAGCGCGCGGCGCGGAATGAGACGAAGCTTCCGACGATCATCCCGACGAGCGAAAAGATCGAGTGCCAGGCGAAGCTGAGCGATCCGACGTGGACGTTCGGATCGAAGGGGAGGTCGATCAGACGGCGAAAGTACGCGCCTGCGGGCGTGTCCGCGCGAGGAGGCGGACGAGCATCGTGACCGCCGCTGCGAACACGAGGACCGCGATGGTCTGGTCCTGCCGCAGGCCGAACGCGTATGTCGGGTCGCCGATGCGCAAAAAGCCGAGCAGGAAGCGGCCCACGGCGTAGTGCAGGGCCCAGATCCAGAAGATCACCCCGTCGGGCCACCGGCCGATGAAGCGGCGCAGCCAGAGAGTGAGCGCGACCGCGGACAGGTCCCAGAGCATGTCGTACGCGACGACCAGGTGGACCGGACCGGCCTGGCCCAGCGTGTCCGGATGGGTGAAGCCCACGCAGATGCCTTCGGGCGGCGTGCATGCGGTCGCGTGGTGCTCGCCGTTGATGATGTCGCCGATCCGGCCGATGGCGAACCCGAGCGCTATCCCGGGCGCAGCGGCATCCGCGCCGTACCCGACCGGGACGCCGCGACGCACGGCGGCGATGAATCCGCCGAGCACGCCGCCGATGGCGGCGCCCCAGATCGCGATCCCGCCTGTCCAGATGAAGAAGATCTGCTCTGGGTGCGCGAGGTAGTACGGAAGCTGGTCGATGACGTGTACGAGCCGCGCGCCGACGATCCCGCCGATCACGCCCCACGTCGCGACCGCCCACCCGTCGTCCTCATTGATCTTCCCTCTCAACAAACGGAGGGGCAGCCACACACCGAAGAAGATGCCCACGGCCGTGAAGATCCCGTGCCACGCCAGCGTGATCGGCCCCAAATGCACGTTGGGATCGAATGGAATTTGAATCACGGCGAGCGACGGCACGAATCGCCGCGGGTGGCACGGGGGAGCGGGTTGCGCGCGAGCCGCTCACCGGCCGCGTCAGGAGCGACTGGTCCCAAGTGGTGGGGAGCGGACCGGTAGGCGAGCGCGCGGCCCCGACCCCGGGACAGGACCCGCGGCGCCCTCACCTCAGCGAGATCACTTTCCATGGCACTTCTTGAATTTCTTTCCAGACCCACACCAGCAGGGCTCGTTTCTCCCCGGCAGCCTGCTCGGAGCTGTTGAGGAACTGGGTCGTCCATTGCCGCTTGTGCCCGTCGTCGTCGCGCCGCCGGTCGTCTTGGTGGTCTGTGTTTTCTCTTCCTGTTCGGCCTGCTCCGCTGTTCTAACGGTCACTCGCAGGATCGTCTGGGCGACTCCGCTCGCGATACGCGCTTCCATCTCCTCGAAGAAGCCATGGGCTTCGCGCTTGTAGGCGACGAGCGGATCCTGCTGGCCGTAGCCGCGGAGATAGATGCCCTCGCGCAGCTCCTCCATCGCGGTGAGGTGCTCGATCCAGTGCGTGTCGATCGTCCGGAGCAGAACCCAGCGCTCGACCGCACGGGACAGCTCCTCGCCGAGCTCCTTCTCGCGCGCCTCGTACGTTTCTTCGACGATCTCGGCCACACGGTCACGCAGCTCGGTCTGGTTGCGCAGCTCCCCGAAGCTCGTAGGCACGAGGTCCGGCCTATTCAGCATCGCCCCGAGCCCGGCGGCGAGCTTTTCGCGGTCCCAGTCCTCGGGGTCGGGCGTCGCGGCTGCAGCGTCGACGAGACCGTCCGCCTCCTGCCGCAGGAACTCGACAACGGTCTCGCGGACGTCGCCTTTGTCCAGGATGAGCCGGCGCTGGCCATAGATCACGGTGCGCTGGTTGTTGAGCACATCGTCGAACTCGAGCGCACGCTTCCGGATGTCGAAGTTGCGCCCCTCAACCTTCACCTGGGCCTGCGTGATCGCCCCCGTGACCATGCCCGACTCGATCGGCGTCGAGTCGTCGAAACCGAGGCGCGCCATGAGCCCGGCGACGCGCTCCGAAGCAAAGATGCGAATCAGGTCGTCCTCGAGCGAGCTGAAGAACCGCGAGCTGCCGGGGTCGCCCTGGCGGCCCGAGCGGCCGCGCAGCTGGTTGTCGATGCGCCGCGCTTCGTGGCGCTCCGTTCCGATGACGTGCAGCCCGCCGAGGTCGGTGATGCCCTGCCCGAGGAGGATGTCGACACCGCGGCCGGCCATGTTCGTCGAGAGCGTGACGGCGCCGCGCTGGCCGGCATCGGCGATGATGAGCGCTTCGCGCTCGTGGTTCTTCGCGTTCAGGACCTCGTGCTTGACCCCGTGCCGGCGCAGCTGGTCCGAAAGCCGCTCGCTCTTCTCCACGCTCGTCGTGCCGATGAGCACCGGCTGCCCGGCCTCGTTGCGCTCCTTCACCTCGGCGACGACCGCGTCCCACTTGCCCTGCTCCGTCTTGTAGACGAGATCGGGATTGTCCTTGCGGACCATCGGCTTGTTCGTGGGGATCTGCGTGACCTCGAGCTTGTAGACCTTGAAGAGCTCCTCGGCCTCGGTCGCCGCCGTACCGGTCATGCCCGCGAGCTTCGTGTACATGCGGAAGTAGTTCTGGATCGTGATCGTCGCGAAGGTCCGGGTCTCGCGCTGGATCTTGAGGTTCTCTTTCGCCTCGACGGCCTGATGGAGCCCGTCGCTCCAGCGGCGGCCGGGCATGAGGCGCCCCGTGAACTCGTCCACGATGACGACCTCGCCGTCCTTGACCACGTACTCCTTGTCCTTGTGGTAGAGCGCTCGCGCTTTCACCGCGTTGTCGAGGTAGTGCACGGCGGTGACGTCGCCGTCGTACATGTTCTTCACGCGCAGGAGCTTTTCGGCCCGCCCGATGCCGTCCTCGGTGAGCGTTACGGCGTGGAGCTTCTCCTCGATGACGTAGTCGGTCTCGGGCTGGAGCTGCGCCGCAACGCGCGCGAACGTGTAGTACGTCTCGCTCGCGTCCTCGGCCGGCGAGCTGATGATGAGCGGCGTACGGGCCTCGTCGATGAGGATGGAGTCGGCTTCGTCGACGATCGCGTAGTGCAGACCCCGCTGCTGGACCTGGTCGTTCAGGTCCATGGCCATGTTGTCGCGCAGGTAGTCGAAACCGAATTCGCTGTTCTGTCCGTAGGTGATGTCGGCCGCGTACGCCTCACGGCGGCTGACATCGCGCCAGTGCCGGTGTCGCGGATCGACCGCCTCGAGCTCCACGGCCGGGTCGTAGATCGCGCTCTTTTCGTGCGCGATGTACGCGACCGTCGCGCCGAGCGCCTGATAGATCGGGGCCATCCAGCCCGCGCCGGTCTTGGCGAGGTAGTCGTTGGTCGTGACGAGGTGCGCCCCCTTGCCCTCGAGCGCGTTCGCGTACAGCGCGAGCGAGGCGACGAGCGTCTTGCCTTCGCCGGTACGCATCTCAGCGATGTGCCCCTTGTGCAGGGCCAGGCCGCCGAGGAGCTGCACGTCGAAGTGGCGCTGTTTGAGCGTCCGCTTCGCCGCCTCGCGCACCGAGGCGAAGACCTCAGGAAGGATGTCGTCGAGCGTCTCGCCCTTGGCCAGGCGCTCGCGGAAACGCACCGTGCTCTGCGCGAGCTCCTCGTCTGTCTTCTTTTCGATTTCGGGCTCGAGCTGATTGACGCGCGCGGCGATCTTGCGAAGCTTGCGAAGCTCGCCTTCGTTTGAGTCGAACAACCCGCCGATGAAGCTCACGGGACTGCGAGTTGCGATCGCTAGGTGACCAGCGGAAGCTGCAACCCGGGCGGGTTGAAGAGCGCGCCGACGGATTCGCCTTCGTGGATGCGACGGATGGCCTCGGCGAAGAGCGGCGCCACGGTCAGGACCTCGAACTTCTCGGTGTCGCGGGCCGACGGTCGTAAGGGTGCGGTGTCCGTTGTGATCAGCTTCACGATGCCGCTCTCGGCGAGCTTCTGGGCGGCGTTCCCCGATAGGACGGCGTGGGTGCAGCCGACATAGATCTCGTTGACGCCGCGCTCGTGCAGGATGCGAACCGCGTTGAGGATCGTGGTACCGGTGTCGATCTCGTCGTCGATGATGATCGCGCGCTGCTTGTCGATGTCGCCGATGACGGCGACGACCTCGCTCCGGCCGCTGTTGTCGCGATGCGTCTTCTGCATGAACACGAGTGGGATCTGCAGCGCCTCGGCGATCCGGCGTGCGGCGTTGGCGTACCCGAGGTCGGGCACCACGAGCGCGACGCCGCTCGGGTCCTTCTCGACGATCGAACGGAAGGCCTCAATGAGGAGATTGCGCGCGGAGAGCTCGTCACCGGGGATGGAGAAGAAGCCCTGGATCTGCATCTGATGCATGTCCATCGTCAGGAACCGGTCGGCGCCCGCGACCCCGATGAGGTCCGCGAGGAGGCGTGCGGTGATCGGAACGCGTGGTTGGTCCTTCTTGTCGCTCCGGCCGTAGGCGTAGTACGGCATGACCGCGGTGATGCGGCCGGCGGAAGCGCGTTTGAAGGCGTCGAGCATGATGAGAAGCTCCATGATCGCGTCGCTGACCGACGGCCCGACGAGCGATTGCACGACGTAGACGTCGTGTTCGCGCGCGTTCTCGTTGATCTTGACGAATATGTTGTCGTTGGCGAATTTCGTGACGTCGGCGTCGCCGAGCGGGACCTCCAGATGGGCGGCGATGTCTCTCGCGAACTTGGGGTGGGCGTTTCCGGTGTAGACGGACAGTCCTCGGAACACGGCTCCCCTCCTGCCGCGGATCGCAGGTCGTCCTGCATGAAAAGTATACGGGCGCTAGCCTCCGAAACGTGACGGTCGCGACCGGCCATCGGCTGCGCTGGACGGCGGTCTGGGTGCTCGTCGCGGCGTGGTTCGTCGCGCAGGCCGCCAACTTCGGCGGCAACGCCGTGCACGTGGTGCTTCTCGTGGCCATTGGGATCCTGGTGTACGAGCTGCTCGCGGAGGATGCGCCGGCCGCCTAGCGCAGCTCCCTCAGGGCGAGGCGGCTTCCGGCCATGAAGCGCACGCGGTCCAGAGCGGCCGCGGCGATCATCGCGTCGGTCCGGTCGAGCGGCTTGATCTCGAAGTGGGTGTCGGTGCCGACGGAGAAGAGCGCACCCGCCCGTGCCGCGCGCACCAGGAATTCCCGGTGTGGCACGCCGTAGCTCTCGTTGATTTCGATCGCGATGCGTCCGTTCACGCAGAGATCGATGAGTCGCTCCTGCCACTCCTCGGGGTAGACGCGCTCGGGATCGCCGAGCGCCTGTAACGCCGAGAACGTCGGATGCCCGAGGATGTCGATGCGGTCGCGGTCGATCGCCTGGGCGACAACCTCGAGCGTGCGCTCGAGTATTCGCCTCTGCAGCGCGGGGTCGCTGAAGCGCTCGCGTTCCTTGAACGTCTTGATCCGCCCTTTCACGAAGGCGCCCGCGTCGTCGTAGCCGATCCGCCGACCGTCGATGTCGATCTGGTGGATCGCGCCGATGAGGTAGTGGAGCGACTCGCGCGTGTCCGCACCGAGCGGCGGCGCGACTCCAAGGTCGTACTCGAGGCCGACGCGGAGGCCGAGCCGCGACGCGTCCTCGATGTAGCGCTTTACGGCGTCCTCGTTCGGAAGCTTGTCCCGCCACGGGTAGTGGTCCGAGACGCCGTGCGGCCGTGTGGCAACGCTCTTCGCGCGGTCGGCGAGCGAGACGGTGC
Organism: Chloroflexota bacterium; assembly: GCA_005880575.1. Classification (GTDB taxonomy): domain Bacteria; phylum Chloroflexota; class Limnocylindria; order P2-11E; family P2-11E; genus 3-1-20CM-2-70-9. The sequence continues at coordinate 24,825 of VBIZ01000115.1, read as the reverse complement.
CGTCGGAGCGGTCGCTGTGGACGTGGTGATCGAAGAGCGCGCTCATACCTCCTCCGGGTGCCCGGCCCAGGCGGCCTCGACCATCGTCCAGAGGACGCCGGAGACGAGCGTGTGCCCTCCGAGCAGCAGGGGAAACGGCGCCTCGCGCGCGGCTTCGGTGAACTCGCGAAGGGGCTTCGCCTGGATGCGATCGGCCATGAAGAGGTACGAGGCGAACCGTTCGGCCGCGCCCGGCCGCCAGCCCAGATGCGCGAAGAGGACGAGCGTGTCGAAGAGCATGCCGTCGCAGAGCTCCTGCATCCGCGCAAAGAACTCGCGAGGGCCGATCTTCTCGTAGAGGAACCCGAGGGCGCTCCGCGCTTCCCCGGATGTGTCGCGCCCCGCGGCCTGCATGCCCCGCTCCTCAGCCAGCATGCGCACGCGACACGCCGTCTGCGTCTCGATGAACGTCCACACCGGCGCGCCGACGCGCCCGGCGACCAGGAGCTCCTTATCCGGCGTCGTTACCAGGCGCATGAGCGCTTCGATCCGGTCCGCGAGGATGTCCTGCCACGCGGGGAGCGAGCGCAGCTCCGGGGGGCACTTCGGATGTCGCGCCAGCAGCGCGGCGTCGGTCGGTGTGTCCACATCGAGCAGCGTCGCCGCCGATTTCGCGAGCTGCCGCGACGACAGCCCCGCCTGCTGATGCAGGCGCCGCGGCAGCGGGTTGTCCGTCGCGGGCAGGTCGATCGCGTCGAGCGCCGACGCGGGAGTGAACGCAACGAGGTCGGCCGAGTACGAGTTGTTCGAGAGCACGACGGCCTCGCTCGATTCGAGGTCCTCGCGAAGCGCGCGCAGCTCGCTCGTCTGGAGGAGCGCACCCGCGCCGGCGCCGATGGTGCAGACGCGGTCGAGCTTCTTCTCGTGGACGATCCGCGAGAGCTCCTGGCCGAAGTGGAACGGCTCGGTGCGCGCCGGAAGGATCGCCGCGCCCTTCGCGCGGAACGCCGCGGCGGCCTCCGCGTCGTTGGTGACGGCGTACAGACGCGAGAAGCCGGCATCCGCGGCGCGCCCGAGCACGACGGCGCCGATCGCGAGCTTCACGGTGTCGAGCTGTCGCTCGATGTCGCTCGAGCCGCCGCGCCCGAAGAAGATCAGAAACGCGCTCACACGGTCGACGCTAGCTCACTCCCGCGGTCAGCACGCAATTCGAGGCGCACGAGCAATACCAGAACGAGCGCGCTCAGCGCGGCACCGGCGATGACCCGTTCGTCCGCGAAGGGCACCTGTCGCAGCACGGCCAGCCACTGCGGGTCGCTCCAGTTGAAGAGCTTCGACGGGTCGTCGTTCACGTTCACCGGCAGCGTGTCCCAGCTCTTGTCGTAGAGGAACGCGGCCACCTGGAAGAGCACGAAGGACCATGCCGCCATCGCACCGAAGACGATCCGGGCGAACCGCGAACCGAGCATTCCGACCGACGTGCCCCAGCCGATCGCGATGAAGAGGATCGGCGCGAGGTCGTCGAGGAATCGCGAGCCGAATACGCGACCGCCCCACCACTCGGAATAGGTCGCGTACAAGACCAGCGCGGCGAGCCAGACGAGTGACAAGCCGCGGAGCCGTCCGGCGACCTGGCCCGGCCAGCGCCACGCCCGGAGAAGCGCGATGAGCCCGAAGATCACATACGGCGTGTACACGAAGAGTCCCCGCGAGGGAGAGAGCAGCAGACCGTAGAGGCCCGTCTGGATCGGTGTGCCGAACGACTTCGCGCCGTAGCCCTGCTCGAGGGCCGAACCGAACGCGAGGTCGTTGTACGCGAGCAAAGGCGCGAGACCGATGGCGGTCCCGACGAGCATCCAGAAGATCCGCGTTGGACGAAATCCGTGGAGGCCGAGCGCCACAAGCGCCGTGGTCTGACGCACTACGCCCCCGAGACCCAGCAACACGCCCGCGGCGAGATCCCGAGATAGTGGAATCGGCTCCTCTCGAAGAGTGAGCCAGAGCGCCGACGCCACGGCGAGGTGCACGCCCGAGTGCTGCCACAGCCCTTGGCTCGCGACCGTCCTCACGCTCGTCGCGAGGAAATAGAGGAGGACGAGCACGAGGGACCAGCGCGCCGTGGCGAAGCGACGCAACACGGCCCAGAGGATCAGGGTCGCGAGTATTTCGACGATGGCCGCCACGACGTGCCCGCCGTGGACGAGCAGGCCGAGATCTAGGGGGTTCCATCCCGCCAGCACGAACGGCGCGAAGAAGGGCAGGGCGAGGATGCCCATGCCCGGCGGGAACACGGAGCAGACGTGATCGTTCGGTCCGGGCGCCGGTGGGCCGCCCACGCTGCGCTTCGCCGTCGGCGGTGCCGTCGCCGTCGATACGCCACACGCTCGGAAGAAATACGCCTCGCGGTCGAGCTTGTCGGTCCTCTGAGCGGATGGCGCAGTGAACTCGTCGTAGTTCACGTTGTGCTCCTTGATCACCGTCCACGCGAAGAGCGCGTTCGGCAGGACGTCGGGAGACCAAAGGCCGGGCGCTTCTCCGCCCGGGGGCAGCTCACCGGACCGAATGTCGTTCAGGTTCGCGAACGCGAGCACGAACAGGAGGAGGCCGCGGACCAGCCAACGACGACGGCTCATTCCTCGACCGCCACGATGTAGGCGCGCACCGCGCGGGCCCCCGCCGATCGCGCCGCAGCGGCCGCGTCGGACAGCGTCGCGCCGGTCGTCGCGACGTCGTCCACGATCGCCACGCGCAGCCCCCTGAGCGAGCTCGCCTCGGCGACGAAGGCTCCACGGACGTTCGCGGCCCGGGCGGGGCGGTCGAGCTCGACCTGCGGACGGCCTTCGCGAATGCGATGCAAGACCGGACGAAGCGGCAGCCCCGTACGCTCGGCGACAGCGCGAGCGAGAAGCGCCGCCTGGTCGTACCCGCGCGCCGCCGCGCGCGACCGGTGGAGCGGCACCGGGACGACCGCGTCGACCGTCACGCCGCGGGCGAGATCGCGCGCGAGCTCAAGGGCCACGAGCGCGCCGAGCTCCGCCGCGAGCCCCGGCTCGCCGCCATATTTCAGCCGGTGTATCGCCGCGCGGAGCGGCCCGGCGTGCGCACCGGCCGCACGAAGGGCGAGAGTGCCGTCGTGCGCCACCGGCTCGCACTGGTCGCGGCACGCGACACAAAACCAGCTCCCAGGGTCGCCGCAGCCGGCACAGCGCGGCACGAGCAGGACGTCCCGGGCCGCGAGCGCGAGCTCCATCACCTGGCGGTCGACTTCGACGAGATGAGTTCGTCACCGGCTTGCGTTCCCGTCCGTGCCGCCGTGCCCGCGGGCACCTCGAGCACGCTATCGGTCCCGCGAGGCGCTCCGACGGCGGGCACCCACGGCCGAAGGCCTTCGGCGACTCGGAGGACGCGCATCGATCGATCGAGGAAGACCGCGTCTATCGCGAAGCGCATGAAGAGCATCGTGATGGATCCGGTCTTCGTGAGGAGAAGGCCTTCGCCGGCCGCGAGCCCTGAACGCCCGATGAGACCGATGCCCCTCGTCAGAAAGCTGTTTGCGACCCCGCAGCGCGTGGCGATAACCGTCCCGCGTGTGCGGTTCGTGATGTTGAGGGGGCCGCGGAGCGTGCTAGACCGAGCCGCAGGACTTCATCGCGGAGAGCGCGGCGGGCGCGAGGATCACGATGAAGAGCGAGGGGAAGATGCACCCGACCGTGGGGAGCATGATGAGGATCGGGGCGCGCGCCGCCTTCTCTTCCGCTCGCTGACGGCGATCGGTGCGCATCTGCTCGGACTGGATGCGCAGCACCTTCGACATCGACACACCGAGCTGGTCCGCCTGGATGATCGCCGAGATGAGGTTCTGCAGCTCCTTCACCTCGACGCGGTCGTTGATGCCGCGCAGTGACTCCTGGCGCGACTTGCCGACGCGCTGCTCGGCCGCGGCCCGCTTCAGCTCCTCGGTGAGGGGACCCTTCATCTTCTCGGTCACCTTGATGATGGCCGCGTCGAATCCGAGGCCTGCCTCCACCGAGATCGTGAGGAGGTCGAGCGCGTCGGGAAGCTGGTCGAGGATCGCGCCGGCGCGGCCACCGGCACGGCTGCTGAGATACAAGTCGGGGATGAGGAACCCGAGGATTAGTCCACCGAAGAGACCACCCACCGTAAACAAGGTGTCGCTGGTCATCAGGTTCAGCAGAGCCGACGCGGCGACCGCGGCAACGATGGCGACGAACGCCTTGACGCCAAGGAAGAACTCGACGCTCGTCGTCTCCATGGCCGCGCGCTTGAGGCGGAGCTGAAGTGACCGCGCTGTGTTGGCCGGATAAAAGCGCGAAATGATCGCGGCGAGGCCCTGGACGATCGGCTTCAGGGTGCGCTCGGCGAGCGGCCGCTGCAGCTCGAGCTCTTCGAGAGTCCTCGGGCGAACGGAGATCTGCTGCAGTCGAGCCTGCACCGGATCGAGCTGCTGTCCGACGAGGAACGACGCGAAGACGAGGAAGACCCCGAACCCGAGGACGCCGGCGAGGATGAGGATTTCCACCGACTAGACCTTGATGTCCGTGATCTTGCGGATCGCGAAGAAGCCGATCGCCATCATGATGCCGCCGGTCACGAGCAAAATCTGCCCGATCAGCTCGGTGAAGAGCGGCTGCATGAACTCGGGGTTGATCAGGTTGAGCGTGATCATGATTCCGATCGGCAGGAACGCGACGAGGTAGCCCGAGTAGCGTCCCTGCGCGGTGAGGGTGCGGATCTCGCCCTTGATACGGACGCGCTCGCGGATCGTGAACGCGATCGTGTCGAGGATCTCCGCGAGGTTTCCACCGACCTGCTGCTGGACGCCGATGGCGGTGACCATGAGGTCGAGGTCATCGCTCTTGATCCGACGGACGAGGTTCGAGAGCGCCTCCTCCATGCTCAGGCCGAGGTTCACCTCGCGAACGACGCGACCCATCTCCGGGCCCATCGGTGCGGGCGACTCGCGCGACACGAGCTCGATCGACTGGAGGAAGCTCGAGCCCGCGCGGAGGGAGTTCGAGAGCAGCGTGATCGTGTCGGGGAGCTGCTTGTTGAAGGCGTTGAGGCGGCTCCCGATGCGCCGGCCGACCCACATGCGCGGCAGGAAGTACCCGAGGAGCGCACCGACGAGAGCCGAGAGCGGATCGCGCAGTAGCAGGAGAACCGCGGCGAGACCGAGCGCCGCGCCGAGCCGGATGTAGTAGTACTCCGCGACTCGCAAGCGCAGGTCTGCGCGCGCGAGATCGCGCTGAACACGCGAAGCGAAGCGCTTGTCCTGGACGTCTCCGGAAAGGGTTGCGAACGGATCGATATCCCGGCGCCCTTTCTTGCGCTCCTTCTTGGCCTCCGGAGCCGCCGCCTGCTGGCCGCCCGCGTAGCGCTGCATGCGGGCTCCGAGCGATTCGGGCGAGCCGCCGCCGAGCATCGACGAGATGCCCCAGAAGAACAGGAACACGCCGATGAAGGCGGTCGCCGGGATGATGTACTCGAGACCGATCAACGCAGGCCGGCGGACATGTCGCCAAACACGTTTTGTGGGAGCTTGATGCCGGCCGACTCGAACTTCTCCGAGAACTTCGGACGGATCCCCGTCGGACGCAGACGGCCCTGAACCTTGCCCTCGACGTAGCCGGTCTGCTCGAAGACGAAGACGTCCTGAAGGACGATCGTGTCGCCCTCCATTCCCTGGACCTCGGTGATGTTCGTGATCTTGCGCGACCCGTCCTTGAGCCGCGAGATCTGGATGATGAGGTCCAGCGCGCTCGCGATCTGCTCGCGGATCGCGCGCGCCGGGAGCTCGACGCCGGCCATGAGGCACATGGTCTCGAGACGAGCAAGGATGTCTCGCGGCGAGTTCGCGTGACCCGTGGAGAGCGAGCCGTCGTGACCGGTGTTCATGGCCTGGAGCATCGAGAGCGCTTCGCCACCACGCGTTTCACCGACGACGATGCGCTCGGGGCGCATACGGAGAGCGTTGCGGACGAGGTCCATGATCGTGACGGCGCCCTTGCCCTCGATGTTGGCGGCGCGCGATTCGAGACGGACGACGTGGTCCTGAACGAGCTTCAGCTCGGCGGCGTCCTCGATGGTGATGATCCGCTCGTCCTCCGGGATGAAGCCCGAAAGGATGTTGAGGAGCGTCGTCTTTCCTGAGCCGGTACCACCGGAGATGTACATGTTGAGCCGCGCCTCGACGCACGCGCGGAGGAATTCCATCATCTCGGCCGTCGCGGTGCCGAACTTGATGTAGTCCTCGACGGTGATGCGGTACTTGGGGAACTTCCGGATGGTGACCGTGGGCCCGTTCAGAGCGAGCGGCGGAATGATGATGTTCACGCGCGAGCCGTCGGGAAGACGTGCGTCCTCGAACGGCTTCGCTTCGTCGACGCGCCGGCCGATCGGCGCGATGATCCGCTCGATCACGCGCGAGACATGCTCGTCGCTGACGAACGTGACGTCGGAAAGCTGCAGCTTGCCTTTGCGCTCCACGTACGTGCGGAACGGTCCGTTGACCATGATCTCGGTGATCGTGTCGTCGTTGAGGAGCGGCTGGATCGGACCGAAGCCGAGGATCTCGTCCATGATCTGCTCGAGCATTCGCTGACGCTCGACGCGCGTGACGACGATCCCTTCCTCATCGATGAACTTGTTGAACATCTCCTCGATGGACGACTTGACGGCCTTCGCGTCGGACAGGTCGAGCCGCGGGTCGAGGTTGTTGATGATCCGGCTCTGCAAACGAGAGCGAACGTCACGCTGTGCGTCGCGCGCCGGTGAGGTCGACTGCGAGAGCGGCCCTTCGGCGGGCGGCTTCGGGGGTTGCTGGGGTGCACCGGGCTGCTGCGGCTGTTCGGGCTGACCCGGGCGGGCGCCTTCGATGCGTCTTAGAAGCGACATCTGTGCGTGTTTAACCCTGCCTTCCGGCGCCCGTTATCCAGGCACCTGCTCCCTCGACAGCGAAATGTAGGACCGGAAAACGCTTGTAAAGGGGTCAGACGAGGATCAGCGCTAGCGTGCGAAGAGACGCATACCCCCGGCACGGGCGGCGGCCTTGGGGGCGCCGGCCGAAGCGGCCTCGGGCGCCTCCGCGCTGATGCGCTGAGCCAGGGTAAAGATGTCCTTTGCGACCTGACTCTCACGGTGACTGATGACAAACGGCACACCGCGGTTCACGGCCAGTACCAGTGTTCGCCCGTCGGAAACGATGGTGTGCGGGATCTTTCGGCCGAGGCTCGCCTCGACGTCCGATGCCTTGATGCCACCCGAGCTGTCGTTGCGGTTGGCGACGAGCTGTACCTTGTCGCTTCCGTACCCGAGCTTTTCGGCGATCTCCATGAAGACCCGTACGTTCTTGAGACTCGTGATCTCGAGCGTCATGAGCGTGAGGATCACGTCGGCGACGTCGAGCATCGTGATGACCTGCTCCTGGAACGACGGCCACGTGTCCACGACGATGTAGGCGTAGCGCTCGCGCAAGAGCTCGAGGATGTGCTTCATGTTCGCGCCGGTGATGAGCTCGGCCGACTCAGGCGTCGGCGGCGCGAGGAGGACCTTGATGCCCGTCGAGTGCGAGACGAGGACGGACTCGAGCACATCGGAGTCGGTGTTGTCGAACGACCCGATGAGGTCGGCGATGGTCTTCGCTTTGGGGCTCATGTTGAGGATGACGGCGATGTCGCCGAAGGGCAGGCTCCCATCGACGAGGACGACCGGCTTCTGCGACAACTGATGCAGCGCAACCGCGAGGTTCGTCGCGATGGTCGTCCGGCCGACCCCGCCCTTTGGCGAGAAGAACGTGATGATCTCGCCGGTCTGGCGCGGAGCGCCCGCAGGCGCCAGGGGATTCACCGGCGCCGCCGCCGCGGGTGCGGCCGCGGCGTAGCGGGCACGCTTCACCTTCTCGAGCTCGTGGACGTGGCGGATCGCGTTGATCAGCTCGTCCGCCGAGAACGGCTTCACCAGGAACTCGCGCGCGCCGGCGAGCATCGAGCGGCGCAGGTAGTCCTGCTCGCCCTGAACGCTCATCATGATGATCGGCGACTCGGGGACCGTGTTCGAGATGATCTCGGTGGCCGTGATCCCGTCCATGTCGGGCATGTTGATGTCCATGAGGATCACGTGAGGCCGCTCTTTCTTGGCGAGATTGACCGCGGCCTGACCCCCGTCGGCGGTGCCGGCAACTTCCATATCCGGCTCAAAGCCGATCAGCTTCGCGAGGTTATCGCGAGTATCGGCGATGTCGTCGACGATCAGGATGCGTATCTTCTCGGCTTCGGCCATAACTCCCCTACTAACGTTGGTTCATGAAGTGACGTTGTTCGCGCTCCCCGCCCGGCTCGGAATATACAGGGAAGCCGTCGGCGCAAGAGACGGGTGTCGTAATGCTGATCACATCGTCGCTCCGGGTAAGCGCCCGGAGAGCTCGAGCCCAAGCGCGACGAGCGTGCCGAGCCCGAGCGCTACGCCGTACGGGATCCACGTCTTCATGACCCCGCCCATCGTCGCGGTCGCGCCATTCGCGGGGCGAAGCCGCCGCACCGCGATGAAGCCGAGAGCGATGACGCCGCCGAGCAGCGCGCCGTAGACGGCGCCGGTGAGCAGCAGTCCGAGGCCGCGCATCGCGCCGACCGCCATGAGGTACTTGCCGTCGCCCGCCTTGAGCCCACCCATCGTGTAGAAGGGGTAGGCCACGAGGAAGCCGACGACGAGACCGGCGACGTGATCGACGAGTCCGTTCACGAAGACCGCGCCCGGCAGCGCTTCGAACGCGCCGAGGAAGAGGCCCACGAGCATGACCGGATAGGTGAAGGCGTTCGGGATCCGACGGTAGCGCCAGTCCGTGTAGACAACAGCGACAACGAACGCGACAAGGATGACGTCCTCGACGGCTCGTACTGCGTCTATTTCGGTGCCCCTTGGAAGACGGACCGGGCGGCGTTTTTGAGGCGCCGCCCGGTCGTCGTATTCAGCAGCTTGCGATGTCCTAGGTGAGGTTGTTGCCGATGTTGCTGAAGATGTTCGTAATCTGGCCGCGAAGGAAGATCATCGCGACGATAACGGCGATGGCGATGACGGCGATGATGAGTGCGTATTCGACCAGACCCTGGCCTTCGTCGTCGCGCAGGAATGCGAGCACTATTTCGGTCCCCCTTTCCTGTTGATCTCGTGCAAGCCTGCCCGCCTGCCGGTGGTCCGACAACTAGGAAGGTCGTACCTCCGCCGTTTGGGCTAGGCGCAATTCTGCCTCTCGCAACAAGATCGGAGCCCAAATTTGTCACTTGGCTCCCGGTTTGACACCACACGGACGCACTAGCCCAAAAGGGATAGCAGCGGCGGACCGAGGAAGACACAGAGAAGTGCGGGGAGAACGCAGACCGCAAGTGGGAAGAGCATAAGGATCGGCAGCCGACGGGCCTGCGCTTCCGCCCGGCGACGATCGCTCAAGCGAAGCGCATCGGCCTGTGTGACCAGGAGGTTCGCGAGAGGCGAACCGAATCGGGTCGCGGCGCGCACCAATGCGGCAACCCGCGCCTCCGTTGGCCCCGCGCTGCCGAACGACGTGAATGCTTCGTTTGCACCGCGTCCCAGCGCGAGGTCGGCCAGCAGTCGCCGCGCCTCCGGAAGACGCGCGACCATCGGCGCGCGCGAAACCAGTGCCGCGAGCGCGAGCTCGAACGTGAGGCCCGCCTCGAGACCGACGATCACCGCGTCGAGAAGCGTCGCGAGATCCGCGCCGGGCGACGAGAGCCGGAGGATCCTCCAAAGCCAAAGGCCTCCAACCACCTCGAGAACGACGGCAACGCCGAGAAGCATGCGGCCCCGATCGAACATCACCGCCAGGTATTCGGGAGTCATCACCGCGAAGAACGTCCCGCCAAGAGGGGCGAGTGCGACGAGCACGATCGCCGAGGCCCGACCCTGCGCCGTGAGCGCGTTGCGTTCGTCTTCGAGGGCGATCCGTCCGCGCAGCAGCGTCGCGACGCGCGCGAGACTTCGGCCAATCCTGCCGCCGCTTCGGGCGAATGCGCCGAGGACGATCGCGAACGGCGCGAGGTCCCCGCCGGCGACAACGCCCGTGTACGCACCCACGGCCTCGTCGACGGAGGCGCCGAGCGCCATGGACGCCGCGGCCCGTTCTGTCGGCCGCGCCAGCGCCCGAGGCAGCGTCGGCGCGACCTCGCTGAGCGCCAGTTGGACCGAGAGCCCGCTCGACAGCGCGGCCGCGACCGCATCAACGAGTCCCGGCAGCGCAAGGCGGCACTCCCGTATCTCCGAACGCGCGCGTGGGTCGAGCTTCAGCGCCGCCGTGAGAACGGCATGTGATCGTTGCTCGTCGAGAAGGACCAGGAGCGCGACCCCGGCGATCGCCAGCACGATCGCGATCACGGGTACACCCGGGTGAGCGAGTAGGGATCGGCCCGCTCCGGCGAAAGCTCCGCGATCTCGACGACTCTCCGGACCCCGCTCGCGTCGCGTTCCTGATGCACAACGACATCGATGCCACGACGGATCTGTTCGCGGATGGCTTCGAGCGGGAGGTCAATGCCGCCCATCAGGGCCATCGTCTCGATCCGCATCAGCGCGTGGGGCGCGCCGTTGGCATGCGCCGTGGTCAACGACCCGCGATGGCCGGTGTTCATGGCCTGGAGCATGTCGAGCGCTTCCCCTCCGCGCACCTCGCCGACCACGATCCGATCCGGCCGCATTCGGAGCGCCGCGCGGAGGAGCGCCCGCACATCGACAGCGCCGGATCCTTCGACGCTCGGTGCACGCGTTTCAAGCGCGACGACGTTCGGCTGCGGAAGACGAAGCTCGGCGGCGTCCTCGATCGTCACGATGCGTTCGCGATCGCCGACCGCAAAGGCGAGCGCGTTCAGCGTCGTGGTCTTGCCGCTTGAAGTCCCGCCGGACACGAGGATGCTTCGCCGCTCGCGCACGGCGCTGACAAGGTACGCCATGGCATCCGGTGGCAGCGTGCCGTTGCGGACGAGATCGTCCGGGCCGAGCGCACGTTGCGCGAAACGTCTGATCGTGAGCACCGGTCCGACAAGGGATATGGGTGGGATGACCGCATGCACGCGCGAGCCATCGGGAAGACGCGCGTCGACCAACGGACTCGCGAGGTCGATCCGCCGACCGAGAGGCGCGACCAGCCTCTCGATCAGCACGAGGATCTCCTCGGGATCGGCGAAGTGGATCGCGGTTTCCTCGAGCCGTCCATCGCGCTCGACCCACACCCCGCGTGTGCCGTTGACCATGACTTCGGTCACGCGATCGTCGCGCAGCAGCGGCGCCAGCTCGCCGAGCCCGAAGAGCCGGTCCTCGAGCCAGCGCTCGAGAAGTCGAAGCTCTCCCGCCGGGACGACGAGACGCTGGTCGACCAGCGTCTCCCGGAGCGCGGCCGCCAGTTGCTCGCGACGTGGCCGGCCGTCCGGGGCCTCTCGAAGACGGACGACGACCCCGCGCTCGATGCGTGCTCGCCCCGCGACCGTCACGTTGCGTCGATCGCGATGATCTCGGACAGCTCGTCGTACGCCTTTCCGAGCGTTCCGCCGAGTGCGCTAGGCCGAGATGTCGCGCCGGAGATCGTGCTTTCCGCTCGTGGGAGCGTCCGGAACACGTCGCGTCCGCAGAGTGAGGTGGCCACCGACTGCGAAGCGATGAGCCACGCCGCTTCCGGAACATCCGCGGCCGCGAGTGCAGCGGTGGAGATCGGGTCGTCGTAGCTCATGACGATCACGCGATCGACGGAGGGAATGAGCCGCCGCGTGCGCTCATCAGCGAGAGTCGGAGCGTCAACGAGGACGAGCTCCGAGAGGTCGAGCGCCGCCCGGAACGCGGACTGCGCCAGCCGGACGCTCGGGCCACACGGTGGTCCTCCGACCAGTCGAAGTCCCGGCGCAGCGTCGGTTGCGACGACCCCCAAGTGCTCGGCGGTCAGCTCGTCCGTCAGCTCTTCGAGATCCGACCACCTGCCGGTCGTGGCACCGAGCCACCAGCCGAGCGTCCCGTCCGCGGTCAGATCGAGGCACAAAGTCGAACGAAGCGGGGCGAGTCGGCGCGCGAGATTGGCGACGAGAAGAGAGCGGCCGGCGCCGCCGCGAGCGGACGTCACGAGGATCGAGCGGGTCGAGCCTCGTCCGGCGCGAGGCAAGGTTGCGGCGATCAGCGGACCGAGCACGGCGGGCTCGCAGGACCTCGCCATCGAGCGGTCCGAAACTCCGAGGGCGGTCGCGAGCGCGATCTGTTCGTCGCCGAGGACGACGACGCGAGGGAGCGTGCCGGGGATTGTCGCCGCCTCGCTGAGCGCATCGGCATCCCGGAGATCGATGAGGGCGAGGTCGGCTCGCGCTGCTTCGACAACGATCAGCCCGAGCACCTCGGCTGCGGACGCGAGCTCCGCGCCACCGCAGAGGACGATGCGGACCGTCAATGCGTCGAGCGGAGCAGAGGAACGACGAGCAAGCCCGACGCTCGTGCTGTCGCGATAGCGGTCGCACTCTCCTCATCGACCTCGAACACGATCGATCGTTCGTCCGCCCCCATCACGCGAAGGTCCGCTGCGATTGCGACCGCGAGCGGACGATCACCGATGCGAACGGCAAGGAGGTCGACGCGGTCGCCGCTCCGTACCTCAGCAAGCGGTGCGGCGAGCCACGCGAGTGGCACCGCGAGGGCCCATGTCGACACAGAAAGACGCTGCGCCAAGGACCTGGTTGTGGCGACCTCGTCCGCCGAACGCGAAGGCGTGGCGACGACCGTCGAGACGATCGAGAGAACCAACAGGGCGCTCCCGCCGGCCCCAAGGAGCAGACGGCGTCGGCCCAACACGAACCGCTTTGGCGTGAAGGTCAGTACGGGGAGCATTCGGGCGCACTGAATCCAGCGTGGTGCGAGTAACCGTTCAGTACGAGTCGCGCCTCGATGCGGTTCTTGGCGCACATCAGCTGCACCTGTTCGACACCGGAGGCACCGTTCTCCCGCGCAAGCTCAACGGCAGCGACGCGAGCCGCCTCCACCACGCGCGGATCGTTGACGAGGTCTCGCGGCGCGACCGCGTGCGCGCCGTAGCGGTCCGCGACCGCCTGTGCAGCCGCCTCGACGGCGGCTTCCCCCGCGCGCTGAGCGCGCGCTGCGATGACGATGCGGTCCTGCGCGGCGCGAATCCCGATGATCGCGGTGGCCGCAATGGCAAGCGCCAGCACAGCGACCAGCACCGCCTGACCGCGCTCGTCGGTCACGGAGTCCACTCGACGCGGCGGGCAGCGGTTCCTTCGACGGTCAAACGAGGAAGGCCAACGAAACCGAGCGGGAGCGAACGCGCGTAGCGCAGCCGCACGCGCAGGAGCGATCCGCGAGGCGCCGATGACCGCGGGTCTTGGTTCTGCGTCGGTTCGATGATCACGCTCACGAGTGACGCGTCGAGGGGGCCGACAGCGGCGGCCACGGTGCTACGGACGAGGTCGTCGTCATTCGTGAGCGAGCCGGTGCGTGCCGCTTCCGCGGCGGCGTGCTCGAGGGCAAGACGGGCTACACCGATCTCGGCCACGAGCGCGACTCCAAGGAGAAGGACGAGCAGGAGCGGCAGAACCAACGCGAATTCGACGATCGCCTGGCCGCGCTCGCCTCTCATCTGCCGAGGGCGTGAAGGAGCCGGCCACACCACGCGTTTATCCGGTCGATCGGACCGCGACAGAATGGCAGGAATCGGGCCACGTACAAGGAGACCGCGGCGAGAGTGATGATCAAGAGGACTTGCCGCCATAGCCGCGTCTCCTCATCCCAAAGGATCGGCGCGAGGAACCGGGTGGTCGGATCGCGCCGGTCCGGTGGGACCGTGTGTGTGCGGATCGTTTCGACGACGAGGTCTCCGATCTGCCGGTTGATGAGGCTCCCGCCGTGACCGTCGAGAAGCTCGCGCGGTGTCGCCGGGAGGAAGAGCCGTTGCGGGACCCCTGGATCGCGGGCATCAAACTCATTGACGAAGCCATCCGTGGCGAGACTCGCATCAACACGAACGATCCCTGTTGGAGTACGAACGGGGCTCGCCGTGGCGAGGTCGCTGATGGCCACACTCTGAGGATCACGCGCGACCAGCACCCCGCCCGCACGAACGATGTCCTTGACAGGCGCGATGATCGGAAGAACGAACGCCGGCGCACGCGCGAAATCCGCGCCGCTGTGCGGACCGGCGATCGAAATGTAGGTCGCGACTCCGTCCCCTGACGAAAGTCCGCCCGCGAGGGCGCGATCGACGACAACACCGCCCATCGAGTGCGACACGATGTCGACCGCCGAATAGTCGGCGGAGATGTGCCTGATCTGGTCGGTCAGTACGCGCGCATTCGCGTCGACGCTGCCGTAGGTGTCGTACGGAAAATGGGGGTCGTCGCCGAGCCTTCGGACCTCATAACGATCCGTCGGGAAACGCGCCTTGAGCTCGTCGAACGCTCCGTCGTTCGCCGCCGAGCCATAGCCGCCGACAAATAGGACCAGCTCCTTCTTTCGGACGGGCGCCCGACGAGGCTGGTCGACGGGGATGAGTGAAGGTGCGGACGTCGGCGCGGAGCGGATCTCGCTCGGCCGGAGCTCGGTGAGCGGGACGCTGCTGGAGAGTGGAGGATGACCGGTGCCGATCGGCGCCGGCGGCCGGCCATCGTCCGCGCTCGCGGCGAACCCTCCCGCCGAAAGGAGGGCCAGCGCCATGACGCACGCACGAATGAGAACGCCGCGGCTCACACCGCGCAGTCAATAGATGGACACGCCCGGATCGCATAGGACAAGAGGCCGGTACCGCGGTACCGGTCGTCTACGTTCTGGTTCGCGCCACCGCACTCGCCTGCACGCGAGCAGCGAGCTCATCCGCGTCATCGAGGGGACCGAGCCTGACGTCTCGGTGCCGGCGTTCGAGCGCCCATCCAAGGAGGCGATCCGCGAGCCACGGGTTTTTTGGGAGTCCCGAACCGTGGAGATAGCAGCCGATCACTTTGCCCTGCACCGCGCCCTCGGTCTTGTCCTCGCCGTTGTTGCCGTTCCCGGCGATGACCGTTCCGAGCGGCTTGGCGCTCGTCCCGAGGTACGTCCGTCCGGAATGGTTCTCGAATCCGACGAGCGGTCCGTCAGGCGAGTCCACCAGCAGATTCCCGACGAAGCGTTTCCTGCCAGCGCGGGTGGTGACGTCGAGAATCCCGAGTCCTGGGATCGACGGGCCGACCTCCGGAACATATTCGTGCCCGAGGAGCTGGTAGCCGCCGCAGACCGAGAAGATCGCGGCGCCGCCGTCGACCGATTTCCGTAGGGACAAGCCGTTCTTGCCCGCGAGATCGGCGCCGACGATGTCCTGACCCTGATCCTGGCCACCGCCGAAGAACCACACGTCGGGCCACTCCGGGTCGGCCCACTCGCCCACCGAATAGGGCCGAACCTCGACCCCGATGCCGCGCCATTTCGCGCGCTGGCTGAGCGCGATCACGTTGCCACGATCGCCATAGATGTTCATCAGGTCGGGATAAAGATGCGCGATCCGCAGTTCCATCACGTCAATCTTCCCAGAAGGGAACGGTCGCGCCGGCCCGCGCCAACAACCCGCGCAGCGCCTGCATTGCCGTGTAGGTGGCGAGCACGACGACTTCGCTACCCGCGGGGGCGAGTGTTGTGGCCCGCTCGATCGCGGCGGCCCAGTCGTCCACCACCTCGAGCCGCTCCTTCGCGAGCCCGGCGTACTTGAAGCGGAGCGCGAGATCGCGCCCGCGGAGCCCGGTGATGACGGCGTGCTCGACCGACGGGGCGAGCGCTTCGAAGTCCGCGTCCCAGATCCACGAGACGTCACGGCCGTCGGCGTCGCGGTCGCTGAGCGCGGCAAGCAGGCGTGGCTTGCGGCCGGTCTCGAGAAGCGCTCCGATCGCGGCGTTGAAGCCGGCGGGATTCTTGACCAGGACGAGCCGCAGGGTCCGGCCCTTGTGGTCGATCGTTTCGAGCCGTCCGAAGGCCGGACGGAAGCTCGCGAGCGCGCGGATCGCCTCAGCCAGACCGAGGTCGAGCGCGCGCGCCGCCGCGAGCGCAGCGAGCGCGTTGTAGGCGTTGTAGAGACCGGGGATCGGGACGCGGACGGACTCGAACACGTTTCCTACGGTGCCCGCGAGCAGGAGCTCGCTGCCGCTTGAGCCAAGCGTGACCTTCGTCGCGGCGATGTCGCGCGGCGGGCGCGTCAGACCACACGATGGACACGACCAGTCGCCCACGTGGGCGAGCACGACGCGTGTGTATTTCAGGGGCGACTTGCAGCGGGGACAGCGCGTCGCGTCGCTGATCGCCTGCGGGACGACGCCGCCCACGTCGGGGTCGTCGACGCCGAAGAAGACGGTCTTCGCGTCGCGTCGCAGCGCGAGGTACGAGACGAGCGGGTCGTCCGCGTTGAGCACGAGCGTCGTGTCCGCGGGCAGGCCGGCGAGCGCGTCGCCGATCTTCTTCGCGAGCGTGTCCAGCTCGAAGTAGCGGTCCATCTGGTCGCGGAAGAGATTCGTGACCACGACCACGCGCGGGCGGAGTCGTCCGACCGCGCTCGGCAGCGACGCCTCGTCGATCTCGAAGAGCCCGAAGTTGCCGCGAGGCTCGGCCGACCACGTGGTCTCCGCGAGGAGCGCCGCGGCGACACCGCGATCGAGATTGGATCCGGACCGGTTGTGGATCGGATCCCATCCGGCGGTGCGCGTGATGTCGGCGAGCATCCGCGCAGTGGTGGTCTTCCCGTTGGTCCCCGACACGCATGCGACGCCGTGCGCGAGCGTCGCCGACAGCGCGCCGATGAAATCCGGGTCGAGCGTCAGAGCGACGAGCCCGGGGAGTGCTGTCGCGCCGCGGCCGGTCGCGCGCAGGCCTTCGCGGGTGAGCTTTCCGGCGGCATTGGCGATGAGCGCGAGCGCGTCAGGCACGAACGAAGCGTACCGGCGCGTTAGACCCCGACGGGCTGAACCTCGCGCAGCAACATCTCGAGCTCGTCGATGGCCCGGCCCAGCCGGAGCGCGACCGCCTTCGCCGAGTCGCCGTTGGCCTGGGAGCCGTCCAGAGCGCCCTGGGCGTCGAGGCGGGCGAGGACCGCGACGGCCTTGCGCAGTCGCGCGATCGTGAGCGAGGCCGGGAGCGCACGGCGGAGCTCGTTGATGCGGGATTCGAGGCGCTCCAGGCGGGCGCGGAGCTCGTCCTCGAGGGCATCGGGGGCCATCTCGTCGAGCCGCTTGGCCTCGGCCTGCAGCGTCCCCATCTCGCGCTGCACGAGCTGCGCGGCCTTCTCGAGCGAGTGTCCCTTCTCAAGCGCTTGCCGGATCCGGATGACCTTTTCCATGGCGAACACGTCGTAGTCGTGATCGCCGTTGCTTGATGGCTTTACGAGACCCTTCTTCGTCCAGTAGATGAGCTGACGAGGGGTGACGTTGCATACGCGCGCCGCCTCGGCCGCTGAAAGACGTAGACGTGCGAGGACCTCGCCATCGTTGGCGATCAAGACCTGCGTGAGCGCGTCGTGCGTTTGGGCCTCCGCCACCGGACTTTGCTCCCCTGTGTCGAATTCCGATGGGGAGTGTTGTTGGTGGCGAAATCACGTGTCAATGAGGTTGACAGATATCGAGACTTGCCTGCTAGCGGGAAGGTCGAACCGCCGAGCGCTGGACCTCCCGATACGCCACCTTGACCGAGGCGTGATACCTCGAGAGCTTCGGGCCGTTGACTTCCGCCCAGAGCCTGCCGACCTCGACGCCGACGGGAGCCTTCACCTTCGCCGCCTTCACGGCGGCGAGCACGGCGGCGTCCCAGCTCTTAGTGGAATCACCAGTCGCTTCAACGAGACGCACGACGATGGGCCCGTTCGCCGTGACCTTAGGACGACGAGCGGGCATTCGTACCGCGAGTACTCGTTCGTCGCGCGGGAGCGTCGCCGCCGTTCCTCAGCGCGCTGCGCGACTCGATCGGAGGAAGCGCCGCGAGTTCGAGGACCTGATTGGCCATGACCCTGAACTTCTCGCGAAGCATCGCGCGCGTTGCCGCACCGGAGCGCGGCGCGAAAAGTGTGCCAACGAGAAAGCCGAGGACGAAGAACCGCAGGGAGGTCCGAAGCAGCGTCACCATCAGGCCGCCCGGCCCTTTGGCGGATAGCCCTCGAGGCCGTATTCCTTGATCTTGGCGTAGAGCAAACGGCGATAAATACCCAGCATTTCCGCGGCTTTTGAGCGATTTCCGTTGGCGTCGCGCAGGGCCTTCATGATGAGGTCCTTCTCGAACTGGGCGACCGATTTCTTGAAGAACGACTTCTCGACTGAGACCTCGTCCCCGCCTTCCTCGTCGTGCTCGCCGGCATCGTGATCGCCGAACGGAAGCTCGCGGCTCGTGATGATCTGTCCGCGCGAGAGGACGACGGCGCGCTCGACGACGTTCTCGAGCTCACGCACGTTGCCGGGCCAGTCGTATTCCATGAGGCGCTTGAGCGCCTCTTCGCTGATCGCCGCCGGTTGCGCGGTCGCGCTATAGCGGTGCTTCGCGAGGAAGTGCTCGACGAGCGCCGGGATGTCCTCCTTGCGATCGCGGAGCGGCGGCATGTGGATGTTGATGACGTTGAGCCGGTAGAAAAGGTCGTCGCGGAACTTCTGCTGCTCGACCTGTCTTTGCAGGTCTTTGTTGGTCGCACAGATGATGCGGATGTCGACCTTGATCGGGAGCGAAGATCCGACGCGTTCGATCTTCCGCTCTTGAAGTACACGAAGGAGCTTCGTCTGCATCGGCAGGCTCATCTCGCCGATCTCGTCGAGGAAGATCGTCCCCTTGTCGGCCATCTCGAAGCGGCCGCGGCGCTGGGTCATGGCGCCGGTGAACGATCCCTTTTCATGTCCGAAGAGCTCCGCTTCGAGAAGCGTCTCGGGAAGAGCCGCGCAGGACACCTTCACGATCGGCCCGGAACGGCGATTGGAGTTGTAGTGCAGGGCCTCGGCGACGAGCTCCTTGCCGGTCCCCGATTCTCCTGTGATGAGCACGGTCGCGTCAGCTTTCGCGACCTTTCCGACGGTCTTGTAGACCTCTTGCATCGCGGGCGAGTTACCGACGATCCGCTCGGTCTGGACGAGCGAGCTGATCTCGTCCCGCAGGACCTGGACCTCGCTGGTCAGGTCGCGGTACTCGATGACCCGCTTGACGGTGTGGCTGATCTTGTCGAGCTCGAACGGCTTGGTGATGTAGTCGAATGCGCCGAGCTCCATCGCGCGGATGGCGTTATTGGACGAACCGAACGCGGTCATGATGAGAACGCTCGTCTTGGGCGAGCTCACTTTGAGCTTCGAGAGCGCCTCGATGCCGTCGAGCTCCGGCATCCGGACGTCCATGATCACGAGGTCCGGGTTGGTGTCTTTGACCTTTTCGACGACCTCGGTGCCGGTCGTCGCCTCGACAACGCTGTACCCCTCATCGGACAGCAACTGCTTCAGAAGCGAGCGAATGGAGGCATCGTCGTCCGCAACGAGGATCGTCCTTTGCGCCACTTTCCGTACGCTTCCTTCCCGCCAGGGATAGGGCTAGGCCCGTGCAGGGTCATCCCTCGTGCGGCCGGACCATTTTGTGTGCCGGTGACCGTACATGTCAAACCGCCTGGCGCATGAGCGGTGGCGTACGGTCGGCGGTCAGGGCACGTCGCGGACGAGCGGGATGAAGGCGCCGACGAGTGCAGCCGCGAACGTTACTAGCCCCGCCGCCGCGATCAGCAAGGACACCCCGACTGCGTCAGCGAGCGCGCCGCTCAAGATGATGATGGGGAGCCACGAGATGTTGAGCAGCGCGATCCGCGCCCCGAATACCCTTGCCCGAAGCTCGGGTGGCGTCAGCTCTTGAGAGAGAGTCACATTTGGAACATAGAACACCACGTTGACCACTCCAGTGATCGCGAACAGGGCTGCCGCGAACTCGAACGAGGGTGCGAGCGCCAGCGCCACTAGTAGAAGGCCATAGATCGCGAACCCCGTGAGCAACAGTCGGCCTTTCGGGAAGCGATCCAAACGGGGTGCCAGCAAGATGCCACTACCTACCGCTCCTACAGCAATCGCGCCTTCGGCGATGCCGAACAAAGATGCTCCGACCTCGGGGTTGCCATTCGCGTACCGCTGGAATATCAGCGATGGAGCAAGACTCGCGACAACCGGAACGGACAATTGGCAGACTAGCGACAGGACGGTATTCGCACGGAGCACCCCGTGTCGCCACAGGAAGCGAAGGCCCTCGCTCGCCTCCTGTGCGATTGACCGAGGAATGAGTCGCTTCATTCTCTCGGTAACGTTTAGCCGCGTGAGAAGAAGAGCTGATACAAGAAACGTGGTGGCGTCGACGTAGAAAGCGCTCTCGCCGATTGTCGCCACCAAAACTCCCGCGACAAGCGCGCCCACCACCTCGACCGCCCGATCGCTTGAATAAGTGAGCGCATTAGCACCTGCCAGATCACTCGGGTGCACAATCCGGGGCACAAGCGCGAGCCGAGCGGGATTGAAAATCGCGCCACACGACGCGGCAGCAAACACAAGGAAGTAGGGCACCCCGAGCGGAAGGCCTAGTCGGATGGCGACGGGCACCATCCCGATTAAAACGAGACGCGCGAGATCACACCAAATCATTGCCCGCCGGTGGCCGATTACGTCTGCGATCGCTCCGCCAAATAAGCCGAACAACGCATTGGGGACAGTCGCCATCACTACTGCGAGCGCAGTTATGAGCGCGGACCGCGTCTGCGCATAGCTAACGTACGCGAGAGCGATCAGCGTGATGGGGTCGCCTAACCGACTGGCCACCTGCGCGAGCCAAAGCGCCCCGAAATTTGGGGATCGGAGCAGCCCGATATGGAGGCTGTTGGTCGTCGTCGTCATCTCTACCTCAGAACTCGAAAAGCCATCCAGAAACCGCCAGCGGCGAGCAACACATCTCCGACGCTATACACGTTGTTGACAATTGGAGCCAACAGAACGTCGGCTAAGAAGCCTAAGTGCGTAGCGGGTCCCAAGAGCACGTGCAGGCCGTCGTTCGGAAGTGATTTTCCCGCAGTAGTCATGGCTTCCGGATCTACTGGCATCCCACCGTTGACGGAGATCACCAGTAGGTTGAGTGTCGAACCCAGCGCGACTAGCCAAGCGCCAGGTAGTGCGCGGTTCACCACGGCAACGAGGGCGATGAGTGCAAGGCCAAACATTGATATGCCGAGGGCAAGCTGGCCAAAGAAGGGCGCGACCGCTCGCAGGGCCGCAGCCACGACAAGGGCCGGCAAGAACCTCAGGTCGAGTTGTGTAAGCCGTCGCCAATGCCCACCCGATGCAAGACCAAGGATGAAGCCAGCTACAAGGCCACTAACCAGCATGGGCATCGCGAGTCTGCGGCTCGCGCGCCAAGCGCTTTCGGAGTTCGGCAAGAGTCTCGTAATTGATGGGTGGTAACTGGCTCACTTCGAAGGCGTCGGATCCGCGTTTTTCGATCAAGGTTCCTAGCGCTCGTACGACCTTCGGATCGAACTGAATGCCTTTGTATCGATTGAGCTGATCCATCGCTCTCTCGTGTCCGATCGCCTTGCGGTAGATACGGTCTGAGGTCATCGCTTCGTAAGCGTCGGCCACGATAATGATGCGCGAACCTAGCGGGATATCCTCTCCCTTTCGGCCCTCAGGATATCCACTTCCGTCGTAGTTCTCATGGTGGTACAAGACAAGCGGAGCAAGGGGACGCAAGGACTCCGATGGTTCAAGTATTGAGGCGCCGTAGATCGGATGTCGGCGCATGAGCTCTTGCTCATGCGGATCTAGCCGTGCCGGCTTCATCAGGATCTGATCCTCGACGCCGATCTTCCCAATGTCGTGCAGCATGCCGGCGAGTTCGATCTGCTCAATGGTCTTTTCGGACAGGCTCATCTCGCGAGCAATCGCGCCCGCGATCCGCGACACCCGATCTGCGTGGCCCCGAGTGAAGCCGTCCTTTGCGTCAATCGCTTGCGACAGAGCGCTGACGGATCCAATAAACAGGGCTCGGGTCTCGGCATATTTCGTAAAGGAGTAGCGCGCGAGAAGCAATGGAATCATGAAAAGCAGCGTTGCCCAGAGTCCGACTTTGATGGCAACCTCGGCCATGAGCCAGCCGAGGAAGACCAGCGCAACGATGCCCAGCATGATGTTGCTGATGCTCAGCGCCCACACGCGTGCAAAAGGCGTCTTCGTTCGGACGCTCACGGCAGTAACCACGAGGAGCATGTTGACCGCGCTGAATGCGAGGCCGGTCAAGATGATTAGAGCGATCGTGCCCAGAGGATCGTCGGGGCGAGTCGCCGGGCGCGCCAAAGCCAAAGTCAGCCAAGCAGCAAAGGCCGCAAGTACGTAGGTGAAGCGGTTATAGAGGGTTCCGTACCAAGGCAGTTCGCGGCGCAGATCGCGAAGTTCGATCGTGCCAAGCAAGGCGACCCAGCACACTGCAAACGGGTTCGCCAACTGGGAATCAAAGACCGAAGCGAGGATTGGTGCAGTTGTGATGTGAGCCACAACTTCACCCGGAAGCCGAACTGGTAATGAAGCGGCCGTGAACGTAATTACGACCCAGAACAAGAGCCGACCTAGGTCGACGTTTTCCGGCGTCGGCGCACTCGCCCCAAATAGGACCAGAGCTCCGGCACCGACAACGGCAAAGACAAGAACCCGGAGATCTCTTGGGACTGAGCCTCCCAACACTTGCGGGAGGATACGTGACGATCCGTGAGCCGACTGGTCATGACGGAAACAGAAAGAGGGCCCCGAACAAGGCCCTCCTTCGCGCACAAGGCGCCCGCTAGAGGTCGTTAGTTATTGCTGGTAAGACCTACCAGGCGGAGACGCCGGCCCCGCCGCCGAGGATCAAGGCCACGAGCGCTGCCACCGCTGCGATGAGTCGACGCATTTGATGTGACTCCCTTCCGCCGCTGTTAAGTCAGATAGAAGGTCGGACGGTCTGGCAGGAGCCTTAATGGCTGCGAAAAGTCGATACTCGTCGGAAACCAGGTTTTGTCAGTTTGGGAAGGATTCAGGAGTTTTTGCCGCCTGGGTCTACCATTCAGCCCGCAGTGGGGAGCAGGGTCGGGGAGCCCTTGCGTGCCGTGGATTTGTGGGCGCCTGTGCCGTTCGAAGATCTTCCCGCCACGCTGCGCGAAGCCGCACGGCGGTCGGATTGGAGGGCCGTCAGAGACGAGCTTCGGACCGTCATGGATGGCGTTACGACTGACGGCGTGTATGGCAGGGCACTTCTTCAGTTCGTGATGTCCTTGCCGCTTCCGTCAGACCCCGTTCTGGCTCGGTATCGGGCGTCGATCTGCATAGACCATGGAGACTGGGATGGTCTCCTGCGTCATCTGGGGTCGAATCCAGTTGGAGCCACGGAGTTGGTGGGAGTTCGCGACATCATCTTGTCAGCTACCGACCGACTAGAGCCTCCCTACTCTTCTGCCGAACACGAACGATTTCTCTTCGAAATTTATGAGTTCGTGTTCCAGCGAGCAGTCAGACGATACAAACGGTGGGCGCATCGCATTCTTGCCTTTTACCCGGATGTAATTTGGTCTCGGCGTGACATTCCACCGGGACGCCACCTCCGATCCCGACGTCTGCAGGATGGAGTGTGGCTCGCTGTCGCCGAGTCCCATGGCGGCGTACTCGCGGTCGCGGAGGCATGTGCGGACGAAGCGGAGCGTCTCGGCGACGAAGGTGAGCCTGGCCGCGACTTAGCCCACGACCTAGGACTCCTCATACGCCACGCACGCGGAGGCAGACTTGAAGGCGACCTGCGGCTGCGGGCAAGGATCAATTCGCCGGTGGGTTTGTCCCCCCTCGGATCTTGGGAGACGCTCTTTCACGTTGTTCCCTTCTACACCTTCCTTTCAGACGATTCTCTCGAGTGGACGGCAGCGGTTGGCCAGCAGATAGCCAACCGTCTTGGGTCCCCCCGCGCTCAGCTTCAGGCGCGAACCTGGCACGTCACCGCGCGATTGCTCCAAGGCCGTGGCGCAGACGAAGCAGGTCTGTTGGGTTTGCTCGCGGAATCCCGCTGGGCCGCGCCGGGACTACGAGTGGTTCCTCTGCTGTTACGGGGAATCGCGAGCCATCGACCTGAAGACCTGCAAGCTGCTGAACTTATCGCGCGGCAGGTCGGCAACGTCTGGGCTCAAGTCAGCGCTCTCACCTGGCTCGTGGCCATCGATCCGCAGCCACTCACCGCACGATGGCTGCATCGGCTCCTGGAGGTGACCGGCTGGCGCCGACCGATCCTTGTTCCGACGACGATTGCCGCGGATGCAGCGCTCGGCCTATCGGCAGCGGGTATGCGCGGCGTTTCGATCGTGGAGCTCGCCGCACTTGGCGGACGGGCGAACGTCACGGTAGAGGTCGCCATGCGCCACATAGATGATGCAGAGGCGCCGAGGCTTGCCCGTATTGCTGCTGTCGAGGCCCTCGGAAAACTGGGGACAACACATTCGCGCGAGATCCTCCATCGTCTCGCCCGCAGAACCGACGATCTTGGGAACGTTGCGCGGCGGATCGTGACGAGTCGCGCAACTGGAACGACCCTGAGCGAGCGGGAACTTGAAGTCATCGACCTGGCGCGACACGGCCTCACCAACAGAGCAATTGCTGAGCGTCTCAGCCTCAGTCCGCACACCATCGCGCGCCATCTCGCGAACGCTCGCGGCAAGCTCGGTGCGGCGAACCGCGCGGAAGCGGCCGCGATGTTCGAGGAGATGAAGGTCTAACGCTCGTGACCACCGTCTTGACCACGCCACAGGGCAACATCGATCTCTGGGCTCCG
>VBIZ01000132.1 GCA_005880575.1 Chloroflexota bacterium | reverse complement strand
TTTTCCATCGGGTGAGAACACGCCGTTCCAGCTCGCCCCGTCCCTCGTGAGCGCGACGTCCTTGCGGGCTCCGCTCATCTGTATCGCGTGCAGGTCGTTCTTCCCGTCGTGCCGGAGCGTGTAGACGAGCCACGCGCCGTCCGGCGAGTACGAGGCGCGATACGGCTCACCGTCGGGCGTCACGAGCGGTGTCGTCGCGCGCCCATCGGTGGGCACGAGCAGCAGGCGCGGGGTCCCCAGCGTGTAGGACGTGACGGCGATCGTCGTGCCATCGGGCGACCACGACGGGTCGGCCAGGTTCGATCCCTTCGAAAGAGGGAGCGGCTGCTTTCCGGTCTGCGCGTCGTACAGGACCAGGTCCGAGTACCCCTGACCGTCGTCGGCGACGACCGCGATTCGCTTTCCGTCCGGTGAGACCGCCGGGCTGTCGAACCAGGTCACGAGGTGAAAGCCGCTGTCGGCCTTCACGAGGCCGTCGATGAGGACGGCCTGTGTGCCGCCGCTTGCGCTCGCCGATACGACGTTCGAGAAGCGCAGATGCGCGGGGACGACCTGTCCGTCGACCATCCGCTTGCCATCGATCTCCTCGACCCGGGCGAAGAACACCGTGCGGCCGTCGGTGGTGATGCCCGGTTCGTGCGAGCGGCCATCCGACGTGAGCGGCGCGTAACCCTTGCCCGACAGCACATAGACGTCGCCGCGGAGAGCGAATGCGATCGTGCCGCTCACGCTCGCGTCCGCCCCCGGCGGGAGAGTGACGAGCGTGACCGGCTTCGTCGGTGTCGGCGTGGGGCTCGATGGCGGGAAGAACGCCGGGCCGACGCGTACCGCGATCCCGAGATACAGCACGATGAGGACGGCCGCGATCCCCGCGAAGATGAGCTCGCGCGATCGCCCCATTACGACGCCCGCTCGACGGCGGCGACGATCCGATCGATCTCACCCGCGAGGTCGGCTCCGTTGGTGAGCTCGAGGAATCCCTCCGCGGGCGGCTCGAACGGCTGCGCGCGCATGCGCTCGAAGATGCGCTCGTCGGCCTCGGAGTGATCTCCGGGCGCGCGCGCGGACCGCCGCGACGCGAGACGAACGCGGGCGTCACCGTCGGGTGCGATGATCCTCACGTAGATCACCGGGACTTCCCGGCTCCGCGCGACAGCGACCGCACCCGTGCGGTTTCTTGCGATGAGATTCGTCGCGTCGACCACGACGCGATGTCCGTCTGCAAGCAGGGCGTCGACGATCGCGCTCGCCGCCCCGAAAACGGCGCGGTTCTCCTCGTCGGCGTAGGACGGCGCGATGAAGAGACGGCTTCGGAGCTCGTCGCTCGCCACGTGCGCCGCGCCGAGCCGCGTGCAGAGGAGCCGCGCGCAGTGGGACTTCCCCACCCCGGGAAGGCCCATGAGTACGACGAGCGCCGGCCGGCCGTGCGGCGTCGCCGGCACCGTCGCGATCTCCCCTCGGAGCTGCGACGCGAGGACCTCGGGGCGCACCGCGTACACGCGAGTTTGCGCGGCGGTCGCTGCGCTCGACGGCCGCTTGAGCCTGGTCATGTACCGAACCCCCGCGCCTTGAGGGTCTCGCGTGCCGCGGTGGCCTCGTCGTACGGACGCTTCTCCTCGCCGACGATGATCGAGTCCTCGTGACCCTTGCCGGCAAGCACGACAGTGTCGTCCGGTGCCGCGCGGCGGATGGCTTCGCTCACCGCCTCCCGCCGATCGTCGATCACGACGTAGTCGGTGCCCTTTCGCTTGCCGGCGGCGATCGCGCCTTTCTCGATCTCCTCGAGGATCCTCTCCGGCTCCTCGAGGCGCGGATCCTCCTGCGTGATCACGAAGAAGTCCGCGTGCTTCGCGGCGATCTCGGCGAGCGCGGGCCGCTTTGCACGGTCCCGCTCGCCCGCGCTGCCGAAGACGACGATGAGCTTTCCTTTCGTGAGCGGGCGAAGAAGCCCGAGCACCTTGTCGAGCGACTCCGGCGTGTGCGCGTAGTCGACGATCACGCTGAAGGGTTGTCCGCTCTCGACACGCTCCATCCGCCCGCGCACCGCGCGCGCGTGGGAGAGCGCGTCGCGCGCGTGCTGCAGTGTGGCGCCGGCGGCGAGACCGGCGGCCGCCGCAGCCAGTGCGTTGTGGACGTTGAACCGTCCGACCAGGGGGAGCGCGAGCTCGACTGACTGCCCGGACGCCGTGATCCGCACGCGCGACCCCGAGGCGTCGGACGAAAGGATCGCGCCCTGGACGTCGCACAGCGCTTCGACGCCGTAGGTCACGATCTTCGCGCCCTCCGCGCGGTCGGCGAGGTAGCGCCAATGCTTGTCGTCGCCGTTTAGCACCGCGGTCTTCGGTATTCCCTTGTCGGCGGACCTCGAAAGCATCGCGAAGAGCTCGCCCTTCGCTTCGAGGTACTTCTGAAGCGTGCCGTGGAAGTCGAGATGCTCAGGGGTGAGATTGGTGAAAACGGCGATGTCGACTTCGGTGCCGCGGAGCTTTCGCAGTGCGAGCGCGTGGCTCGTCGCTTCGAGCACGCCCCACGTTCCTCCGGCGACGAGGAGCTCAGCGAAGAACTCCTGTACCTCGACCGCTTCCTGCGTGCTCTGACGGGTCTCGTTCTTCCATTCGTGGTCCGCGACCTTGAAGTCGACCGTCGTGGCGAAGCCGGTCTTCGCGCCCGACGCTTCGAGAACGTCGGACACGAGGTGAACGGTGGTGGTCTTGCCGTCGGTCCCGGTGACCGCCGCGAGCTTCAGCTTCCGCGTCGGGTGGTCGAAGAATTCCGCAGCGAGGTCCGCGAGCGCCGCACGCGCGTCCGGCACGACCGCGACGGGGACCCGGACGTCGATCGCATGCTCCGCGACGATCGCGACGGCGCCATGCTGGACCGCGTCCTTGGCGAAGATGTGTCCATCGCGGTGAAAGCCGGGGACAGCGACGAACAGCGCGGCCTCTTTCGTTTTTCGCGAGTCGTAGGCGATCTGGCGAATGTCGATCGCCGCGGCGCCTTCGGGGACCGTGATCTTCGTCGCTTGGAGAAGGGCGCCGAGGTTCAACGGCGGATCCGGCCCACAAGACGAAGTGCAGCCGTGTACGCCGGCTCCGCGACCGCGTACGCGCGGTACGCGAGCTCGTTCGGAACGGCGTCGTGCGCGCCGGCGAATCGCTTCGACACCCCGCCGAATCCCTTCTTGAAGCGGTACGGGCCGTGCATCGGGTCGTCCTTTCGACTGAGGTCCACGGGTATGCCGCCGAAATCGAATCGGCGCGCGCCCCCTTTGCGTGCTTCGATGATGCACCGCCAGAGGAGCGCGTACGCGGCGTAGGTGGTCCGGCCGGCGTCGTTCGTCGCGGCGCTCTGGTAGACGTCGCGCTCGCCGCATCGCCAGGTGAGCACCCCCGCGACGGGCTTTCCCTCTTTTTCCGCGAGACGCACCTTGGCGTGTCCTGCCGTGACGAGCGTCCCCCACATACGACGGTAGTAGTCCCACGTTCGGGTGATGAAGCCCGCGCGCTGTCCGGTCTCGGCGTAGAGGTCATAGAGCGCGCGAAGATCGTCTTCGCCGATCGCCTCGCGAATGCTGACGCCGCGCTTCTCGGCCTGACGCACGCTCCAGCGGGTGTCCTTCTCGAGGGCCGCAAAGAGCGCGTCCTCGTCCGGCCCGAGGTCAAGCTCGAGGGTGGCGACCACCGGCTGGATATCAGGGCCGCGGCGAAAGCCCGCGGCGCGGAGGGGCTCCGCCGCGAGCTTGGGGTCGATCTCGGGATCGACCTTCAGAAAGATCGCGCGCCGGTCGCGAGCGATCCCAGCGAGCTTCGCGAGCGCGGGCTCGAGCTGCTCAGGCGAACCGAGGATCGGCCCGCGCGGAACGTATGCGATCGATCGACCGCCTGGGAGCGGCCGCCAGAGGACGAGCGCGACCGGCAACGCCGGCGAGCCGAGTTGGTGGAACTCCGGGCGCCAGCCCTGCGCTTCCCGAATCTTCGCCCATGCGGCCGACTGCATCACGTGACCAGCCGGCGAGCGGACGGCGGCCTCGTCCCATCCTGGCGGGGCCTCTATCCCTACCTCGGTCACGCGCTCGCTGCCGCGAGCCGCCGCCGCGCGCCGAACCTCCAAAGCGGGAACAGGAATGCGGTGACCGGCGTCTCGAGCGCTCCGATCCATGGCGTGATCTCGCCGCCGAAGCCCAGCTTGAAGTTCTCGACGCCGGTGAGCTCGTCACCTTCGGCGAGGCCCCACATGTCGTAGCGGCGCACGCCGAGCTCCTTCATCTGCATCAGCGAGTGCCACTTGAGCAGATAGAACGGACGCTTCTCGCTGTGCGCCCCGCTCCACCCACCGAAGAGCTCCCACGCGCGATCCGCGATCCGGATGACCAGCAGTGCGCCCACGTCCTCACGGTCGACCCGCGCCATGCGTAGATGCAACGCTTCGCCGAACGCTTCGACGAGCGATGCGAAGTATCCAAGGTCGTGGATGCCGAACTGATCGCGCTCCGCGACCGTGCGCAGCACCCGATGGAATCGCGCCAGATCAGTCGTTTTCTCGGTGACCACCCCATCGCGCTCCGCCTTGTGGATGTACTGCCTGGTCTTCTTGCGCATCGCGCCGAGCATCGCGTCGGCATCCTGCGTGAGATCCATGAGCAGGGTTCGCCGGGGTTGCACGTACACAGGCGAACGACGCACGCCTTGCGCCTCAAGTGCTTTCGCGAGCGTGTCGTTCTCGCCGGCTTCCGGATCGCAGAGGAGGCTCACGGTCAGCCCGCGGCTCAGCGCCTTGCGGAGCGCGACGATCGCGTCGGGAAGCTTCTCGTCGACGACGAGGGGGCCGCGCGGGGCGTACGCGACATCGAGTCCCCGCACGAGTCGCTTGCGGAGGACCTGAACGCAGCCGACGCGTGTGTCCCCTTCTTCGAAGACGTAGCGCTCCGCGCGCCAGCCGGTGGCGGCCTTCACTTCGGCCCATCCCTTCGACTGGAGAAGATGCGGACGCGCGGTCTCATGCATCAGCTGGTCCCAGTCGCGCGTCTCGTCCGTAGTTGCCGGCCGTGCCCTCACTAGGGGCAAAGCCTATGCGGCGTCTTTGCCCGGGGTCGCGGCGGCTCCTGGAAGCTCGCGCGCCGTGAAGGTGCAGTCGGGGTAGCGCTCGCAGCCGAAGAACATCGAGCGGCCTCGTCCACGACGGCGGACGAGCTCGCCCTTGCCGCATTCGGGGCAGGTCACGCCGGTCTTCTGCTGCGTCTTCTTTATGTACTTGCAGTCCGGATAGCCCGTGCAACCGACGAACGGGCCGAACCGCCCGCGGCGCTTCGCGAGCTGCTTGCCGCACTCCGGGCACATCTCGCCCTCGAGAAGCTCGAGCTGTGGCTCCTTCTGTCCCTCGAGTGGCTCGGAGTAGTCGCACGCGCCCGCCGGCAGCGGGTCGCCTTTCTTGCCCTTCTTGAAGCCGGTGCACGAGTAGAAGCGGCCGTATCGCCCGAGCTTGATGATGACCGGCCGACCGCACTTCGGGCAGATGCGATCCGTGGCCTCCTCGGTCACGTCCGACTTCTTCACACTCTTGTTCTTCTCTTCAACGAGCTTGGCGAACGGCTCGAAGAAGTCGCGGACGACGGGGACCCACTCGACCTCGCCCGCGGCGATCCGGTCGAGGTCCTCCTCCATCCGCACGGTGAAGCCCGTGTCCACGATGTCGGGAAAATGCTCGTGCAGGAAGTCGGTGACAACGAAGCCAACGTCCTCGGGCATGAGGGCGCGGCCCTCTTTGCGAACGTACTTGCGATCCACGAGCGTCGAGATCGTCGGCGCGTACGTCGACGGACGGCCGATGCCGAACTCCTCCAGCGTCTTCACGAGGGACGCTTCGGTGAAACGCGGCGGCGGCTGCGTGAAGTGCTGCGAGGCATCGAGGCCGAGCAGCTTCAGCGCCTCCCCCTCCTGCACCTCGGGGAGCGGCGAGATCTCTTTCTCCGGCTCGTCGCTCGACTCGAAGTACACCCGCAGGAACCCATCGAACAGGACGCGACGTCCGTTCGCGCGCAGCGTGTACTGACCCGCCTCGATGTCAAGGCGTGTGTTCTCGAATCGCGCGGCCGCCATCTGCGAGGCGATCGTCCGCTGCCAGATGATCGTGTAGAGCTTGAGCTGATCGGGTTTCAGGAACCGCTTCACCCGATCCGGTGTGCGCGAGAGATCCGTGGGCCGGATGGCTTCGTGCGCTTCCTGCGCGCCCTTCGACCGCGTCTTGTAGTGGCGCGGCTTTTCGATCGCGTACGGCGCGCCGAATTCCTTCGTGATGACGTCGCGGGCTTGATGGAGCGCGCTTTCGGCAACGTGCAGCGAGTCGGTACGCATATAGGTGATGAGACCGACCGGCGCGCCGTCTCCGACCGCGATGCCTTCGTAGAGCTGCTGCGCCAGGACCATCGTCTTCTTGACCGAGTAGCCGAGCTTTCGCGACGCCTCCTGCTGAAGCGTCGAGGTCGTGTACGGCGGGGCGGCGTTCCGGCCGCTCTCGCGCTTCTCGACGCTCTTGACGGCGTAGCTCGCTTCGGCGAGTGCTGCGCGATGCTTGTCCGCGGCCTCACCGTCGTGGATCTCGAGCTTGTGGCCCTTCTGCTGGATGACCTCGGCCGAGAACGTCTGGCCTGCGAGGTTCGCGAGCGCCGCCTCGAGCGTCCAGTACTCCTGCGGCTTGAACGCCTGGATCTCGCGCTCGCGGTCCACGATGAGACGGAGCGCGACCGATTGGACACGGCCGGCCGAGAGCCCGTAGCGGATCTTCTTCCAGAGGAGTGGCGACATCGTGTAGCCGACGAGTCGATCGACGACTCGGCGCGCCTGCTGGGCGTTCACAAGATCCTGGTCGATGTCGCGCGGATGCTTGAACGCCTCGTCGATGGCGGCGGGCGTGATTTCGTGGAAGGTGACGCGGCGGAGCTTGGATTTGGGGACCTTGATGATGTCGGCGAGATGCCACGCGATGGCCTCGCCCTCGCGGTCGAGGTCTGTGGCCAGCCAGACGTGCTCGGCGGCCTTCGCCTCCCGCCGGAGGGTCCGGGCGTGCTTCTCCGAATCGTCCGGGACGATGTACTCCGGGACGAAGGTCTTCAGGTTGACGCCCATCTTCGACTTCGGCAGATCGCGGATGTGGCCGAAGGAGGCCTCGACCTTGTAGTCGGGACCGAGCATCCGTTCTAGAGTTCTTGCCTTGGTCGGGCTCTCCACCACGACCAGGTTTTTCGCCGCTGCCGCCAATTCGTTTCCTTTCGCCTAACAAAAGAGGGCACCCCATGGGCGCCCTCCCCACACCACTCTAACGTCGGCGTCCACCTGATAACAGACAGGCAAGCGTCGCCGACCTCCGCAGGCCGGGAAAAAACCGCTGGGAATAGCGCCTACGCCCGCCAGCCCGACCGAAACCCTCTTTACGCGGCGGCGGACCCCCCGGCCTCCGGCCGGTGCCCCACCGCGCGGGGGCCCTCGGTCGGGCTGGCGGCGCCCTAGAGCAGGTCTTCTCTGTCTTCTCGCTTGAGGCGGTCGACGACTGTCTTCACGTCCTCTGAACGCTCTTTAGTGGTAATTAGGAGGGCGTCCGGGGTGTCGACGATGACAAGGCCCTCGACACCAATTAGCGCAACAGTCTTCTGGGGAGCCCAGACGAAGTTGTCGTGAGCGTCTTCGGCGACTAGGTCCCCTGAGGCCCAGTTGTCCGCCTTGGAGACGATCTCAGCGAGGCGCGCCCACGAGCCGACGTCCCGCCACCCGATGTCCGCCGGCACGACCGCGACGTTGTCGGCCTTTTCAGCGATCCCGTAGTCCACGGTGGTGCGGTCCGTCTCCTCCCAAACCTCGGCGAGGACCGACTCGTAACGCGGCGAGCCGATCGCGTCCCGTAGCGCGGCGATCGCGGCGGCGGTCTTCGGGAGGTGTTTCTCGTACGCGCGCAGGACCTCCTCCACCCGCCAGACGAACATCCCCGCGTTCCAGTAGTGCCCACCCGCGGCGACCATCCGCTCGGCGGCGTCGCGCTTGGGCTTCTCGACGAAGCGCTTCACAGCGCGGACCTCGACAGGCGCCTCGATGTCGAGCCTGTCGGCAGCCTCGATATACCCGAAGCCGGTATCCGGCCGCTCCGGTGTTATCCCCAGCGTGACGAGGTGGCCGCGCTCGGCCGCGGCGGTCGCCGCGATCAGGACCTTCCGAAACTGCGCACGGTCGCCGACCACATGGTCAGACGGCAGCACCGCAACGACCGCGTCCGGGTCGAAGGCCGCAAGTGCCGCCATGGCCAGCCCGACCGCCGCGGCGTTTCCTCGTGGATACGGCTCCACGACGAGGTGATCCACGGGGAGCTCGGGTAGCTGCTCGTGAATGAGAGGCCGGTGCTCGGGCGGAGCCACCACGAAGATCCTTTCCCGTGGGACGAACTCCGCGACCCGGTCGACCGTGTCCTGAAGGAGGCTGCGCTCTCCGAGTAGCTCGAGAAACTGCTTCGGCCGGTCGCGCCGCGAGAGTGGCCAGAGGCGCGTCCCGGCGCCGCCGGAAAGCACCAGAACATAAAGCCTAGGCACGGTCTCCTGAGGTTAGAGGCCGAAGTAGTCGAGGTGCATGGCGCTCCGGACGTCGTGCAGCGTCTTGCGAGCCTCGTCCCGAGCTCGCTCGCTGCCCTCTCTGATGATCCGCTCGACCGCTTTCGGGTCCGCCGCGTAACGGGCTCGACGCTCCCGGATGGGTTGAAGGAACGCTTCGAGCGCGACGATGAGCTTCTCCTTCACCTCGACGTCGCGGACCGTGCCCTCGCGGTAGCGGCGCTTCAGATCGTCGACCTCCGCCTTGTTCGGGTTGAAGGTGTCGTGGTACGCGAACACCGGGTTCCCCTCCACGCGGCCGGGCGTCGTCGCGGTGACGCGGTTCGGATCGGTGTACATGCCGCGGACCTTCTTCTCGACCGTCTTCGGATCGTCGGTCAGGAAGATGGCGTTGCCGAGGCTCTTCCCCATCTTCCCGGCGCCATCCGTGCCCGGCAGCATTCCGCCTTCGGGGATGAGCGCCTCCGGGATCGGGAAGACCGGCCCGAAGAGCTCGTTGAAGCGCCGCGCGATCTCGCGCGTGAGCTCGACGTGCGACTCCTGGTCGCGGCCGACCGGGACGAGGTCTCCTTTGACCATGAGGATGTCCGCAGCCTGCAGGATGGGATAGCCGAGGAGCCCGTACGAAGGGACGGCCAGATTGTGGTCGCGCATCTGGTCTTTGAGCGTCGGGATCCGCTGCGCCCGTGGCACGGTCACGAGCATCGCGAAGTAGAGGAAGAGCTCGGTCACCTCGGGGATGAGCGATTGCAGGTAGATCGTGGTCTTCGTGGGATCGATCCCGACGGCGAGGTAGTCGGTCACCAGCTCGCGGATGTTCTTCCCGATCTCTTCGAGGTCCGCGACGCGCGTCGTCAGCATGTGGTAGTCGGCGATGAGGAAGAAGCTGTCGTATTCGTCCTGCAGCTTCACACGATTGGCGAGCGTTCCGTAGTAATTGCCGATGTGGAAGCTCTTGGCGGTGGGCCGATCGCCCGTGAGGATGCGCTTCCGCGTCTTCTTCGCGGAAGCCGATGGCTGTCCGACAGCAGTGGCCTGAGCGCTCATGGGAGATGCGATGGTACAGGCAGGACCCGCGCGAGCTCATCGGCTACGAGCTGCCCGACCTCATCTCGTTTGCCGACGAAGAAGTGATCCACCGCGCTCACCGTCGCGATGCGCGCGTGCGGGACCGCCGCACGGAGCTCGGCCGCCGTGCCGAACTGGTCGTTTTCCGCCGCCACGATAAACGTGCCGTCGGGGATCCGCGGCAACGTGCGCGGCGCGAAGGTCACGTCTTTCGTCCCGACGCCGACGAGCGCGACGGCATCGGCGGTTCCGCCGCGCTCGAGGAACGCAAGTACCTGGAACGCGCCGAAGCTGTACCCGACCAGACCGAGCGGCAGCCCCGGCGCGAGATCGCGCGCGTAGTCGACGGCGGCGGCGAGGTCGTCGACCTCGTAACGCCCACCGCTCCACTCTCCGGCGCTCGCGCCGACTCCGCGGAAGTTGAACCGCAGCGCGTACCAGCCCTGCTCGGCGCACGCGCGCGCGATCGCGGCCATGATCGGAGTGCGCATCGTCCCGCCATGGGTCGGTAGCGCGTGCGCGATCACCACGATCGCGGTCGGCTGGACATCGGGTATGCGCAGCGTCGCCTCGATCCGCTCATCGATGCGACGTGCCTCCTCGCGCATGATCGAAGTCTGCGGGAACCGCCACCGGCAGTCCGCTGTATACGCTTTCGACATGCGGCCGCTCGTCGCGCGCTTCGGCATGCTCGCGCTGATCGCCGCGGTCGCTTGTCAGGCCGCTCAGGCGCCCGGGCCCTCGCGCAGCCCGGCTCCAACACCGACCCAGTCCTACCCGTCGCGCGAGGGCACGTGCGCGATGCGCGTAAGCGCGAGCTTCACCCTCGCGAACGACCTGACCTGCGCGGGCGATGG
>VBIZ01000131.1 GCA_005880575.1 Chloroflexota bacterium | reverse complement strand
AGCGCTTCTTGTCGCCGTCGCGCAGCTCGACCGCCTCGTGCGCACCCGTAGACGCGCCCGACGGGACCATCGCGGTCGCCCGCGCGCCACCCTGAAGCTCGATGTCCACCGCGACCGTCGGATCGCCGCGCGAGTCGAGGATCTCGCGAGCGCGAACCAACGCGATGGCCGTCTTGGTCATCGGTCCGGGATCGCGGCGACTCCGGGGAGGGCCTTTCCCTCGATCAGCTCGAGCGACGCGCCCCCTCCCGTCGATACGTGCGTCATCTTGTCTGCGAGTCCGGCCTTTTCGACGGCCTGCACGGACTCGCCGCCGCCGACGACCGTTGTCGCGTCGCTTGTGGCCATCAGCTCGGCGATGCGGCGGGTGCCGGTCGCGAATGCGGGCACCTCGAAGACCCCGACCGGCCCGTTCCAGAAGATCGTCTTCGCGCTCTTGATGACGGCGACGTAGCGCTCGATGGTGCGCGGGCCGATGTCGACGATCGCGAGGTTGCTGGGGACCTCATCCACGTCGTAGATCGCGGCGCCCGAGGCGCCTTCGGCGTCGGCCGACGGTGCGGCGACCACGTCGAGGGGAAGAAGCAACTCCTTCCCGTCGGCTTCGATCTCGTCGGTGACTCTGCGCGCCTCGGTCTGCTTGTCGGGCTCCGCGAGGGATCGCCCGATCGGGCGGCCCATCGCGAGGAGGAACGTGTTTGCCATGCCGCCGCCGATCGCGAGCGTGTCGACGCGCGGAACGAGCGACCGCAGCACGTCCATCTTCGTGCTCACCTTTGCGCCGCCGATGATCGCGACGAACGGATGCTGCGGCTGGTCGAGCATCCCGCCGAGCGCGACGAGCTCCTTCTCGAGGAGGAGCCCAGCGTAGGCGGGGAGAAGGTGCGCGACGCCTTCGGTCGACGCGTGCGCGCGATGGGCCGTGCCAAACGCGTCGTTCACGTAGAGGTCGAAGCCCGACGCGAGCTGCTTGGCGAACGCCGGATCGTTCTTCTCTTCCTCGGCGTGAAAGCGGACGTTCTCGAGCATCACGAGGTCGCCCGGTTTCATCGCGCGGACGGCCTTCTCGACCTCGCCGCCGACCGAATCGTCGAGCACTCGTACCGGCTTGCCGATGAGCTCGCCGAGCCGTTTCGCGACCGGCGCCAGCGAGAGCTTGGCGTCGCGGCCCTTGGGCCGACCGAGATGCGACACGAGCCCGACAGCGGCGCCGCCGTCGAGGAGCGCACGCAGCGTCGGGAGCGCGGCGCGGATGCGGGTGTCGTCCGCGACATCACCCTTGTCGAGCGGCACGTTGAAGTCGACGCGCACCAGGACACGCTTCCCACGGACGTCGGCGTCTCGAATCGTCCGCTTGTCGAACGTCACGCGCGTGTCAGCGGCCAGCGGCAACCGGTACGCGCATCTTGGAGGCGACGAACTCGGTGATGTCAGCGAGGCGGCACGCGTAGCCCCACTCGTTGTCGTACCAGGAGATGATCTTGACCATGTTGCCTAGGACGATCGTGTCCAGGCCGCTGACGATCGTGGAGTGCGCGTCACCCTTGAGATCACTGGAGACGAGCGGCTCCTCGGTGTAATCCATGATCCCCTTGAGCGATCCCTCGGATGCGCGCTTGAACGCAGCGTTCACCTCGTCCTTCGTGACCTCGCGTTTCAGATTCGCCGTGAAGTCGACGACCGAGACCGTCGGCGTGGGGACGCGGAAGGACATTCCCGTGAAGCGGCCCTTGAGCTCCGGAATGACGAGCGCTACGGCGCGCGCCGCACCGGTCTCCGAGGGGACGATGTTCTCGGACGCGGCCCGGGCGTCGCGTGGATCGTTCGCGACCGTGTCGAGAAGGCGCTGGCTCAGCGTCTTCGAGTGGATCGTCGTGAGGAAGCCCTTCTCGATGCCGAACTCGTCGTTCAGCACCTTCGCGACCGGCGCCAGGCCGTTCGTCGTGCAGGAGGCGTTCGAGATGACGTGGTGCTTCTCCGGATCGAACTCCTTCTCGTTGACGCCGAGCACGATCGTCTTGTCCTCGTTCTTCGCGGGCGCGGAGATGATCACGTACTTCGCTCCCGCGTCGATGTGGGCTTTCGCCTTCGTCGCGTCGGTGAAGAAGCCGGTCGACTCGACGACGATGTCGACCTGCAGATCCTTCCAGGGGAGCTTCGCGGGGTCGCGCTCTTGGAGCACCCGGATCTTTCGACCGTCGACGACCAGCGAGTCCGCGGTCGCCGACACCTCTCCCTGGTACTTGCCGTAATTCGAATCGTGCTTGAAGAGGTGCGCGTTCATCTTCGGATCGGCGAGGTCGTTCAGGGCGACGATCTCGACCTCGGGATGCCTCTCGAGCGATGCCTTCAGGAACTGGCGGCCGATCCGGCCGAATCCATTGATAGCGATGCGTGCCTTCATGTATGCGCCTCCCCGCTAAGAGACTAGAGGAACCAATCGCCCCGGCCCGCGAGCCGTTCTCGCGCGCTGATCACCGCACCCAGCATGCCGACGTCACGGCCGAGACCCGGCGGCACCAGGCGCACCGCGTCCGCGGCGACGCGGAAGGCGCGCGTGTCGATGGCCCGGCGCATGGGCTCGATCGTGTGCGCCGGCTCGTGCTCGGCCACCGAGCCGCCGATGATGATGAGCGACGGGTTCAGGCCGTTCACGAGGGTGATCGCGAGATTTCCAAGCGCGGCCTCGGCGCGGGCAATGATCGCGACGGCCCGCGGATCGCCCGACGCGGCCGCCGCATAGACGCGCGCGGCGTCGTCAACGCCAAAAGCTTCCGCGAGGAATCGCCCGGCGGCGAGCGACTCGACGCAGCCGTAGCTGCCGCAGCCGCAGCGTGGTCCCTCGAGCGCGACCGGCCAGTGCCCGATCTCGCCGGCGATGTTGCTCACGCCCCGGAGCATTCGCCCTCCGCTGACGAGCCCGCCACCGATCCCGGTCGAGATCGTGACGTAGACGAAATCGCGGACGCCCTTCGCCGCGCCGGCCACACCCTCGCCGATCGCCGCCATGATCGTGTCGCGATCCAGAAAGACGGCAACGCCGAGGGCCTGCGTCAAGCCGGCCGCGAGATGGACGTCGGCAAAGCCGTTGATGTTCGGCGCGTCGTAGACGATGCCGGAGATGTGATTGAGCGGACCCGGCGCCGAGCAGGCCGCGCCGGCGAGCTCGCGCGGGGTCAGGCCCAGCGAGGCGAGCGCAGCGCGCGAGCTATCGGCGATCGCCGCGATGACATCCTCGGCGCCCGTCCGCGGCGTGGGCCGCTCGTCGCGGGCGACGATGCGCGGGACGGGCTCCTCGTCCCGCGCGATGACACTGCGGATATTCGAGGCGCCGAGATCGATGCCGAGATAGAGGCTCAGACCTTCGGGAGCTTGCTGGCGAGCTCCGGCGACTGCAGCGCACTCGTGTCGGCGCCGAACACCTGCTGCTGTGCCGCCTTGTACCCCTTCTTCGCTTTGTCCTTCCCGAAGGCGCGCTCCGCATCCTCGTAGATCTGTCGCACGAGCGTCGCGAGATACGGCACGGCCTGATGCTCGTCGAAGCCTTCGCGCTCGAGTGCCGCAGCGTCGATGAGGTCGTCCACCACCGGCAATGGTCGGTCGATAGGGTCCGCCTGTTCGTCCACGCGCATCAAAAGGTTGCCGAGACGCGTCTCGATCTTGCCCTTGCCGTAGACGCCGCTGTTGTATTCGACGAGGAGAGCGTTCGAGAGCGTCGCGAGCTTTCCGGTCTTGCTCGCCGCCGAGCTTGCGGGCTCGATGCGCGCGATCGGTGTGGGCGTCTCTTCGCGCCGAAAACGACCGAGGAATCCGCCGCTCTTCTTTTTTTCTGCAGTCGCATCGGCGGCGGCGGGCTGTGGCGGAGGCGGCGCCCACTCTTCGGCGCGGGACGGCATCTTCGCTGGCGCCGCTTCCTGCTGCGGCGCGGGCGCGGGTGGGCCCCAGGGATCCGCATTCGCCGGCTGCTCCTTTGGCTTGGCGCTCGGCGCCCACGCGTTCGCCGGCGCTTCGGTCGACGCCGGAGGCGCCGTCGTCCACGACTCCGCCGGCCTGCCCCCGCCGGGCGCGCGCCACCAGTCCTTCGGTTCCGCTGCGGGCGGCTGTTTCGCAGGCGGGGCTGGCTCGGGCTGAGGCGCGTTCGCTGCCGGTCCCGGGGCAAAAAGGCCTGAGAGAGACGAGAGCCTGTCGTCGACTGCGGGTGGAACCTCGACGGCGGGCGCGGGCGGCTCGGGGACCGGTCCGAATCCACCCATCCGCTGCGCGATCTCGCTTTGCAGATCCTCGCGGATCTTCGGCGGCGGCTGGGCTGATTCGGGCGGGGCGGCCGCTTCGGCGGGGGCTTCTGGCTCTCGCCGAGACGGCGCAGGCGCGGCACTCGACCAATCGACCTCCGGTCGTCCCGGCTCTTGGGGCGCAGGCGGCGGCGACCACTCTTTGGCAGGCGGTGACCACTCCTGCGAGGGCGCCGGTGCAGGCGCGGGCGGGGTAACGGGCTCGGGTGCCGCGGGCGGCGCGGATCGCTCCACCGCGCGACCCTCAGCCGCGGGCAGGGCTTCGATCACTCCATCCTTCACCAGCCCCGAGAGGAGGGTGAGCGTCTGCATCTTCCCGAGGCGAAGCTGCTCCGCGATCGCGGGGACGTCCCGCTCACCATTCACCGCGAGCAACGCGCGCCAGCGGTCCGGGGTAAACGTGACGGCACCCTGATCGGCGGCCTTTTCCGAAAGCCGGAAGCGCATGCGGTCGTCGGGAATCGACTCGCGGATGGTCGAGATCCGATCGCGCGCCTCGGCGGCGCGCTTCAGGAGGGAGACAAGATCCCCGCCCTCGAGGTTTGCCTCGGGCGCGGATTCCCACGGCGTGAATTCGAAGTCGGCCTGTGAGATCGCGAAGATGGCGCCGAGAGCATTCTCGCCTCCCTCGCCATCCATGACCGCTGCGACGAGCCGACCGCTCGCGAAGCCCAGCGCGCCGACCTTGGCGTCGCCGCGCACCTGTAGCTCCCCTGTCTTCGATGTGCCCGCGAGGAGCCCTATGACCGATTCGAGCGGAAAGTCGCTCGTGGACCCGCGAAGGGTCACCGCAATGCTGCCTCGGTCTGCTTATCGAAAACGTGGAGCTTCTTGAGATTCAGCCCCACGCGCAGCGTCTGGCCGGGCTTGGTCTGCGTCTGCGTCCCGACGCGCGCGATGAAGTTCGTGCTGTCCGCAGAAAGGAGAAGCTGCAGCTCGTTGCCGAGGAATTCGACGACCTCGACTTTTGCGTCGAGCGGGAGCTGCCCGTCCTGCCGTTCGGTCGCCAGGTCGTTGATGTCCTCCGGCCGGATGCCGAGGATCACGTCGCGGCCGACCGCCTCCGCCGCCTTGCCGCTGAGTGGCGCCTTGAAGAAGCCCGCGTCGGCGACGACCTGGCCGTTGGATCCTGAGACTTTCGCGGGGAAGAAGTTCATCGATGGCGAGCCGATGAATCCGGCGACGAAGAGGTTCGCGGGGCGCTCGTGGAGCGTTTCCGGCGTGTCGAGCTGCTGAAGCTTGCCCTCGTTCATCACGGCAATTCGATCGCCCATGGTCATCGCTTCCACCTGGTCGTGCGTCACGTAGATCGTCGTCCGACGGATTCGCTGGTGCAGCTGCTGCAGCATCGCGCGCGTCTGGATGCGGAGCTTCGCATCGAGGTTCGACAAGGGCTCGTCCATGAGGAACACCGCGGGCTCGCGCGCGATCGCACGACCGACGGCGACGCGCTGGCGCTGGCCACCGGAGAGCTCCTTCGGCTTGCGCTTGAGGAGCTGGCCGATGCCGAGCATCTTGCCGACCTCTTGCACCCGCCGATCGATCTCCTGCTTGGGCATGCCGCGGAGCTTCAAACCGAAGGCGATGTTGTCGTACACGCTCATGTGCGGGTACAGCGCGTAGTTCTGGAAGACCATCGCGATATCGCGATCCTTCGGCGGAACGTCGTTCACGA
Source organism: Chloroflexota bacterium (assembly GCA_005880575.1). Lineage (GTDB taxonomy): Bacteria > Chloroflexota > Limnocylindria > P2-11E > P2-11E > 3-1-20CM-2-70-9. Next base: position 2,031 of record VBIZ01000131.1, on the reverse strand, counting down.
CGCGTTCCCCGATGCGGATGTCACCGGTCGTTTGCTCCTCGAGCCCGGCGAGCATCCGAAGCGCCGTCGTCTTGCCGCACCCCGAGGGTCCGACCAGCACCAGGAATTCGGAGTCGCGCACGGCGAGGTTCAGATCGTTCACCGCGACGAAGTCGCCGAACCGCTTGGTGACGTGATCGTAGGTAACGGTCGCCATCGCCCCAAGTATGTCCCAGCGCCGTCAAGCAGGCACATCGCCTATCCGCCGCGTCCGCCGGGGGTTGCCTCGCTGAGTGTTACGGCAGGAGCCGAACCGGCGGAACGCCCGTCCGCCAAGGAAATATCGAAGAGAAGATCGCCCTGACGGCGTCTGGGGCCGAGAATGCCTCGGGCGCGCGCAGACGGGCCAGCACGCGCAGCCGATAGGCGACCGCGCCGGGGGGCGGATCGAGCGCGACCTCGACGGTGGCCGTTTCACCGGCGCGGACGAAGCGCGCATCGGTGAGTGCGAACTGCCGGGGCCGTCCGGTCGCCCGGTCGTACCAGGCAATGCGAACGAATGCTTCGCGGACCAGCGGATCGCTGACCTCGAGCGTCGCGCGAAACCCCGTGCGCTCCTCGGGGACGGGGATGAGCGCGCTCTCGATGCCCCACGCCCTGCCGCCTGGAACGCCGACGAGGAGCTCCGGGCCATCCGCCCCGAATGATCCACGTGGCGTCGTCCGGCGATACGGAGGTCCGTCGCCGGCGCTCGCTACTGAGCCGAGCATCACCATCGCGAGAACCGCGATGAGAGCGATGCTCACGGTTTTTGACACATCGCGACCGTAACCGACAGACCCGTGCGTGTCTGTCCTCAATTTGTGCGATGACGTCGCACGTTTGTGCGAGCGCCGTCGCACATTCGTGCGCACGGCCTCTCAGGCCAGCTGCACGAGCCAGGTGCCGATCTCGTAGGGCGCGAGGTGCACCCGTGCGAGGTCTCCGTCGATGTCGAGCGGAGCCGCCGTCCGGATCACGTCGAGTCCGGTGTTGCCGAGGGCGTCGTCGCCTTCGCGCAGATCGACAGGACGCGACGCGCGGACCGCGCGGTCGAACCGGAGCGTGCCGGAGACGTCTTCCCGCTGTGGGTTCGCGATCCGCACCACGAGAGATCCATCGGGTCCGGCACGGAGCGCGGTCATCACGAGTGGCGTGCCTGGCTCCACGAGCGAGATGACGCCGCGCGAGCGGCCGTCGCCCGAGACCGTGAGCGGAGGCGACAACCACTCATGGACGACGCGCGCGGCGCGGCTGACGTCGTTCCTTTCGTCGAGAGGGACGACCGCGTACCGGTACGAGCGCGTCCCGATGCATTGGGCCGAGGGCGTCGCGAGCTCGGGACCGGCGTGTCCCTTGCGCTCGGGTAGGTCGCCCCGCGAGAGGAACCCGACGGCTCGCAGCAGCGTGATCGCGATCGTGCCGCCGTCATGCAGGACCGAGTATTCCCGCAGCCCATCGACTCCAACCGCCAGCCCCTTCGTCGCGCCCTTCACCGCGACGAAGTCGTGGAGGCACGCCTCGGACGTCGGCGGTTCGATCCATCGCTTGCGCACCTCGAAGCGGTTCGACCGCTCGAGCCGCGCGAACGCGGCGCCGCTCTGGTGCGTGAGCGCGCGTGTGCCCGTCTCGCAGAGGACACGGAGACGATGATCGCTGGCGCGGTTGTCGACCACGAGCGTGACGTCCACGCGCCGCTCGCCGGCATCAAGAGAGATCTCCACGTTGACCGGGCAATCCACGAGCTCGGGCGACCGCGCGAGCCGGTCGTCCCGAAGCCGCGCCGGTAGACGCAGCACCAGCTCGACGGTCGCGGTCGCGCGATCGCCATCGATCGACGTCGCGCATGGCCCGACGATACCCTCGGAGCCGACGGTTGGCCCCGCGTACGAATAGGTGTACTCATCGCCGCGATCGCCTTCCGAGATCAGCCGGTTCTGGCGCCCGCTCCGATCCCCGGTGGCCATGTCGACGATGACGAAGCTGCCGTCGGCCTCGATCTCCACGCGGAGA
>VBIZ01000130.1 GCA_005880575.1 Chloroflexota bacterium | reverse complement strand
GGCGAGGCGCTCGAGGAGCCGACTCGCCAGCGCCGTACCGCGATCCCGGACGTAGGCGAAGCGCGGCGCCATGTCGACGTCGTGCACGGCATCGATCGAGCAGCCGCAGATCGAATCGTGCGGATGGTTCTGCAGGAGCATTCGCCAGAGGTCGCGGAGCTCGTCTCGCGCGGTGCCGCCGGTGAGCGCGTCGAGTGGCTCGCACCACTCGAGGAGTAAGCGTTCG
>VBIZ01000129.1 GCA_005880575.1 Chloroflexota bacterium | reverse complement strand
ACGCCGCCGGTCCCACGTTCGCGATCGGGCGCATCAAGAAGGCTGCGGTGCTGGGCTTCGGGATGCCTCTCGCCGAAGGCCTCAAGCTCGAGCGCCAGCTCCTTATCGAGCTGTTCAAGAGCGAGGACGCCAAGGAAGGCGTGACCGCATTCGTGGAGAAGCGGAAGCCGACATACAAAGGACGTTGACGAAGCTCGCCTGCCAGAAGGTGGCGATCGATTCGTCTCCGCTCCTGCCAGGGACGCGACCGATCGAGGTGCACTACCGGGAGGTCGGGCGCGGCGCGCCGATCGTCATCCTTCACGGTGGCTGGGGCTACGGCTTCTACCCGTACGACGACGCGATCGCGAAGCTCGAGCGGCGGTTCGTCATCCCGGACCGCACCGGCTACGGCGGCTCACCGCACATCACCGAGCTGCCGCGGGAATTCCACCGGGCCGCCGCGATCGAGACCGAGAAGCTTCTCGACGCGCTGCGCATCGAGCGTCCTGTGCTCTGGGGTCACAGCGACGGCGCCATCATCGCGACCATCCTCGCCCTGCGCGACCCGGATCACTACGACGGGATCATCGTTGAGGCGATCCATCTAGATCGCGAGAAGCCGCGGTCGCGCAATTTCTTCCTCCAAATGATCGAGGACCCCGACGCCTTCGGCGAGCGCGTGACGCGCAAGCTCGCGGAGGAGCACGGCGCGGACTACTGGCGGACGATCATCCGCGCCGGTGGCCGGGCCTGGCGCGACATCGCGGCGACGCCCGACGAAGACTTCTACGAGCACCGGCTGGACGAGATGCGCGTGCCCATGCTCGTCGTGCACGGCGTCGACGATCCGCGCACCGAGCCCGGCGAGCTCGACCGCATCCGTCGCGAGGTTCCGAGCGCCCGGATCGAGATGTTCGAAGAGGGTGGGCATAGCCCGCACAGCGCGCCCGCGACCGCTGCGCGCGTCACCAGGGTCGTCGGCGACTTCCTGGCCTCGTTGTCCGCTCGCTGATGCGTATCATCCGCGCCTAAGACAAGGGGATCGCGCAGCCAAACAGGGGGAGGCGTCCGATGACAAGGACGTTCGCGTCGTTGCTCGCGGGCATGCTTGTGCTCGCATCGTGCAGCGGCGCCGGTGCGCCGGGAGCGGCCGCCACCTCGGCCGCGCCGGCCGCGGGCAGCGCGACGCCGCAGCAGAGCCGCGCGAAGATCGTCGTGTCCTACAGCAACGTCCTCGCGGATTTCTTTCCGGCGTACGTTGCCAAAGAGTCGGGCATCTTCGACCAAAACTTCCTCGACGTCGATCTCCAGCTCATCGCGAGCACGACCGGCCTGCCCGCGCTCCTCGCGGGTCAGACGCAGATCGCGCACATCGGCGGCTCCGAAGCGCTCACCACGACTGCGGGCGGCGGCGATGTGGTCGTCGTCGCGAACACCGGCCCGGTGTGGCCCTACCAGCTCTACGTCGCGGCGGACATCAAGACACCCGCGGATCTCAAGGGAAAGAAGGTCGCGATCGCCGGAGTCGGCGGGACGTTCGATATCGGGATCCGCACGATGCTGCCCAAGCTCGGGCTCGTCCCCGACACGGACGTAACCGTTTTCTCGACTGGTTCCACCGCGAACGCGACGGCCGCGCTGCTGAGCGGCAACGTAGCGGGGACGTTGTCGTCGCCGCCGGACACGCTGAAGCTCGAGGCCGCGGGTTTCCATTCGCTCGCGAAGATGGCCGATCTGAACCTGGTGACCGCCGCGACGACCATCGTCGTCACGCGCAGCTACGTGACCGCCAACAGACCGGTGGTTCAGCGCTACGTCGATTCGATCGTCCAGGGGATCGCGAAGGCGCGCGCCGACAAGCCGGCGACGATCGCGGCGCTCAAGAAATACCTCAAGTCCGACGACGACAGGGGCATGCAGGCCGCCTACGAGTGGTACGTCGGAACGGTGCTGAAGGACCCGCCGATACCGACCGCCGCGCAGCTCGCCGGTATGCAGGACGTCGTGGCGAAATTCAACGACAAGGTGAAGACCGTCGATCCGGCGAAGATCGTCGACGATTCCTTCGTCAAGAGCGCGCTCGACCGCGGGCTCCTGAAGTAGCGCGGCGCGGCTCCTACCGCCCGCCAGTGGTATAACCATTTGCCAATTGGACCCCTCGCCCGGCACGGGCGGGGGCGGGAGATGGGCATGGCTATCGCCGAGCGTCCGACCCGTACCTTCCGTGATCTCCGTGATTGGCTGAGGCGGATCGACGACATGGGCGAGCTCCGCGTCGTCCGCGGCGCCAGCGCCGACGAGGAGATCGGGATGGCCACCGAGCTCGCCGGCCGCGTGCACGGGACACCGGCGCTCCTCTTCGATGAGATACCCGGTTACCAAAAGGGCTTCCGCGTCCTCTCGAATGGCCTCGGCTGGTTCCCGCGCCTCGCGCTCACGCTCGGGCTCGACCCAAAGATGTCGCCCGAGAACCTCGTCCGCGCGTGGCAGAAGCGCGTATCAGAGGGCATCACACCCATTCCTTCGGTCGAGGTCAAAGACGGCCCCATCTTCGAGAACGTCAAGCGCGGCGCGGAGGTCGATATGACGATCTTCCCGGCGCCGAAGTGGCATGAAAACGACGGCGGCCGCTACATCGGCACCGGCAGCTTCGACATCACGCGCGACCCCGACAACGGCTGGGTGAATCTCGGCTGCTATCGCGTGATGGTCCACGACAAGAACAAGCTCGGCTTCTACATCTCGCCGGGGAAGCACGGCCGCATGCACCGCGACGCGTGGCTCGGGCGCGGGGAGAAGATGCCGATCGCGTTCGTGGCGGGTGGCGACCCGCTGCTCTTCCTCGCGGCCGCGACCGAGGTCCAGTTCGGTCTGACCGAGTACGACTGGGCGGGCGGCGTCCGCGGCGAGCCCTACCGCGTCGTGAAGGGTCCCGTCACGGGACTTCCGCTCCCGGCCGACGCGGAGATCGTGATCGAGGGCTGGGTCGATCCGAAAGAGAAGATCGTCGAGGGTCCCTTCGGCGAGTGGACCGGCTACTACGCGAGCGACGCGCGTCCCGAGCCGTTCATGCAGGTCGAGGCGCTCTACCACCGCAACGACCCGATCATCCTCGGCTCTCCGCCCAACCAGCCCCCGGACGAGCAGTCCTTCTACCGGGCGTTCCTGCGCTCGGCGCTCCTGCGCTCGGAGCTGGAGGCGGTCGGCGTCCCGGGCATCAAAGGCGTGTGGTGCCACGAGGTCGGTGGCTCGCGGCTCTTCAACGCGGTGAGCATCGAGCAGCGCTACGCCGGGCACGCGCGTCAGGTCGGGCACCTCGCGGCGACGGTGCACGCGGGCGCGTACCTGGGTCGCTACGTCATCGTGGTCGACGACGACATCGACGTGATGGATCTGAACGATGTGGTGTGGGCGATGAGCACGCGCTCGGACCCGGTCGAATCGATCGACATCATCAAGCGCGCATGGAGCGGACCGCTCGACCCGCGCATCCCCAAAGACCGGAAGGGTCTCAGCTCTCGCGCGATCATCGACGCGACCCGGCCTTTCGAGTGGCGCGCGGACTTCCCCCCGGTGAACACGCCGAGTGCCGAAGTGAAACGAAAGGCGAACGAGAAGTTCGGCTACCTCCTCCGGGGCGAGCCCCATCCGAGCGACGGGAGACTGAGCTAGCTCCGATGTACGACCGCTCCGCGAAGCTCGCCGCGAAGGGGGTCGTCATCGAGTACTGGCTGCAGCGGTCGCGCAGCCTGTTCACGGCGGTCAAGGGCGTGGACCTCGAGGTCCGCCCGGGCGAGCTCCTTGCGATCGTCGGACCGTCCGGGTGCGGCAAGACGACGTTCCTGAACGCGGTCGACGGCCTCCTACCGATCGCCGGCGGAAGCCTCACGCTCGACGGTCGCGAGATCAGAAAACCCGGCCGCGATCGCGCGATGGTGTTCCAGCAGCCGGGCCTGCTTCCGTGGCGCACGGTCCTCGGCAACGTGATCTTCGGCGTCGAGGCGCAGGGGACCATGAGCAAGAGCGAGGCGATCGCGCGGGCGAAGCAGCAGATCGAGCTCGTCGGCCTCAAGGGTTTCGAGGACGCGTATCCGCTCGAGCTGTCCGGCGGCATGCAGCAGCGCGTCAATCTCGCACGCGCTCTTCTCACCGACCCGGAGATGCTGCTTCTCGACGAGCCATTCGCGGCGCTCGACGCGCAGACGCGCGAGATGATGCAGCTCGAGCTCCTGAAGATCTGGTCGCAGACCAGAAAGACGGCGCTCTTCATCACCCACGACATTAAGGAGGCGATCTACCTCGCGGATCGGGTCATCGTCTTCACCCGGCGGCCGGGACGCGTGAAGAACGTCGTCGACATCAACCTGTCGCGTCCGCGCGACCTGCGCATCAAGCGCGACCCACAGTTCCTCACCTACGAGGACGAGATCTGGGAGTCGATCCAGGAGGAGCTCGCCATGCCGGCCGAGCGTCTCATCGCGGGGATCCCGGCGGCATGAGCATCAAGGAAGCCGACCGCGTCCTACCGGTGACGACGCGCGAGTCCGATCCGACGCGGGAGAGGCGCTCGGTCCTGCGGCCGAGCCGGATCAGGATGTACGAGCCTCTCGTTATCGGCACGCTCAGCGTGTTCTTCGCTCTCACTGTGTGGCAGCTTGTCGCGAACGCCCGCGTCTACTCCGTGCTGTTTCTACCCGGCCCGTGGGACGTCGCTCAAGCGTTCGTGCAGCTCTTCCAGTCGGACGACATCTGGCTCGACATCGCAACGAGCGGCGAGGAGCTGGCGATCGGCTACGGGATGGCGATCGTCATCGGCCTCACGCTGGGACTCCTGATGGGCTGGTACACACGGTTCCAGTTCGGCTTGGATCCGTTCGTGAACTTCTTCTACAGCACGCCGCGCATCGTTTTCATCCCGCTCTTCATCCTCTGGTTCGGCATCGAGCTGCAGCCCAAGATCGCGGTCATCTTCCTCGGCGCGCTCTTCCCGATCATCATCAATACCATGGCCGGCGTCCGGAACACGGAGGCCGCGCTTCTGCGGGTCGCGCGGTCGTTCGGCGCATCGGATGCGCTCACATTCCGTCGCGTCGTCCTGCCTGGCTCGGTCCCGTTCATTCTCACCGGCTTCCGGCTCGGGATCGGCCACGCCCTCACCGGCCTCGTCGTCGCCGAGTACATCGCGGCGAAGCACGGCGTCGGCCAGATCATCGCCATCGCGAGCCAGACCTTCCAAACCCCGAAGGCCCTTGCCGGCGTGGTCCTGATCGCCGGCACGGGCATGCTGCTCACGACCGTCCTCCACCGCATCGAGAACCGGTTCCAGTCGTGGCGTCCACAGATCAGGTGACACCGGAAAGGTTGGGAACATGACCAAGACCCTCGCGGTCCTCGTCGCGTCCCTCGCGATCCTCGCGACCGCGTGCGGGGGCGGGGCAACGCCGAGCGCATCGCCGACGGCCTCGACCGTGGCGGCGGGCTCGGCGTCGCCGACGGTACGCCCGTGCTGCACGAAGGTAACGGCTGCCTACAGCAACATCAGCGCGGACGACTGGCTGACCTGGTACGCGTTCGAGAAGGGGATCTTCAAGGACAACGGGCTCACGGTCGATCTCCAATCGATCAACGGAGGCGCGCAGACGAGCGCGGCGCTCCTCGCCGGCAGCATCCAGATCGGACAGTTCGGCGGCGCGGAGGCCCTCTCCGCCAACGCCGGTGGCGCGGACCTGGTGGTCGTCGCCAACCTCGCGCCGGTCTATCCGTACAAGCTCTACGCCCAGAAGGGGATCACGACGATTCAGGGACTCAAGGGCAAGAAGGTCGGCGTCTCCAACGCTGGTGGCTCGAGCGACATCGCGACCCGCGCGGCGCTGAAATCCGCCGGCCTAGATCCGGACAAAGACGTGAACATCATCGCTGTCGGCTCGCACGCCAACCGGACGGCCGCGCTGCTTGCGGGCACGATCGACGCCGGGGTAGACGACCCGCCCGAGGACCTCGAGCTCGTCAAGGCTGGACTCACTCCGCTGGTGGATCTCGCGGGCCAGAAGCTGCCCGCCGCGAACACGGGTGTGATCATGCAGCGCAGCTACCTCAACGCGAACAAGGACGCGGTGCAGGCGTACGTCGACTCGCTGACGATCGCACGATCGAAGATGAAGGCCGACAAATCCGGCGCGACGGCGGTGCTCGGGAAGTACTTCAAGCTCGACAACCAAACGGCACTGGACGCGGCCTATGACTTCTTCATGAACGAGGTCACGGTGCCGTACCTCTATCCGGAAGTCATCCAATGGAAGGACGCGATCGATATCCTCGGCAAGGGCAACCCCAACATCGCCAAGGTCGATATCAGCAAGATGATCGACCGATCGTTCATGCAGAGCGCGCAGGACCGGAAGCTCGGCGGGTAACGGGAACAGAAGGAGGCGGGCCATGTCGCAGTTCACCGACCGCATCCAACCGAAGGACTTCGAGAAGATGCCCGAGGAGTACCGCGATCTCTTGACCCGCCTTCTCACTATCCAGGCCGACTGTGAGATCGGCGGCCCACACATCTACGTCGATCACTGGACCCTTCGCGCACCAACCGTCGACGACCAGTGGCGCGTCGCACGGATCGCGTCGGAGGAGATCGACCACTGCCGCAAATTCCTCCGAATGCTCGGGATGGTCGGCCTCGACCGCTCCGACATCCTGTTCCGGCCGCGGTCCAAGCGCGAGGTCGACGCGTTCAAGGTCGATATGCCGGAGTGGGGGGACTTCGCCGCGTTCGGCTTTCTCATCGACAAGGTCGGCGAGTACCAGCTCGACGAGATGGTCGGCTCCTCGTTCATCCCGACCGACGACGTTCTTCCGACGATCCTCCGTGAGGAAAAGGGCCACGTCGCCTACGGCGAGCAGCAGCTCCAGAAGATGATGGACACGCCCGAGGGCGGAGTGGCCGCGCAGCGCGCGATCGACAAGTGGTATGTCGTCGGCCTTGACATGTTCGGCCGCTCCGAGTCCGCGCGCGACGAGCGCTATATCGAGTGGGGTCTCAAGAAACGCACCAACGGCAGGATGCGCGAGGACTACATCGCCGAGATGGATCCGAAGATCAGCGCGCTCGGCCTTCGCGTGCCCGACAAGCTCGCGGGCCGCAAGTACCTCTAGCCGCGTTCAATCTCGCGAGCGCTCTGGCCGACGCCGCCTGCGCGGCCGGCCGCGGCGATCGTCCCGCGATTCGCTACGGCGGCGAGACGCTTTCATATCGCGAGCTCGCGGCGATGCAGGATTCCGCCGCACGCGGCCTTCGCGATCGCGGCGTGCGACCGGACGAGCGCGTCGCGCTCGTGCTCCGCGACTCGCCTCGCTTCATCGCCGCGTTTCTCGGCGCGGCGAAGATCGGCGCGATCCCCGTGCCGCTATCGACCCTCGCGCGGCCGGACGATCTCGATTTCATGCTTCGCGACTGCGGCGCTACCCTCACGATCACCGACGCGGACGCCGGCCTCTTCGCCGGCCGGCCGGATCCGGTCGCGGCCGCGCCGACGCGCGAGGACGACATGTGCTTCTGGCAGTACTCGAGCGGCACCACCGGCGCGCCGAAGGCGGTCGTCCACCTGCATCGTCGCGCGCTGTTTCCCGCGGAGGGCCACGGGCGTCACGTCGCGCGGATCGGTCCCGACGACCGCGTGTACAGCACCGCGAAGCTCTTCTTCTCCTACGGTCTGAACAACTCGATGGTCATCCCGCTTGCGGCGGGCGCCACCGTCGTCCTCGATCCGGAACGGTTCAACGCGCAACGAGCATGGCGACTTATCGCGGCCGAACGGCCGACGGTCCTCTACTCGGTGCCGACGGCCTACGCCACGCTTCTCGCGGCCGCCGAGGCCGGCGAGCCCGCGGACACCGCCTCGCTCCGCGCATGCATCTCGGCCGGCGAAGCGCTGCCCGCGCCGCTCGCGGAGCGGTGGCACAGGCGCTTCGGCCTCGCGATCCTGGACGGCATCGGATCGACCGAGATCGGCTACATCGCGATCTCGAACACGGCGGACGACGTCACGCCGGGTTCGTCGGGCCGCCTCATCCCGGGATACGAGGCGCGCGTCGTGGCCGCGGACGGCGCCGATGCAGCGGAGGGCACGCTGTGGGTACGCGGCGGCTCGACCGCCGCCCGCTACCACGATCGACCCGACGCGACGGCCGCGGCGTTCCGCGAGGGCTGGGTCGTGACCGGTGACCGCTATCGCGTCGAGAACGGCCGCTACTACCACCTCGGCCGCGACGACGACATGCTCCGCGTCGGGGCGCAGTGGGTCTCGCCGCTCGAGGTCGAGTCGGTGTTGCTGTCGCATCCGAGCGTCGCCGAATGCGCGGTGGTGGGTCGCGCGGACGGGGACGGGCTCCTCAACGTCTGCGCCTACGTTGTCCTCGGCGACGCGACGCCGCCGTCCGAGCTCGAAGAGCTCTGCGCCGAGCGGCTCGCGCGCCACAAGCGTCCCCGGTGGATTCTTCCGGTCGCCGAGCTGCCGAAGACCGCGACCGGAAAGATCCAGCGCTTTCGGCTGCGCGAGAAGGCGCGGGCGTGAGCGCGCACCGCATTCGCTT
>VBIZ01000114.1 GCA_005880575.1 Chloroflexota bacterium | reverse complement strand
TGAAGCTTCGCGGTCGCCTCGCCTGCCGGAGTGCCGGCGGGAAAGTAGATCGGGTCGCCGAACACCACCTCGACGTCGCCGCGCCAGCCGTTCGAGCGCGACGCCTCCCACTTACGATCCATCTGATCGAGCACCGAGACCTTCCCGATCTTCAGCTTCATCGGCACGACCGGTGTGGCACCTTCGACCGCGATGAGGCCGGTTCCCGATTTGAAGGGCTGCATCGGCCCGCCGATCGTGAGCTTGCCCTCGGGATAGATCAGCACCGAGAAGTGGCGATCCAGACGCGCGCCGAGCAGCTCGAGGCTGCGGCGGATCGCGCCCTCGCGCGCAAGGGGAAAGGCGTTGGCGAGGATCGACGACGCGAATCCGTTCAGCTTGTTGCCGAAGACGTCATCCGCGGCGGCGGCGACCGCGAGCTTCCAGCGCCACGAGAGCGGGATCGCCATCAGGATGATCCCGTTGTCCCAGTGCAGGCAGTGGTTCGGCGCGAACATGACCGGTCCGCGCAGGCCAACGAGCTTTTCCCGTCCGGTGATCTTCACCTTGTAGAAGACGTGCACCAGCGGGTAGATCAACGTCTGCTGCAGCAGGAGACCGAACGAACGCACGAGCGGGCTCAGGGGCCATCCGTAGATCCCGGTGTCGCGCTTGACGTCGCGCGCCGCCGCGACCATCCGCTCGAGCTCGGCCACCGTGGAGTTCGGCTCGAGCGCCGCCTCGTCGACGTACGCCCCGAGCTCCTCCTCGATCGCCCCGAGCAGGTCGACGCGGCCGAGCGAGTCGAGGCCCAGGTCCGCCGAGAGCGTCGCCTCCGGACGCACCGCCGCCGGGGGCAGGTTGGCGACCTGCGTGATCACGCGCTCGACGTCGGTGAGAGCGCGAGTCGCCGCCTGATCTCCGGTGATGGCCCGGGCTTGATCGACGCGGCCCATGGTGAGGAGACGCTCGACCACGAAGCGTTTCTTGACCTTCTGCGTCGGTGTCGTCGGGAATTCCTCGTCAGGCCAGATCGTCCACCCGCGGATCTGCTGGCTTCCCGACAGTTTGACGTTGGTGTCGCGCACGATCGACGCGACCTGCTCCTTGTCTTTCATCAGGAAGACCGCGTGCACTTGGATGTCTTCGCCCGGGCGCTGCAGACCGACGACCGTCGCGACCTCCGGCCGCAACGGCGTCGCGATCGCTTCGATGCGCGGATCGGCCGCGAGCGCGTTCTCGATATCCTCGGGATAGACGTTCGTCCCGTCGGCGAGGACGATCATGTCCTTCTTCCGGCCGCGCAGCCACAGGAACCCATCCTTGTCGAGCTCGCCGAGATCCCCGGTGTGGTACCAGCCCTCCTTGTCCAGGACGGCGCGCGTGGCCTCTTCGTTCTCCCAGTAGCCCTTGAAGACGTTCGGGCCGCGCGCCAGGACCTCGCCGTCCGTCGCGACCTTCACCTCGACGCCGGGTAGCGGCGTGCCGACCGACCCGAGGCGGTTCAGACCGACGCGGTTGAAGGTGAGCCCGGGCGAGCACTCGGTGGTGCCGTAGCCCTGGATCACGTCGATGCCGAGCTCGCGCCACGATTCGCCGAGCGCCGGATCGAGCGCCGCGCCGCCGGACACGATGTAGCGGAAGCGGCCGCCGAACTGACGGTGCACGCTGAAAAAGACGACGCGGCGGACACTCATCGGCAGCCACCGCGCGACGCGACGCAGCGTCTCGAAGAGCTTCTTCCTGCCCTGCGCCTCGGCGGTGCGCTCGATCGCCAGCATCAGCGACTTCACCACCGCCGGTGTGATGAGGACCATCGAGACCTTGCGCTCCTTGAACGTGCGTCGCACGACCGCGGGCTGGCGGCTCGTGGGATAGATGACCGACGCACCCGCGAGCAGCACGGTGAAGAACCCGCCGAGCTGCTCGAACATGTGGGAGAGCGGCAGGAACGACAGGAGGCGCTGCTTCGGCCCGATGGGGAAGATCTGCGTCGCGGCGACGGCGTTCGAGAGGATGTTGCCATGGCTGAGCATCGCGCCCTTCGGATCGCCCGTCGTCCCGGACGTGAACACGACCTCGGCGAGATCGTCGCCGGTGATCGCTGCCTTTGGAAGAGGCGGGCAGATGCGCGCGAGGTCGGGCAGTCGCTCCATCTCGTGGAGCGGCAGGCCGAGCGCCTTGGCGCGCGCGAGTGTCTGTGACGAAACGATGGCTGCGCTGGCGCGGGTGCGCTCCGCGATCTTGACCGCGAACTCCGCGGCGTAATTTGCCTCGAGCGGTACGAGGATCGCGCCTATGCGCAGGGTCGCGAGGAACGCGATCCCGTATTCGGGGCGATTCACACCCCAGATGAGGACACGGTCGCCCTTCTTGATCCCGCTGTCGCTCAGGTAACGCGCGACGCGTGGAACCACATCGTTCAGATCGCGATAGGACCACGCTCGAGTTCGGAAGCCCGGCCGGATGATGAACGCCTCTTTCGTGCCGAATTTCCGAGCCGATACCTCGAGAATGTCGTTGAGCGTCTCCACCTGTCCCCCTCAGCTCGCGAGCGCGCGGAGCGCCTCGCGCGCTCCCTCCCGATATGGCGCGTAGTGCGAGAACAGGATGGTCTCCACGTCAAGTCCCGCGAGCCGGCCGATCGACTGCCGCGCGAGCGCCATGTCGTCGGTGAAGAACGCGTTCGGGAGCGTGACCTTCCCTTTGACGCGCTGCAGAAGGTCGCCGACGATCACGAATCGGTCGCGGGGCGAGTAGAGGCAGACGCTTCCGGGGGTGTGACCCGGCGTGTGGAGGATGCGGAGACCGCCAAGGACCGGCAGCTCGTCGCCCTCGTCCATCGGCTGAGCGTGCGACGGCGCCCGTGTGAGGAGCGCGACGATCGGGCCGGGCGAGAAGTTCGCGATCACTTCACGAAACCGAATGCGTAGGCGCTCGGCATCCGCCGGGTGGAGCAGCACCTCGGCGCCGGAGAGCGCGGCGATCTCGTGGACGCCGCCGATGTGGTCGGGATGGCCATGCGTGCAAACGATGCGCGTGATGTGCTCGAGCGAGCGGCCGATGCGCGCGAGGTACGGTCGCAGGAGCCGCGCGGATCCGGCATGCCCAGCATCGACGAGCGTGATCTCGTCGCCATCCACGAGGAGATACGCCTGCGCGCCGATGAGCCGCACCACATGGACGTTTGGTAGGACTTCCACTCACACGAATGCTAGGTGGCGGTCACTACGGCAACGTGTGCTAGGCCACGAATGTCCGCCACAGGAGGTTCGCGACGCTCGCGACGAGCAGAACCACGATCACCTGTCGGAACCGGGCCTGATCGAGCCGGCCGCGGATCGCGATCCCGGCCATGAGCGCGAGGAGCATCGGGATGCACGCGATGACCCCGAGCGTGAGCAGATCGGGCGTGAACAGGCCAAGCGCGGCGTAGGAAATGACCTGCACCGCGGACGAGAGCTGGAAGACCGCGGCGAGGGTGATGACGTACTCGCGCGGTGGCAGCTTCATGGCGTGAAAGAAGGAACCGATCACAGGACTCGAGATCGATGTCGTTCCCTGCATGACCCCGCCGACGAAGCCGACGACCGGCGTGAGTACCTTCGCGCGCCGCGCGCCGGGCTCGCCCACGATCCGATCGCCGCGCGCAAGAAACAGCACGACCATCGCGGTGATGAGGATCGCGAAGGTTTTTTGATCGAGTCCCGCGAGGAGCAGTGCGCCAAGGACGGTGCCCGCGGCGTTCGCGACGATGAGCGGCACGAGCGTGCGCAGATACCCAAGCACACGCCACGACTGCAACACGAGGATCGTGTTCGCGACGAAGATCGGGATCGTGATGATCACCACGGCCTGCTTCGGGCCGAACACCGATGCGAGGATCGGCGTGGCGATTAGGGGAAGCCCCATCGCGGTGGCGCCTTTCGCCAGTCCAGCGATCGCCAGGCCGGCGACGAGGGTCAGGAGCTGGAGTGCGCCCAATTCCGCTCGCCGACCAGGGCCGGCCAGTCCACCCGATGGAGCCGGTCGCTCGCGATGTAGCGGCGTCCGGTCTTCGCGAGCGGACGCCCCTGGACGCGGACGATGTCGGCGGTGTGATCGAACCCGCTGCCGTGCACGAGTGCGGAGCCGACGCCATATACGTCCACGGGAACCCCCAGCGCTTCGAAGCGGCGGATCTTCTCGGCGTCGAATCCGCCCGAGGCGACGATGCGAACGTGTCGATATCCGTTGCGGTCGAGCGCCTCGCGAAGGAGCGCGACGAGTCGCGGCGTGACTCCGCGGAGCTCGCCCATCGCGACGCCCTCCTTTTCCTCGAGCTCGCGGAGGATGGCGCGGTCGACGAGGGACTCGCTCGTGTCGACGCGAACGCCCCAGAGGCGCGCGCCCAGCGCGTGGGCGACGCCGAGCGAGGTATTTACGACGTCGTTGTTGAAGTCGACCAGGCTCGTGACGTTCACGTGCCCCTCGGGCGTTCCCTTCGCCGTCAGATGCCCGACCGCGTCCGGCGCGCGATTGATGTATTCGTCGAACTTCAGTGTGGCGACGGTCGTGTCGCCGCCATACACCGCAATCAGCGCGTGGGGGACGGTACCGAGCCCTTTGGATCCCCACCACTCACCCTGCTCGTCGGTCGAGACCGCGGTCGCGCCTCCGACATATGCCGCGTATCCCGAGCCCGCCTGCG
Organism: Chloroflexota bacterium; assembly: GCA_005880575.1. Taxonomy (GTDB): domain Bacteria; phylum Chloroflexota; class Limnocylindria; order P2-11E; family P2-11E; genus 3-1-20CM-2-70-9. The sequence goes on along the minus strand of VBIZ01000114.1, from coordinate 21,344 downwards.
CCTCGTGGCCCTGATGCCGCGCTCCGAACATGATCACTGGCTTCCCGTTCGCGGCCGCCACCACGTCACGCGTGTTCGTCGCGACGCGGGTGCCCTCGGCGAGTGCCCCGAGGTAGAGGGTCTCGAGATGCGCGAACTCCGCGTACTCGCCTTCGATGTGCATCACAGGCTCGAGTGGTTTCGCGACCTCGCCGTCGTACAGCGACGACACCTCGAGGTCCTGCCAGGTCGGCACCCAGAGCGAGGCGAGCTCGCGCGAGATCTCGAAGACCTCGCGCGCCACCGGCTCATACGCGGCCCAGTCGACCATCGGAAGCCGCGACCAGGTCGCGTAGAGCCGCCGCTCCGCGGCGAGGTAGCGATCGAAGAGCGCATCGGCTCGGGTGCGCTCGCGGTAGTGACCGCTCCCGACGTGAAGAAGCGCGAGCGTCTGGTCCGTCCCGACGATGACGGCGTCGGGATGCTTCTGGAAGACCTGCATCGTTACGCGCTCGTGCCGGTCGTCGCGCTCGAGGATCAGCTTCGTGCGCGCGAAGTAGATGTCGCTCTTGTAGCCGGCTCGGATCTTCTCGATCGGCAGACGGAAAACGTACGGTCGAAGCCGTTCGGCGACGATCACCGCCCTAGAACATGCTCATGAGCATGCCGCCATCGACCTGCAGTGACGTCCCGGTGATGTAGGACGCCTTCGGCGATGCGAGAAATACAACTGCCGCCGCGAACTCCTCGGGCTTTCCGTAGCGGCCCATCGGGATGACGTTCTTCTCGTAGTGCGCGCGGATTGTGTCGGGCGTCGTGTTCTGCCGCTTCGCGGTGTCGGAGTCGAGCTGCTCGATGCGCTCGGTGAGGATGCGTCCCGGCTGCACGCAGTTCACGCGGACGCCGTCCTTCGCAAGATCGCTCGACAAGGTTTTCGCCATCCCCTGCACAGCCGCGCGTATTGCATTCGAGAGGATGAGGTTCAGGTACTGCGTGGGCTGGCGCACCGTCGTCGACGTCATGTAGACGATCGAGCCGCCGCCGGCCTTGCGCATGTGCGGAAGGACGAGGCGCGTGAGACGTACCGCGGAGAAGAGCGTGATGCCGACTGCCTTCTGCCAGGCGGCATCGTCGAGATCGTCGAACCGTCCAGGCGGAGGACCGCCCGCGTTCGATACGAGGATGTCGATCGTCCCGAACTTGTCGACAGCGGTTCGCACGAGCTTCTGGCAACCCTCGGCTGTCCCGACGTCGGCCACCGTCCACTGCACGTCGGCGCCGGTCTTGCGCTGCACTCCCTCGGCCGCGGTACGGATCGCCGCTTCGTCGCGGCTGCACATCACGAGGCGCGCGCCCTCGCGCGCGAATTCCTCGGCGACGGCGCGTCCTAGGCCCTTGCTCGACGCGGCGACGATCGTGACTTTGTCCCGGAGGCCGAGGTCCACAGGGTTATCGTGCCACCACGCGGCGAAGCCTGGCCCGGCGGCCTACAGGACTCCGGCGATCACCGCGATGACGATCAGCGCAGCGAGCGCAAGGCGGTAGGCCACGAACCAGTTCAGCGAGTGTCCGCGCAGGAAGCGGACCATGAACGCCACGGCGGCGAGTCCGGAGAGGAAGGACAACGCGAAGCCGACGGCGAGCACGTCGGGCTGCGCGAAGAGCGCGGTTGCCTTCCGCGCGTCGAGCAGGGTCTTCGCGCCTGCACCGAGGATCACCGGAGTCGCCAGCAGGAACGCGAAGCGTGTGGCGTCCTCGCGCCTCAGCTCTCGCACGAGGCCCGCGGAGATCGTGATGCCCGAGCGCGATATCCCGGGGATGAGCGCGATCGCCTGAGCGATCCCGATGACGAGCGCATCGCCGACCCCAACCTCGTTCATCAACCGCCGCTGCCGGGCGATCGCCTCGGCTACGACGAACACGATCGATCCGACGACCAGACCCGCGGCAATGATGAGAGGTCCCCGCATCTCGCGTTCGATCGCCGATTGGAAGAGGACCCCGGCGATCGCGGCGGGGGCGGTGCCGAGAACGATCAGCGCCGGCATGCGCCACCGTCCGCGGAAGAGGCCGACGACGAGGTCGATCCAGGTTCGCGCGAAATAGAGGAGGACGGCGAGCGCGGTGCCGAGGTGCAGAGCGACGTCGAACGACAGGCCGAACCGCTCGGGGTCAAGCTTCAGCAGGTCGCTCACCAGGATGAGGTGAGCCGTCGAGCTCACCGGCAGAAACTCCGTGAGACCCTGGACCACGCCGAGCACGATCGCGGCGGCGAGATCGTTCAACGCATTCCTCCTCGCGCCGAGGTCAGCGCCTCGCGCGCCTCTCGATCGTTGTCGCGCACCGTATCGAGATTCTTGGCCCAGGCGCGGCGGTGGCCTGGGTCGATGAACCGCATGGCCACGCCGCCATCGAATTCGCCCACCCCTCCCTTTGCCGCGGCATCCGCCGCGTACCCGTACGACTCCGCCGCGCGCAGGAGATCGGCGCCGGGCGCGTTGGGGAGCAGGCCGCGCGCGGCGCGAAGGAAGCGCGCGGCGGCGCTGCGCTTGTCGACCAGCACCAGCCGCATCGCGTGATCGGCGAATGCGGCGCTTCCGGCGTGCTTGGCGTCAGTCCACCGCCCGTCGTCGCGCAGGGCGGCTGCCCACGACGAGAGCGCCTGATCGCTCGCGTCGCCCGCCGCGAGCGCCGCGTCGATGCCCTCGCGGAGCGCGCTCGGCCGGTCGGGTGGCGCGGTCTTGTCGAGAAAGATGAGGCCCCCTCGTTGCTCGCTCTCGAACTCGGACCAGCCGGCCCGGCGGGGGTCGTCGCCTTTGTCGAAGAACGTTCGCGCGAAGAACGTCGGACCCTCCTCGTCGTAGCCAACGATGAGCCCGTACTCGGGCGCCCCGCCGAGGCCGAAGACCAGAGGCGGGAGGTGCCCGTCGATCGCCTCCTTGGCGCGATCGAGGATCAACGCACGCATCTCGTCGTCGTACGGTGGCGGCTCCGGGTCCAGTCGAACACCTGCGGCACGCGCGGCGCGCCCGAGCGTGGCGGCGTCTCGCGGAGTTGCCGCGAGTGGATCCCAACCCGATTCGTCGATCGTCGCCGTGAACGCCGCGCCCGAGGAGCCCATGAGCCAGTCGTATTCAGCACCGGTCGCGAGTGCGAGCGCATACGGAAAGGTCGTGTCGTGGCCTTCGCCGAACCGGAGAGGCCCGACGTCTTTGAGGATGCGGCGCTTGGTCAGGCGGCCATCTCGGGGAAAGCGTGCTTCAAGATCGTGCAGGCCTGCAACGTCACCCACTTGCTCGCGTCCACCCGCGACGGCATCCGCGCCGCGTACGGCGCACGCCCGCCCCACCGCCCGCGCGCGTCCTGACGTGCGAGGAGCCAGCCGATCGCGGGCTGCGCGCGGTCATCGTCGATCGCGCCGGCCGCATCGATCGCGCGGAGCACGAAGAGCACATCGGCCTGATAGAAGAGTGGGAATGAGACCTGGCGCCAGAGATAGCTCGGTGCCGTGTCGGTGGGATAGCGGCCGCGCTCCATCTTGTATGACAGCAGGAATTCGACGCCCCGCCGCAGCGTGCGCTGGACCTCCCGCGTTCGCGCGGTCTCGGGGAGCGCCGCGAGGCCCCAGATGAGCCTCGAGTATCCCCAGGCACAGGGCTGCTCGCCATTGATCCAGCATGCCGCGTCGAATTTCTTGGAGTCCCGCACCAGCCGCTGGACGAGCGGCTCGAGCCGCTCGTCGTTGCCGTAACCCGCGCTCGCGAGATAGCGGACCACGTTGCCCACGAAGCACGATGCCCCGTGATCGCGGCCGAAGATCCATTCCATGCCCGCCGCCTTCGGATCCCCGAGCAGCTCGAGCACGCGCCTCGCCGCACGCCGAACGCGCGGATCGCTCGGATCGGCGCCATATTCGACGAGGAGGAGGTTCGACCAATGCGTGCCCTCGTACTTCGGGCCGTAGATCGGCGTTCCGGGCCAGCCGCCCTCAGGCTTCTGACGCCGGAGGATCGTCGAGATCGGTGGCGTGATCATGGCGCGCTGCTGCGCCTCGCGAAGGTCGGGATCGCGCGGACCCTTGTCCAGAAGCGAGCGCAACGTCTGCGCGCGCACCGCCGGGTCGCTCCGTTCGAGAAGCCACGGCAGAGGGTCCCCTTTGAGCAGGGACCGCCAGGACATCAGGCCCCTCCGACGGACAGCTCTGAGATCAGGAGCGTTGGGCTGCCAAGTCCGCTCGGTCCGAAGACGAGGTCGGTCCCGACCGCGACGACCGAGCTCAGAAGATGCGTGAGGTTGCCCGCGATGGTGATCCCCTGGGCTGGATGAACCCGGTTACCTCGCTCGAGATAGTTGCCGGTCGCGCCGAGCGAGAACTCGCCCGACACCGGATCGATCGTGTGCAAGTTTAGAAGTGAGGTGACGGCGAGGGCGCGATCCAGGCCGCCGATGATCGCCGTCGCATCGTCCGTCCCCGCGGCGACGAACAGGTTCGATGGTCCGATCCGCGCCGGTGACCCGTAGCCGCTGCGTCTAGCGTTTCCCGTGGGTTCGGCGCCGAGCTTCCGCGCTGTCTTGAGCGACGTGAGGTAACCGCGCAGCACTCCCTTATCGATCAGCGTGCGTGTTTCCGTGGCGACCCCTTCGCCGTCGAATGGCGCGCTGCGGAGGCCGCGCGGCCGACGAGCGTCGTCGACGATCGTCACTCTCTCGTTGGCAACGCGCTGCCCCACCTTGTTCGCGAAGAGGCTTCTGCCTTTCAGGACGTTGTCGGCCGAGAAGAGCGGTCCGATCGCGCGAAGCAGGTCCATCGCCATCCATGGGTCGAGCACGACCGGCACCTTTTGCGTCGCGAGGGGCTTCGCACCCAGCTTTTCCACCGCCCGTTGAGCGGCGCGCCGGCCGACCCGCGCCGGGTCGAGCTCGCCGAAGCGACGGGCCGCCTCGCCGTGGTACCCGATCTGGCGGTCGCCGTTCTCTGATGCGACCGCAGAAGTCATGACGCCGCAGTACGACTCGCGAAAGGACGCCCGCACACCGGTGGTCGTGGCGATGATGGTCGTCGACTCCGAATCGCTGTAGGTCGTCTTGCGGAACTGCTTCACGCGCGGATCCGTCTCGCGGGCAGCCTCTTCGACCGCAAGCGCGATCGCGCCGCGCTCGCTGAGCGGCCGATCCACGATGCCGGCCTGATAGATGTCGAGATCGGCGTCGTCGATGTGCCGCGTTGCCAGGGCGAGATCCTCGTCGCGCTCGGTAAGCGCGGACATCCGTCGCGAAATGTCGACGCACGCGCGAATGCCCTCGTTCGAGAGATCACTGGTGTACGCGAAGCCGAGCCGCTGCTCGTCCAAGACGCGAATGCCAATGCCCCGCTCACCGCGAGCGATTACGGCTTCGACGGCACCCTCTTTGATCTCGACTGACCCCGACTGGGCCTCGCGGAGAAAGACTTCGCCGGTCGCGCCGCTCGCCTTGAGCGCACTGAGAGCCGCATCGACTGTCGCCTCGTTGGTGAGCCGCTCGCTCATCTGGTGGACTCGGCTGGCGGGTGGCACCGGCGAGCGGGTTGTGCGCGAACCGCGGGTGCCCCGGGGACCCACCACGCGGAGCGAGCGAAGCGAGCGACGCGACGGGTGGGGAGGGTGCGGTGAGCGCGCAACCCCGAGCCGGGGACAGGACCCGCCAGCCTGCCCCTGGGTGAGGCGGTCACTTCAGTTTTCCACCAACGACGACGCTCGGGATGCGGATCGTCGGCTGTGCGTCGGCGACCGGCGCGCCCTGGCCATCTTTGCCGCAAGTCCCAGTGGAGTAGCCGAGATCGGTGCCGACCATGTCGATCTCGCTCATGAGCTTGGGGCCTTGGCCGACGAGCGTCGCTCCTCGGAGCGGCTCGGCGAGCTTGCCATCGCGGATCCTGTAGCACTCGGTGATCTCGAATGCGAAGTTTCCCGACACGACATCCACTTGCCCGCCGCCCATCTTTTTGACGAACACGCCTTCTTTGACCGACCTCAGGATCTCGGCGGGATCTGATTTCCCGGGCGCGATCAGCGTGTTCGTCATCCGGCAGATCGGCAGATAACGGAAGGACTCGCGGCGCGCGTTCCCACTCCGCGCAATGCCGAGTTTCTCAGCATGCTTTCGGTCGGAGAGGTACGTGCGCAGGATTCCCTTCTCGATCAGCACCGTCCGATGCGTCGCCGTGCCCTCGTCGTCCATCGCCGCGGTGCCGCGCTTGTCGGGGTCGGTTCCGTCGTCGATCACCGTGATGAGCTCGCTCGCGACCTTCTGACCGATACGGCCTGCGTAAACCGACAGGCCCTTCAGGTTGAGGTCCGCCTCGAGGCCGTGACCGACCGACTCGTGGATGAGGGTCCCCCCTGCCTCGCTCGAGAGCACGACGGTGTACGTGCCCGCGGGAGCCGGCTCGGCGCCGACGTTGAGAACGGCGCGCCTCGCGGCGTCGGTGGCCGCCTGCTCGACCGCTTGGTCGGTGAGCATCTCGAAGCCGGCCGTCCCGCGGATCGCCTCGAAGCCGGACTCGAGCACGTCTCCCTGCTTGGCTATGGCGTGCACGGCTAGGTTCAGCCGGACGCGTGTGTCGGTGCGAAAAAGGCCGTCGCTATTGGCGATCAGCACCTCTTGCACGCTCTCGCCGTAGCTGGCCGTGACCTGGTGAATGCGCGGGTCGAGGCCTCGGGCGACCTCGTCGGCTCGACGGAGAAGCTCCACCTTTCGCTCCACCGCGACCGAGCGTGGGTCGATCGCGACCGTGGAGCGACGCGGAAGCTCGTCCGGCTCAGGCTCGTCGGCCTCGTGGAGCTCGCCGCCCTCCGCGACGCTGCGCGCCGCTCGTCCCGCGAGAGCCATGAGATCGTCAACGTCCGCGACGTTCCCGTTCGCATAGGTCGTGCGCTCGCCGCTCGTGACGCGGATGCCCGCGCCCTGGTCGACACCCGAGATCGCATCCTCGATCCGTTCGTCGTCCAAGATCAGCTGAAGCGTCTCGTGACGCTCCCAGAAAAGCTCAGCCCAATCGCCGCCTCGCGAAAGCGCGGTGCGTAGCGCTTGAGCCGCCTCGCGCGCGCTGACCGACGGCCTGCTCGTTATCGCTGTAGCGATGACCGACCTCCGCTCCCCTGAAGGAGAGCGATGGTACGACGTTCAGTCGCCGATGACAGTTATGGTCGCGCTTCGTTCGCGCGGTCCATCGAGCTCGGTGAAGTAGATGCCCTGCCACGTGCCCAGTGCGATCGCGCCGTCGCGTATCGCGAGCGTCACGCTGTTGCCGATGAGGACCGCTTTGATGTGCGCCGGGCCGTTCCCTTCCGCATGCTCATACTTCGCATCGCGCGGGACCATTCGTTCGAGCGCGGTGAGGATGTCCCGCTGCACGTCCGGATCGGCGTTTTCGTTGACGAAGACCGCCGCGGTCGTGTGCGCGACGGTCACGGTCACGAGCCCGTTCTGAATCTTCGCGCGAGTGACCGCCGCCTTCACGCGCGGAGTGATGTCGAGCGTCTCCTCGCTCTTGTGACTCTCGACGGTGATCGTTTCGTGCCGGACCGTCACACCTGTGATTCCGCGGCCTCGCGGTGCCCTGCGATCCTCGCGATGAGCGCAGGCGTCGCGTTCCCGCCGCTGACCACGAGCACGGTGCGCCGTCCCCGCGGATCGACCCTGCCCGCGCGCACTGCTGCGAGGGGCGCCGCTCCCGAGGGCTCGACCAGGAGGGACAGCGATTCGAGGTACTCGTAGGAGGCGCGCTCGAGGTCGTCGTCGTCAACGGTGACGAATCGGTCGACGTACCGGGCCGCGAGCGCCACGTTGAGGGCCTCCGTGCTCTTCGCGACGAGCTTGTCCGCGATGCTCTGCGGACGGTCGAGGACGATCGGATGGCCGGCTCGGACCGAGCGACCGACCGCGTCGGCACCTTCGGGCTCGACGCCGACGATCTGCACCGCCGGCCGCGAGCTACGGACCGCGAGCGCGATTCCGGTGATCAGGCCGCCACCCCCGACGGCCACGATGACGACCTCGACGTCGGGGAGGTCGTCCAGGATCTCGAGACCGATCGTGCCCTGGCCCGCGATGATGAGTGGATCGGCGTACGGATGGATGAGCGTCCTACCCTGCTCTCGCTCGATCCGGTGCGCGAGCGTGAGCGTGTCGTCGTAGACGTCGCCCTCGAGCAAGACCTCGGCGCCGTATGCCTCACAGACGCGGACGATCGTCTCCGAGACGCCGCGCGGCATGATCACGGTGGCCGGCGCACCGAGCGCCGACGCCGCGAAAGCGACGCCCTGCGCGTGGCTACCGGCCGAAGCCGCGACGACGCCGCGGCGCCGTGCCGCGTCGTCCAGCGACGCGATCTTGTTCAGCGCGCCTCGCACCTTGAACGTGCGCGTCGGCTTGAAGGTCTCGATCTTGAGGTAGATGTCGGCGCCGAGATTCGCGGAGAGGAGCGGCGAACGCTCGAGCGGGGCTCGCGGAAGGTATCGGTCGACGACCTTGCGCGCAGCGACCATATCCCCGACGGTCGGCTCCCGCTGCACGGCCCGACGATACTTCGCCGCGGAGATGCGGACTTGGGGCGAGGAGCGGGACGCCGCCGTGGCGCTCCTTCGCGCGGCCGGTATCGCGACGGCGGCGCTCGATGCCGATGTCCTTCTGGCGCATGTGCTCGGCGTGACGAAGGAGATGCTGTACGCGCATCCCGACACGGAGATGTCGCTCGGAGCCGAGCGTCGCTATCGCGATTTGGTCGAGCGGCGCGCGAAGGGTGAGCCTGTCGCGTATCTTCGTGGCTTCAAAGAGTTCTACGGCCTCCGCTTCACCGTCGACCCTCGCGTCCTCATCCCACGCCCTGAGACCGAGACGCTCGTGGACGCTGCGCGCGAGGTCATCGCCGGACGCGCGGTCACGGTCGCCGATGTGGGGACCGGATCGGGCGCCGTCGCGGTTGCCATCGCCGCGCACGAGCGGTCGGTGCACGTGATCGCAACGGACATCAGCACGGATGCTCTCGTCGTCGCGCGCGAGAACACGCTGCGCAACGGCGTGGCGGACCGCGTCGAGCTTCGCGAGGGCGACCTGCTCGCGCCGATCGGCGAGCCGGTCGATCTCATCGTCGCGAACCTGCCCTATCTCAGGGACGACATGCTCGAGCACCTCGTCGGCGAGCGCACCTCGCTCGCTTTCGAGCCGCGCCTCGCGGTGATGGCGGGCAAGGACGGCCTCGAGCTCATCTGGCGCGCGGCGGCGGACCTCCCGCGCGTCCTCGCGCCACACGGGGTCGCGCTATTTGAGATCGACCCGCCATTCGCGGAACAGGTCGCGCATCTTCTGCAGTACTCGCTCGGCGGAGAGACGAGCGTCATCAATGACCTCGCGGGCGATGCTCGCGTTGTCGGCGTCACCAGGCGCTGATTGGCTCCGTCTGTCAAAGCCACAGTCTTTGACGCGGCCGCCTGGCGCGAGCTTGGTCCGCGGATGTTGGAGCTCGAACGCCAAGAGTGGGGACGGCGGGCGTTCTCCGAGCGCGAGATGCGGTGGCAGGCGACGAACCCCGACGCCGTCGTCATGACGGCCTGGGATGGATCGGCCCTGATCGGATTCGCGGTGGCGGGACCGGAATGGCAAGAGGGTCGCGCAAGCCTTCTCAACGTGCTCATCGATCCCGCGTATCGGGGGCAGGGCTTGGTGTGGCCCCTGATCGCTGGGGTCGAGCGTCGACTCGCAGTCCGCGGCGTCACGGAGCTGGAGATCGATGCGCGGGTCGACAACGGGTTCGCCGACAGTGTCGAGCGGCGGTACGGGACGCGCGCGACGGTCGTCGAGAAGGATCACCCGAGCCCGTACGGTCCGCAGCGAACCATTCGAGTAGAAATCGTCAGAGCCATTGCTCGACCTCGTCGAAAGCGCGCAGCACCGAAGTCTCGAACGGCTCGTCGTCCAGATGCCGCACCACGACGCCCCGCAGCCCGCACTCGGCCGCCCACCCAATAGCGCGCTCCGAGTCATCCACGACGACCGCGGTCGACGCGTCTGTGCGCGTGTCGGCGAGGATCGCGCGGTAGTAGGCCGCGCTCGACTTCCAGACGTTCAGGAGATCGCTGCCGTACACGCGATCGAAGAGCTCGCGCGTGCCCATCGTGTCGAGATATCCGACGAGGTCGCTGTGCTGGTCACCCGAGGCGACGTGCAGCGTCAGGCCGCGCTTGCGGAGATCCTGCAGTCGTCGAACGATCCGTGGCGCGCCGATGTCGACACGCCGGCGAACGTAGTCATGCGCCGCGTTCGCGATCCGATCCGCCTGAGCCTGCGGAGGCCTCGTACGACCGACCTCATCGCACATTTCGTAGAGCCAGCGACGGACGTCTTCGACAAACCACCCGTGAACGCTCGGGGATGGCGGCGCAAGCGACGCCTCTTGATAGCGTGCGAACGCGCGAGCGCCCGCCCCGACATTCGCGTTCGCCCACGCGTCGCGATCGCCCCCGAGCTCGGTCGGCAGGAACTCGCCGAGCAACCGCCGGTACTGGGGACTCAGCACCTTGTTATTCACGAGCACGCCGCCCTTGTCGATGAACAGAGTCGCGATCTTGGCCATATCTGGACGGCTATCATCCACGACGTGAAAACGCGCCTCCTCGCGGCGGATTCGCCGGGGGCGGTGGAGGAGGCCGCGGCCGCGCTCGCACGAGGCGAGCTCGTCGCTTTCCCCACCGACACCGTGTACGGACTCTCGGCTGGTCACGAGCACGTCCGCAAGCTGTACGGCGCGAAGGACCGTCCGAAGGAAAAGCGCATCCCCGTGCTCCTCTCGGACATCGGGAACCTCGAAGCGAGCGCGATCGTGACGCCGATCGCGCGCGCTCTCGCTCAGCGTTTCTGGCCGGGTCCGCTGACCATCGTCCTCGTCGCGCCGCGGCGCGGCACGATGGCGTTTCGCGTTCCGGATCACCCGCTCGCCCGGCGGCTCATCGCGGCGAGCGGCGGCGGTCTGCCGGTGACAAGCGCCAATCGCTCCGGCGAGCCTGACGCGAGGACCGCGCAGGAAGTGATCGCACAGCTCGAAGGGCGCATCGCCCTGGTCCTCGACGGCGGCACGACCCCGGGTGGAGTGTCGTCGACCGTAGTCGACTGCACGACGGATCAGATCAAGATCCTGCGCCAAGGCGCCATCAGCGAAAGCGAGATCGACCAGGTCCTGGCGACCGTCGCATGAAGATCGGGATCGCCGCGGATCACGCCGGTCAGCGGCTCAAGGCATCCGTTGTCGAGCACCTGAAGGCGTCGGGTCACACGGTCGTCGCATTCGGGCCTGAGACGACGCCCGACGATGATTACCCCTTGATCGTGCGTCCCCTCGCTGATGCCGTCGCGCGCGGCGACGTCGAGCGCGGGATCTTCTTCTGCGGCTCAGGCATCGGGCCCGCGGTCGCCGCGAACAAAATCGCGGGCGTTCGCGCGGCGGTGGTGGAGAATGAGTGGTCCGCGCGCGACGGGGTGGAGCACGTCGACGTGAACCTGCTTACGCTCGGTGAGCGCGTCATCGGCGAAGCGCTGGCGAAGAGCATCGTGGATGCCTATTTGACGGCCAAGGTTCAAGGCGGACGCCACCAACGGCGTCGGGACCAAATCCGCGCACTTGAGTCTTCCACGCCTGCGGAACATCAGGAACCAAAACTCCTAAAAAGGGGAGTGCAGTGACCAGCCTCGAACGCATCGATCCCGAGGTCTACAGCGCCATCGAAAACGAGCGGCGCCGGCAGGTCGAGAAGATCGAGCTCATCGCCTCCGAGAACTACACGAGCGCCGCGGTCATGGAGGCTACTGGCAGTGTCCTGACGAACAAATACGCCGAGGGCTACCCCGGCCGGCGCTACTACGGCGGTTGCGAGTGGGTCGACGTCGCCGAGTCGCTCGCCATCGAGCGCGCGAAGGCACTCTTCGGCGCGGCGCACGCGAACGTGCAGCCGCACGCCGGCGCCCAGGCGAACATGGCCGCGTACGCGGCGGTGCTCAAGCCGGGCGACACGGTGCTCGGTCTGGCGCTCGATCAGGGCGGTCACCTGACGCACGGATCGCCGGTGAACTTCTCGGGCAAGCTGTACCACTTCGCCGCGTACGGGGTCCGCAAGGATGACGAGATGCTCGACTACGAGGAGCTCGAGCGTCTCGCGAAAGAGAACCGCCCGAAGCTCATCGTCGCCGGCGCGACGGCGTATCCGCGCATCTTCGATTTCCCGCGCCTCCGGCAGATCGCCGATTCGGTCGAGGCGCTGCTCCTCGTGGACATGGCGCACTTCGCCGGCCTCGTCGCGGCGGGGGAGCACCCCACGCCGGTCGGCTACGCGCAGATCGTGACCACGACCACGCACAAGACGCTTCGCGGTCCACGCGGCGGCATGATCCTCTCAGACGCGGAATTCGCGAAAGCGATCGACAGCGCCGTCTTCCCGAACATCCAGGGCGGTCCGCTCATGCACGTGATCGCGGGCAAGGCGGTCATGCTCAAAGAGGCCGCGACGCCCGAGTTCAAGGTGTATGCGAAGCAGATCCGTGTGAATGCACGCACGCTCGCGGCCTCGCTCGCGAAGGCGGGGCTGCGCATCGTGTCGGGCGGCACCGACAATCACCTCATGCTCGTCGACGTGCGCCCGTTGGAGCTCACCGGCAAGCAGGCCGAAAAGGCGCTCGACGCGGTCGGGATCACCGTGAACAAGAACACGATCCCGTACGACCCGCAGAAGCCAGGCATCGCGTCCGGGATCCGCATCGGCACGCCCGCGGTCACGACGCGCGGAATGAAGGAGGCGGAGATGGAGCGCATCGGCGCGCTCATCGGACGAATCCTGCAGGCGAAGGGCGACGAGACCGTCGCGAAGGACGTCGCGGCGGAGGTCCTCGACCTGACGCGCCGTTTCCCGGTCCCGGGGATTACCCCCGAGAAGGTGGCCAGCTGAGCGCGCAGCTCCATGTCTCGGCGCACCCGCTCGTCAAGGAGAAGGTGACGCGCCTGCGCGACGAGACGACACCGCCGAAGATCTTCCGCGAGCTCGTGGCGGAGATCGCGACGCTCCTCCTGTATGAAGCGACCGCCGATCTTCCGACGGAGCCGCGCGACGTCAAGACGCCTCTCGCGCTCTCCAAAGGGGCGCGTCTCAAGGACAGAGTGGGTCTCATACCGGTGCTTCGCGCCGGGATCGGCATGGTCGAGGCAGCGCTTGCGCTCATGCCCGAGGCGCAGGTCTGGCACATCGGGCTGTTTCGTGATGAGCGGACCCTCCGACCGATCTCCTACTACAACAAGCTTCCCTCATCGGCGACGGTGCAGGTCTGTCTGGTGCTCGACCCGATGCTCGCGACCGGTGGCTCGGCGACCGAGACGGTCGACATTCTCAAGAAGTGGGGCGCGCAGAGGGTCAAGTACGTCGGGATCATCGCCGCACCTGAAGGGGTGCGCGCCCTTTCGAGCGCGCACCCCGACGTTCCGATCCATGTCGCGGCGCTTGACGAGCGCCTCAACGAGAAGGGCTACATCATTCCCGGCCTAGGCGATGCCGGAGACCGCCAGTTCGGTACGGGTTAAGCCTCCGCGTCTACTTCGTGCAGCTCCCGCTCGGGTTCCAGTCTTTGAACATTCCGCTCGGATTGTGCTGCCAGATCCAGGCGTGGATCTCGTAGAAGGGCGGCAATCCGTACCGATTCCCCATGGGGATCAGCTTGAGCGGCCGGTCGAAGAGGGTCGGTCCCGAGGTGTTTCCCGCCTCCAACCAGGCACCCTGAAAGACGATGTACTCCGCGGCGACGAGGCGGAGCTCCCCGTTCGGGAGCGGCTGGTAGACCAGCGCCTCCGGCTTAGCGGGATCCACCACCGCGTCACCGAGCAACGATCGATTCGCGTAGTGAATGCCCATCACACCAACGCCGGGACTGTCGATGCAGGTGATTCCCGCCAAATCGCGGACGAGGAGGTCGTACCCGGCCGCTTTCGCCGCGTCCACCTGGTGGAACTGGGCCGTAGCCGCACGCGCCGTGGCGAGGTCGTTGGCCCCGGCGTTCGCGGGCGACGGCGTGGCCAGCAGAACGATCGCCGCGGCTGCGATGCCGATCAGCGTCTTCGTGCTTTTGGCGAACATCTACATACCCTCCGTGACGGGGTAGATCTCGTCGGCGACGAGGCCGTGCGCCTCTTTGTGCACCCTGTTCGCCGCGTCGGCGTTGGGCGCGTCGACCAGGCAGAAGATCTTCCCGTTCTTCTCGTCGAACCAGTAGCGGAGGTACTGCACGCCGTATTTCCCCTGGGTCTTCACGTCGGCCATGTGGGCGTCGGCGACGTCCTTCGCCTTCGCTCCTTCCGGGGCCTTCCGGTGCACGTCCATGAACAGCGGCATCTTTTCGTTCTCCTCTTCCCTATTTCGCTATCCGTTTGCCGGCACCGCGAGTTCTACGAGACGACCGTGTGGCCCCCCGTGTGCGGCACCGTGTGGCCCAGCGTGTGGGAGGACGAAAAACGCCGGAGGCGTTCGGCCAAGTCGGGCATCGGCCCCGCCAGCGCGATGCGCAGGCCCCGTTCGACGTGCTCCTTGTCTCGGCCGCCCTCGACCTCGACGATGTCCGCGAGGATCGCGGCGACGTTCCAGCGCCGGCCCTGCGCCTGATCCTCGCGGGCGAGTGCTTCACGAAGGAGCGCCACGGCTCTCTCGTCATCGCCGCGGGCGCGCGCGACCAGCGCCAGACCGCGAAGCCCGAGAGCCTGCGAGCTCGGGCTCTGCGTTTCCTGCGCGATCGTCAGCGCGCGACTGAAACGTTCCGTCGCGCCATCAAGGTCCCCCTGGGCGAGACGGGCGTCTCCAGCGTGTACGAGCGTGCCTGGGAGCGGCGGCAGGAGACCTTCGCGTTCGGCCCTCGTGACCGCCGCGTCCGCGAACGCCTTGCCGTCTTCGACGTTGCCCATCCGGATTAGCACCCGCGCGAGCACGCCCATGACCTCCGGCGCCCAGCCGAGCTCCGGCAGAGCGGCACGCAGCTCCTCCTCCGCCGTCGCGTATTCGCAGCGATCGGCGTGGACAACGGCGAGCATCGCCCTCGCCCAGCCGGCCTCCTTGGTATCGCCGATGGCCTCGCCAAGGCGGCGCGAGCGGCGGAACGACGCCTCGGCCGCGCCGTACCGGCCCTCGATCGCCGCGATCCGACCGCGCTCGGTCTCGATCTGGGCGGATGTCGCGCGGTCGCCGAGCTCATTCGCCAGGCGGAGCGCTCGTTGCAGGTGGCTCGTCCACTCGCGCGCAGTGCCGAGCCCGCCCGCGGTGTACGTCGTCGATCCGACGATCAGCGCCCGCGCTTCGAGCGCGCGGTCTCCGCTCTCGCCGGCTTGCTGCGCCGCTCGCAGCGCGATGTCGCGCGCGCTCGCGAAGTCGCCGGCCCAGAAACGCACCCTCGCGATGTCGAGCAGAGCACGCGCTCGCACGTCGAGGCGGAGCAGAGGCTCGGCCGCGCTCCGCGCCGGGCGCTCGAGCGGACGCGAGATCGACGACGGCGGCTCGATCGAGAGCTCGTCACGGTACCGGCGCGCGAGGCCTGCGACGTAGGTACGCGCGCGTTCGCGGTCGCCGCGCGCGGTGTGGATCTCGACGATGAGCTCGTGAAGTCCATCGTCGAACGGCTCGCTGCGGAGCGCCCGCTCGGCCAGCGTAAGGGCGCGATCCGGATCGCGGTGGGAGAGCAGCGTCGCCGCCCAGCGGAGCGCATCCGCGGCTGAGCTCGCCACCCGGGCACGTTGGACCTGCAGCCACGTGTCGAATGAAGGCGCCTCGCCGAAGCTCATGCCTTCGAGAAGCTCTCCCCGTACGAGGTCGTCAATCGAGGTCTCATCCCATTCGCCGCGGAGGAGCTCGCCCGCATCGACGACGAGCACCTCGGCGTCGATCTTGATCCTGCCGTCGCGCTCGCCGATCTCGGCCGGAGGGTTCACCGCTTTCCGCACTTGGCTCAGTGACCAGCGCACCGCGCCGAGGGGGTCGTCTGTCTCCGACCAGAGGAGGTCGGCGAGCTCGCGGCGCGTCGGAGCGCGCGGCTCGAGCAGCAAATAGGTGAGGAGCGCCCACGGCTTGTAGCCCTCGAGGCGGCGTGACTCGCCGTCATGCTCGAGGCTGGGACGCCCAAGCAGCCGTACCCGAAGGGGCATTCCGGCCGAGTCTAAGAAGACGGTGTGGTCTGGAACGCCGAATGCGTTGGAGTCGTTATCGTGCCCGCGGTGTCCTCCACCTCGACCCTCCTTGTGGGTTCCACGGTTCTCGCGTTCGCGCTTGCCGCGATCGCGACGCCGCTGGTCGGCGTCCTCGCGCGTCGCCTGGGGATGCTCGACATGCCCGGCGGCCGCCGGATCCATCCGCGCCCGATCCCGCGGCCGGGCGGTCTCGCGATCGCGGTGGCGTTCGGTTCGGCGATCTTCGTCTTCTGGCTGATCGACCGCGTCGCGGGCCATCCGTTCCTGATCCCGGAGGAGGTCCGTTCCTCGCGATTCACGCTCACCGCGATCGCCGCCCTGCTCGGGATGGCGATCGGCCTTCTGGATGATCTGCTCGAGCTCCGCGCACGGTGGCAGTTCCTCGGGCAGGTGGTGGTCGCGGCGGTCATCGTCCTCGCGGGGATCCACATCGACTTCGTCAACGACCCGCTGTCGGACCGCCTCATCGAGTTGTCATTCCCAGTCGCGGTCGCGTTCACGATGCTTTGGATCGTCGGCATGAACAACGCGTTGAACTTCATCGACGGACTCGATGGCCTTGCAGCCGGGGTCGCGGCGATCGCGGCGGTGACGCTTGGAGGTCTCGCGCTCCTTCCGCAGGTCTCCGAGCCGTTCGTCGCGTGGATGGGGTTCTCGCTCGCCGGCGCGGTCGCCGGGTTCTTGCTGTTCAACTTCCACCCGGCGCGTCTGTTTCTCGGCACGACCGGCGTCGTCTTCCTCGGGACGATGCTCGCGGTGCTCTCGATCTTCGGCACGGCGAAGGTCGCGGCCGCGCTCCTCGTGCTGGGTGTCCCGATCATCGACACCTTTTATGTCCTCGTCCGCCGCATGCTCTCGGGGCATCCGCCGTTCGCTCCTGACCGCGGCCACTTCCATCACCGACTGCTCGATGTTGGCCTGACGCACCAGCAGGCTGTGCTTCTGATCTATGCGATGACCGCACTCCTCGGCACCCTGGCCTTCATGACGAGCGGGCGCGGCCAGATCGCTGGATTCATCGGCCTCGCCGTCTTTCTGGGGATCCTGGTGATGGCGCTCGCGCAGCGCAGCTCGAAGGCCGAAGAGCTCGACCCGGGTCTCTACAGAGAGGAAGCCGATCGCTTCTAAACAAAAGGCAAAGGTCCTTGTCGGTACGTGCTCGTGGACCGACCCCACGCTCATCGAGTCCGGCTGGTACCCCGAGCGCATAAAAGACGACGCCGACAAGCGGTTGCGGTACTACGCCGAGCACTTTCCGATCGTCGAGAACGACGCCGCGTTCTACGCGCTGCCGTCACAAAAGCAGGCTCTCTTGTGGGCGGAGCGCACACCCGACGAGTTCGTCATGAATTTCAAAGCGTTCGCGCCGCTCACGACGCACCCAACCGATCCGAAGCGCCTTCCCAAGGACATCCGCGAAGCCCTTCCCAAAGAGGCCGCCGCGAAGCGGCGCATCTACCCCAAGGATCTCGCGAAGGACGTGCGCGAAGAGCTGTTCGCGCGCTATTGGGTCGGTCTCGAGCCGCTCCGCAAGGCGGGGAAGCTTGGCGCGATCCTCCTGCAGTACCCCGACTGGTTCGTGATCTCGAAAGCGAACAAGGACGAGATCCTTCACGCGCGCGAGCTCCTACCCGACGATCGCCTCGCCGTCGAGTTCCGCAACGCGACGTGGATGAGCGAGCGCAATCGCGCCGAGACGCTCTCGTTCCTCGAAAAGCACGGCCTCACCTATGTTTCGGTCGACGAGCCGCAGGGATTTCCGTCGAGCATCCCGCCGGTCGCCGCGGTGACGAACGACGCCCTAGCGATCGTGCGATTTCACGGCCGCAACGCCGAGAACTGGAAGAAGCCGGGACTCACCGCGGCCGAACGCTTCGATTACTCGTACAAGAAGAAGGAGCTCGAGGAGTGGCTGCCCAAGATCCGCGAAATCGCGGAGCGCGCGAAGGAGGTCCACCTCCTCATGAACAACTGCTACGGAGACAAGGCAGTGAACAACGCTGCCCAGCTTGCGGAGATGCTCGACTGATGGTCTTCGCGCGAGTCCTGGCGGCAGCCCTCCTCGTGTTCCGAATGGCTCAGCTCTTCGGTCTGCGCATCGAGGACGTGTTTCAGGCCGAATAGCTAGCATCGGGTCCCCGTGGCACACCGTCCCCTCTCGGATTTCCACCCGCGCGAGCGTCTGGCCGGCGTTCCACACACCACGCGTCGGTTCGCGTGTCGCTCCGCGCTCGCTCTGTCGCCGGACGCACGGACGCTCGCCGTCGTTTCGGATCAGGGCGCGGGAACGTACGAGGCGTGGACGCTGCCGGCTACCGGTGGGAGACCGCAGCGCGCGATCACCATCGAGAACCACGCCGTGCGGAGCTTGTGCTGGAGCGCGAACGGCGAGCTCATCGCGGCCGCGGACCGTGGCGGCACCGAGCTCCATCAGCTCCACGTGCGGCACCCCGACGGTCCGACGCTGCCGCTCTCGACCGATCCGGCGGGCCGCGTTCAACGACTCCTTTCGTGGAACGCCGCGTCTCCGGATGGCTCGCGCGTCGCGTTTTCGAGCAACGCGCGAGCGTCCACGGACATGGACATCGTCATCGCGGATCTCGCGACGCGAAGCGAACGGCAACTCCTGACCGGTGCCTACTGGCACGTCGTGGGCGGTTGGTCCCCCGACGGCGCGCGGCTTCTCGTGATGCGCGTGTTCGACAACACGACGCAGGATCTTCTCGTCGTGGATCCGCGGACGGGCCAGGCACGCGAGATCACGCGGCACGCGGAGGACGACTCGCACATCCCCGCGGGTTGGCTCGCGGACGGACGCGCCGTCGTCATCACCGACGAAGGCAGGGATCATCTGTGGCTCGGCGCGCTCGATACCGCGACCGGACGATACGAGCCCATAGATCGTCCCGATTGGGATGTCGAGCTCGCGGCGTCGTCCGCCGACGGACGAACGCAGATCTGGTCGGTAAACGAGGACGGGTACTCGACGCTGCGCTGGCGGATCGGAGCCGGACCGATCCGCGAGCGTCGCCTCGAGGGAGCGGCCTGCGAGGATCTCGTCATCTCGGCGGATGGATCGCGCGCCGCGTTCACGCGGCTCTCTCCGATCGATCCCTGGCAGGTCTGGACGCTCGACACCGCGACCGGTGAGGCGCGAGTGGCGCTCGGCTCGACGTTCGCCGTGCCGAGAGCGGAGCTCGTCGAGCCAGAGCTCATCCGAATAGCCGGCCCGGACGGTGACATCCCGTGCTTCGTCTACCGCCCGCGCGATGCTCGCGGGCCGTCGCCTGCGATCCTCTACCCGCACGGCGGGCCGGAGGGCCAGTCACGTCCCGCGTTCGGTCCGCACCTCACGCATCTCGCGGCGCTCGTCCACCGCGGAGTCGCGCTCGTCGTCCCCAACATCCACGGCTCGACCGGCTATGGACGGAAATGGCAGGCAGCGATCCACAAGGATTGGGGCGGGATCGATCTGCGCGACCTTCGCGCCGTGACCGAGTGGATGACGAAGCAGAAGGAGTTCGACCGTGCGCGTCTCGCCGTATACGGCGGCTCGTACGGCGGGTTCGCGACGCTCCTTTGCGTCACGCAGATCCCGGATGTGTGGCGATGTGCCGTCGACGTTTTCGGCGTCGCGAATCTCGTGACGATGATCGAGAACGCGCAGCCGAACTGGCGACGATTTCTGGCGCGATGGATCGGCGATCTCGAGCACGATCGCGCGAAGCTCGTCGAGCGTTCACCGATCACACATATGGACAACGTCCGGTGCCCGATGCTCATCCTCCAAGGCGAGAAC
This sequence comes from Chloroflexota bacterium, assembly GCA_005880575.1. Classification (GTDB taxonomy): domain Bacteria; phylum Chloroflexota; class Limnocylindria; order P2-11E; family P2-11E; genus 3-1-20CM-2-70-9. The sequence goes on along the minus strand of VBIZ01000114.1, from coordinate 1,329 downwards.
GACCCGCGCGTCCCAAAGGAGGAGTCGGATCAGGTCGTCGAGCGCCTGCGCGCACTCGGCCGGCGCGTCGAGTACGTCGTGTATCCGGATGAGGGCCATGGATTCACCAAGCGCGCGAACGCGGAGGATGCGTACGGACGGATCGTCGATTTCCTGACGAAGGAGCTCGCGGTCTAGTAGTTCGTCTTCGTATCCGCATCGCGCATGAACGCGACGCTTGAGCCTCGACGTCCCGACAGCCACAGCTGCACGCGCTCGATGAGTGGAACGGGTCGCGCCGTCGGCAGCCACGAGCCGCCACCGCCGAAAGGCGTTCCGTCGCCGAACAGGTAGTGCCATTCCAGGTCGTGAGCCCGCGCGCGGACGGCGATGATCAGGTCGTCGTCGATGCCTACCTGCTCCCACCCCGCGTACCGACCGCGCGCCCGCCGCGCCAGCGGATCCAAGGGGTCTCTGCGCCTGCGCACCTGGTCGAGGACGCTCGACGGGACAAGCGCCAATCTGATGACGGCCAATGGTCCGCTCACAACGCACCAAAAATCGCCGCTATCGCGCTGACGACGGAACGTGAGCCGACAATCCCAGATCCCGATCTCCGCGATCGTGGGGCCGAGATCGTCGCGCTGAACGTGGTCCTGCTCGTCGACCGATCGAGATTAGACCGTGACGGCTAGCGGAGCGTGCTCCCGAGTAGGACGCCGTTCGCCCAGTACGTTCCGGTCGCGCCCGCGGGGAGCACGTCGAAGGTCGCGCCGCCCGTGTATGCAACGAGTGCGGCGCTCGTCACGACCGCGCCGTCGTACCGATCGCCCGCCTTGAGCTCGCCGACCTTGCGGCCGTCCGCGGTGGGATGCCCCGCAGACACGTTGACCATGCGGCCGTCGAAGAGAAGCAGATGCACCACGCGATGCGTCGACGGCACGGGCGTGCTCCCGATCTCGACCAGCGGAGCGGCGACGCGCGCGCCGGTTCCATTCGTGGTCCACACGAGGTCACCGATCTTCAGAAGCTCCACCGCCACATCACCCGCCGGTGTCGCGATCCGCGTCCCCCGTGCCAGGCAGATCGGGCAGGGTGGGGGTCCGCTCGGCGTGGCGCTCGCGACCGTGATGTTTCCTTGCTGATCGATCGTCCCATCGACGCGGGAGCCTCGCTGAGTCGATGCGTCTCCGAAGATGGCGAGGAAGTGGAATCCAGCGGGCACCTGCTCGAGCGTGAGTGCCCTCAGCATCTTCCAATCGCGGTAGATCGCGAGCTCCTGGTCCTTCGTGTACGCGTTCGCCGGCGCGACTCCCAGGTGCGAGAGGATCGCGCTGAACGTCGGCGCGT
>VBIZ01000113.1 GCA_005880575.1 Chloroflexota bacterium | reverse complement strand
CGCGCACGAGACGGGCGAATGCGAAGCCCCAGAGCTTCAGCGCTTCAAAACGCTTGTTCCGGAAGATGTTGTAGGTGATCGCCTGCAAGTCGGCCCCCGCTTCGCGAAGCCGAGCCGCGCGATCGAGCGCGCGTGAGTCGGTGCTTGGGAACTGGAACGAGCCGGTGTCGGTCATGATCCCGACGAGGGCGGCCGTGGCCATCTCGGGCGTCCATTTGATCCCGAGCGCATCGATGACGCGCGAGACGAGCTCGGCGCTGGCCGCGGCGGTGACATCGACAAGGTTCGCGGTCCCGAAGTTGTCGTTCGACGCATGGTGGTCGACATTCACGAGCTTCGGACGCGACGGCAGCGCGAATTTCGCGCGATCGACCGACCCAAAGTCCACCGTGACAACGAGGTCGACGTCCTCTGGCGGCGGCACCTGCGTGAAGCGCTCGCTGCCGTGGAGGAAGCGCTGCTGCTCCGGCACCGGGTCGGCGCAGTGCCAGGACACTTGCTTGCCGATGGATTCGAGGCCGAGCCCGAGCGCGAGCGCCGAGCCGACCGTGTCCGGGTCGGGATCGCGGTGCGACACGAGCGCGATGCGCCGCGCGCCGAGCAGCGCCGCCGTGATCTCCTTCATCGTCCCTCGCGCTCGCGCGCCTCTCGGAGCAGCGCCGAGATCCGAACGGCCTGCTCGGCCGTGCGGTCGTGAACGAATGTCAGGTCGGGGACGAAGCGGAGCTCCGTACGCGAGCCGAGCTCGCGGCGGAGGAACGGCTTCGCGTCCTCGAGAGCCTTCATCGTCGCGGCCGACGCCTCCTCGTCACCGAGGACGCTCACGTGGACCTTGGCACTCCGCAGGTCGGGCGTGATCTCGACCGCGGTGACGGTGGGAAACGCGATCCGCGGGTCGCGCAGCTCCTCACTGATGAGGGTGCCGAGCTCGCGCTGAAGCAACGAGTTGACGCGGTCGGATCGCTTATACGCCATGACTACCGCGGCTTCGGCTGGATGACGAAACACTCGACGATGTCGCCGACCTGCACGTCGTTCTGGTTCTCGAGAACGATGCCGCACTCGAGTCCGACGGTGACTTCACGAGCATCGTCCTTCATGCGCCTGAGCGTCCCGATCTTGCCGCTGTAGATCTCGTTCCCGCCGCGGAGAAGGCGCGCCTGCGCGCCACGGCGGACGAGGCCGTCGACCACCCGCGATCCGGCGATGGTCGTCTTGCCCGACGTGAAGATCTGCAGCACCTCGGCGTGCCCGAGGAGCGACTCGACCATCTCCGGCTCGAGCATTCCGGTGAGCGCCTTCTGCACGTCGTCGAGGAGCTCGTAGATGACCTTGTACTGGCGGACGTCGACCTTCGTCGACTCGGCCACGCGCCGCGCCGGCGCTTCCATCTTCGTGTTGAACCCGATCACTACGGCGTTCGATGCCGCGGCGAGCGTGAGGTCCGATTCGGTTATGTCGCCGACCGCGTCGTGAATAACCGAGAGAGCGACCTCCGGTTGGGGCACCTTCGCGAGGGCGCCCTTGATCGCCTCAAGCGATCCCTGGACGTCGGCCTTGAGGACGATCTTGAGCTCCTTGGCCTGACCCTCTTTGACCTGCGCGAACATCTCGTCGAGCGTCGCCGGCCGCTCCGCCGCCGCACCCGCGGCCCGCTCGCGCGCGTTCTGCGCGACCGCGGCGCGCGCGGCTTTCTCTTCGGGGACGACGCGCATGACGTCGCCGGCCTCGGGAACCTCCGGAAGACCGAGGATCTCAACCGGGCGCGAGGGCTCGGCACGTCCGACGTTCTTGCCCTTGTCATCCATCATCGCCCGCACCTTGCCGAAGGTCGTGCCGGCGACGACGAGATCGCCGCGCTCGAGCGTGCCCGTCTGGACAAGCACTGTCGCGACCGGGCCGCGGCCTTTGTCGAGATGGGCTTCGATGACGCGGCCGATAGCCGGCCGGTCGGGGTCGGCCTTCAGCTCGGCGACGTCGGCGACGAGCAGGACCGTCTCGACGAGATCGTCGATGCCCTGCTTGGTCTTCGCCGAAACCGGAACGAGCGGTGTGTCTCCGCCGTATTCCTCGATCGTGACACCGTGCTCGGCGAGCTGCGCCTTCACCTGGTCGGTGTTCGCGTCGGGGCGGTCGATCTTGTTGAGCGCGACGACGATCGGCACCTGTGCTGCCTTGATGTGAGAGATGGCCTCGATGGTCTGCGGCTGCACGCCGTCATCCGCGGCGACGACGAGTACCGCGACGTCTGTCAGCTGCGCGCCTCGGGCCCGCATCGCGGTGAAGGCCTCGTGGCCTGGCGTATCCAGGAACGTGACCTTTCGGCCGTTGTGCTCGATCTGGTACGCGCCGATGTGCTGCGTGATGCCACCGGCCTCGCGCGCCGTGACATTCGTCGCGCGGATGGCGTCCAGAAGGCTCGTCTTGCCGTGGTCGACGTGGCCGAGGACCGTAATGACCGGCGGCCGCTCCTTGAGCTTTGCCGGATCGACGTCCTCCCAGAGGACTTGCTTCGTCGAGATCGGCTCCGGTGCCGCCTCTTCCTCGGCCGGGGGCGCGGCCTCCTCCTCGGCGCGCGTCTCGAAGCCGAGCTCGTTCGCGACGAGGCTCGCGGTCTCAAAGTCCACCGATTGGTTGATCGACACCATCGTTCCCATGTTCACGAGCCCGCGGATGACGTCGACCACGCTGACGTCGAGCGCGCGCGCGAGGTCGCCGACGACGATGGTCTTTGGAAGAGTGACGACGGTCGACGTCTCGGCGACAGCGACGGGCGCCGCCGGCTCCGGCATCGGCTGCGGCATGGGGGCGCGCTGGGGCCTGCGCCCTCGAGGGCGCGGTCCGCGCTGCGGTGGCATTCGCCTGGGTCTTGCTTTAGGCACTCGGTCTCCGTTCCTTGGCCGCCGCCGCGAGCTCGACTCGCAGCCGGTCGGCGGTCACTTGGTCGATATCAATTTCTAGCGCTCTGGCCAGCGCGCCCTCCGCGAGCCCACGCTCGAGGCATCCCGGATCGGGATCGAGGTACGCCCCGCGTCCGGAGGCCTTGCCGCGAAGATCCACGGAAAGCTCCCCCGCAGGTGAGCGTACGACTCGCACCAGCTCGCGTTTGGCGCGGGCCGTTCGGCAGGCGACGCACGTCCGCTGCGGAAGGCTCCGCACCGGCCTCGACACGGCCTTAACGGCGCTCGGCTCGCTTCTTCTTGCCTCCGAGGAGCGCCCGGTCCTCTTCATCCAGGTCCTCCTCATCCGCCTGGGCGGATTCGGCTTCGACCTCTGCCACGAGATCGTGACGGATCTCCGACTCCTCCTCCGCGGGCGCCGGCTCGGCGACGGCCACCGGCTCAGGCTCGGGCTCCGGCTCGACCTCCGCCCGCACCTCGGACTCGCTCCGGATATCGATGCGCCAGCCTGTGAGCTTGGCGGCAAGGCGAGCGTTCTGGCCCTCCTTGCCGATCGCGAGCGACAGCTGCCGGTCGGGAACGATCACGTAGGCGGTCTTCTCCTCCGGGACGATGTCCACGCGGACGACGTGCGCCGGCTCGAGGGCATTCGCCACGTAACGCTCGGGGCTTTCGGCCCACTCGATGATGTCGATCTTCTCGCCGCCGAGCTCGTTCACGATCGCCTGCACCCGGAGGCCGCGCTGCCCGATGCACGCACCCCGCGCGTCGAGGCCGGGCTGCCGGGCGCGGACCGCGATCTTCGTGCGCGAGCCCGGCTCACGAGCGATCCCCACGATCTCCACCTGACCGTGGAAGATCTCCGGTACCTCGAGCTCGAAGAGCCGCTTGACCAGCGCCTTGTGCGCCCGGCTCACGATGATCTGCGGCCCACGAAGCGTGCGACGCACCTCGAGGATGACGACCTTGCGCGCCTGCCCCGCGAAGTAGCGCTCGTGCGGGGCCTGCTCGGGACGAGGCAGGATCGCCGTCGCGCCGCGGTCGAGCTCCATGATCGCGGAGCCCGCGTCGAAGTGGCTGATCTTGGCGTTGATGATGTCGCCCTCGCGGTCGGCGTACTCCGCGAAGACCTGCTCGCGCTCAGCCTCGCGCAGCGACTGCTGGATGACCTGCTTCGCCGTCTGCGCGCCGATCCGCCCAAGCGCCGCCGCGGACTCCTCGAACGGGATCACGTCGCCGAGCTGCGCGTCGGGCTTGATCTTCTTCGCGGTGTCGAGCTGGACCTGGATCTTGGGATCCTCGACCTTCTCGACGACCGTCTTCAGCAGGAAGACCTTGAACGCACCCGTCTGCACGTCGACCTTGACGTCGATGTGCTCCTCATCACCGTAGGCGCGCTTGATGGCGCGGGCGATGATGTCGCTGACGACCTCTTTGGGGAGCCCCTTCTCGGCTGAGAGTTGCGCGAGGCCGGTGACGAGCTCTCGGTTCATGCGGCAACTCTCCCCTTATCTTCAATTCGCGTAAGGCGACAAAAAAAGTGGGGTCGACCCACTTTTTGGTGCCCGACGTGGCGCCCGGCCAAGCCGGATGCCGGTGATAACTATATCACTTGGTGAGAATCGCCTTTGACCTCCAGGAGCGGCTGGCCGCCGCGCCGCTCCTACGTGAGGTTATTGCCGATGTTCGAAAAGTAGTTCGTGAGCTGGTTGCGGAAAAAGACCATCGAGATGATGACCGCGATCGCGATGACCGCGATGATGAGTGCGTACTCGACAAGTCCCTGGCCTTCTTCGCTCTTAAGAAACTCGACCATGCACGCTCCTTCCACGGCGCGGCGGCCGCAGCAGATGGTCGCAAATAGCATGGGCGCCTGCTAGGTGGACGGTACTTTCCGTCACCTCCCTGCGACCGGTGTCCGTCCGGTGACGCGGAGGGCGGCGGCCAGCCGTTCCTCGGTCGTGGCTCCTCCTTTTGAGGGCGCCTGGCGCAGGGCGGTGGCCGCTTCCGACGGTGTGTAGCCAAGCGCGACAAGGGCGGCGTGGGCGTCGTCCTCCGTTGTCAGCGCGCCTGCTGTTACCGGAAGTCCTGCGACCCGCCCGATCTTGCCTTTCAGGTCGACGATGAGCCGCTCGGCGGTCTTCTTCCCTACTCCCGGCGCGCGCGCCAGTGCGGCGGCGTCACCCGACGCGATGGCCGCGGCGATGTCGGCGGGGCGCGATGTCATGAGAAGGGCGATCGCGGCCTTCGGACCGACTCCGGAGACCGTGATCAGCATCTCGAAGAGCGCGAGCTCATCGCGCGATTCAAATCCATAGAGCGACTGATCGTCCTCGCGGACGATGTGATGTGTATGCAGAAGCACCTCGTCGCGCGTCGGCTGCCGAGGTACATGGACCTTGTAGCCGACGCCGTTCGACTCGACGACCACGTGATCCGCGCCGCGCGCGATCACCGTGCCCCGGATCGCGGCGATCACTGTGGACCGCTTTGCGGGCGGGTTGAGGCTCGGGGGGCCCACGTGCTCGCGGGTCCCTTTGCCTGCGCACTTGGCTGATCGGCCCACTCGGCGGACGGCAACTCCCGCTGCGCCGTGGACCCCCACTCGCCTTCCCCGCCCGCAGCCGTACTCACGTGGCGGCCGCGACAGCTTCTGTGAATCGCGCGCGTTGCGCATGCGTGAGTGCGATCGCGACGGCGTCGGCCACGTTGTCCTGAGTGATCGGCACGTCGAGCGCGACGAGAAGAGGGAGCATTCGCTGCACCGCCTTCTTGTCGGCTCGCCCATTTCCTGTCACCGACATCTTCACTTCTTGAGGTGTGTATTCCGCGATCTCGAGCGCCGCCCGCGCGCCGCAGAGCAGTGCGATCCCGCGCGCTTCGGAGACCCGCATCGCCGTCTGTACGTTCTTGTTGAAGTAGAGGCGCTCGACCGCGAGGACGAACGGGCGATGGCGGCGGATGAGCTCGTCGAGCGCTTCGGAGATCGCGAGGAGCCGCTCCGCCGCGGTCGTGCTCGCCCGAACGTCGACGACTCCGCATTCGAGAAGCAGCGCGCGCTCCGGCGCGGCGACGAGGAACGCGTATCCCATTCCGGTCGTCCCGGGATCGATCCCGAGGATCACGCGGCTACGCGTGCTGGAGGACCTCTTCGGGAACGTCGAAATTCGCATGCACCTTGATCACGTCGTCGAGATCCTCGAGCGTCTCGACGAGGCCGAGGAGCTTTCGCGCGGCTTCGCCCTCGACGCGGACGGTCGTGGTCGGCCGCATCGACAGCTCCGCCGCACCGGTCTTGATCCCGGCCGACTCGAGCGCCTTCTTCACTCGCTCGAACGACGTCGGCGTGGTGTACACCGTGGCGAGGCCCGGCTCGACCTCCACGTCCTCCGCGCCCGCGTCGATGGCCGCGAGCTGGATGGCGTCAGGATCCTTGCCCTTGGTGTCGATCTCGATGACGCCCTTCTGCTCGAAGAGCCACTGGACTGACCCCGACTCGCCGAGCTTTCCGCCGCCACGCGTGAACGCCGCGCGGATCTCGGACACCGTGCGGTTCCGGTTATCCGTGGCGGCCTCGATCATCACGGAGACGCCGCCCGGCGCGTAGCCCTCGTAGACGACGCTCTCGAGCGCCGCGCCCTCGTCGCCACCGGTTGCTCGATCGATGGCGCGCTGGATGTTGTCGCGAGGCATGTTCACCGCGCGCGCCCGGTCCATCGCCAGGCGGAGCCGGAAATTCGCGTCCGGATCGCCGCCGCCCTCCTTCGCGGCGATCATGATCTCCTTGGTCATTTTGGTGAAAATCATGCCCCGCTTGACGTCGGCGGCGCCCTTTTGACGCTTGATCTGGCTCCACTTTGAGTGCCCCGACATCGCGGGTGATACTACCAACGCATCACGCCCTGGGGAGAGTCTTGATGGCATCACCGGAGCCCACGAAGATCAGAAACGTGGCCGTCGTCGGCCACGGAGGATCGGGAAAGACGAGTCTCGTCGAGTCCCTCCTCCATTCGGTCGGGGCCACGAACCGCCTCGGCAAGGTCGATGACGGCACCAGCATTCTGGACACCGACCCCGAGGAACAGAAACGGCACATCACCATCAACATGGCGCTGGCCTCCTTCACCCACGACGGCATCAAGATCAACCTCATCGACACGCCTGGTTTTGCCGACTTCGCCGGCGACCAGCACGCCGGGCTTCGCGTTGCGGACGCCGCCATCGTCTTCGTCGACGCCTCCGCGGGCGTCCAGGTCGGCACCCAGACGGTGTGGTCGGAGCTTGAGACGGCCGAAACGCCGCGCATCGTCGTCATCGGCCGGCTCGACCGCGAGAACGCCGACTTCGATCGAGTACTGGAGCAGCTCCGCGAGGCGTACGGCAACCGCGTGGTGCCGCTGCACGTGCCAGTCGGCGAGCACCAGGACCTGAAGGCGACCATCGACCTTCTGCACGGCCAGGTGCTCCAGGGGCCGAAGGAACCCGTCGCCGACCTCCCCAAGGAAGAGGCCGACCGCGTCGGGAACTACCGGCAGCAGCTCGTCGAGGCGATCGTGGAGACCGACGAGGATCTTCTCACCCGCTACCTCGATGGGAAGGAGCTCTCGTACGACGAGCTCCGCGACGCGCTGCACAGGGCGGTGCGCGAGGGAAAGGTCATACCCGTCGCGGCGTCGTCGGCGCACAAGCGCGTCGGCTTTGCCGCGCTGCTCAACACCGTCCGCGAGATGCTCCCCTCGCCGGCCGAGGCGGGTTCGGTCATCGGCAAGTCACCGACCGGCGACGAGGTCGCGCGGAAGCCCGATCCATCGGACAAGCTCTCGGCATTCGTCTTCAAGACGCTTGCCGACCCGTTCGTCGGGAAGCTGAGCTACGTGCGCGTGTACTCGGGAACGCTGCATCACAACGCCCAGGTCTTCGACGCGACGAAGAAGGAGACCGAGCGCGTGGGTCAGATCTTCTTCCTCCGCGGAAAGGAGCAGGAGACGACCGACGCGGTCGGCGCGGGCGACATCTGCGCGATCCCAAAGCTTACGGCGACGACGACGAACGCGACCCTGTGCGATAAGGACGCCGTGATCCAGTACGACGCCATCGACTTCCCGCCGCCGTCGTTCTCCGTGGCGATCGAGCCATCGAGCAAGGCCGACCTCGACAAGCTCGCGACCGCGCTGCACAAGCTCACCGACGAGGACCCGACCCTGCATGTTCGTCGCGAGGACGCGACGCACGAGACGATTCTCTCCGCCATCGGCGAGTCGGCGATCGAGGTGGCGGTCCACCACCTGAAGAACAAGTTCAGCGTCCAGGTCGACATGCGAACGCCCCGCGTGCCGTACCGCGAGTCGATCCGCGGCAAGGCCCAGGCGCAAGGCCGGTACAAGCGTCAGACCGGCGGTCATGGCCAGTTCGGCGACGTGTTCCTCGAGATCGAGCCGCAGCCCGCTGGGTCAGGGGTCGTCTACGCGACGCGGATCGTGGGCGGTTCGGTCCCGCGAAACTTCTGGCCGGCCGTCGAGAAGGGCGTGCGCGAGACCGCCGAACGCGGTGTCATCGCGGGCTATCCGCTCTCCGACTTCAAGGCGACCCTCTTCGACGGGAGCTTCCATGCGGTGGACTCGAGCGAGATGAGCTTCAAGATCGCGGGATCGCTCGCCCTCCAGAACTGCGTGAAGGAAGCGCAGCCATTCCTGCTCGAGCCGATCATGAATCTCGAGGTTCTCGTGCCCGAGGAACAGATGGGCGACGTGCTCGCCGACCTCAACTCGCGGCGCGGACGCGTCCTCGGCATGGAGGCGACCGGCGCCGGCCTGCAGCGGATCAAGGCGCACGTCCCGATGGCGGAGACCTTCCGCTACGCGACCGACCTCCGCTCGATGACCGGCGGTCGCGGAACGTTCAGCGCCGAGGTGCTCGGCTACGAAGAGTGCCCGTCACACATCGCGCAGAAGGTGATCGCGGCGCACGAAGAGCAGGTGGAGGAGCAGCCGGCCGCAGCGCGTTAGCGCAGGTTCTTGCCGATGAGCCAGTGGTGCCCCTCAGGGTCGGCGATCCGGCCCTGTCGCATCCCATACGGCTGGTCGGCGACGGGAAAGATGAGCTTCCCGCCGGCCGCGATCGCCTGCGCCGCCACCGCGTCGGGATCTTCGACGATGAGACTCATTCGTACGCTCGTCCCGCCGAGCGTCGTCGGACTGACGTTGAACGCCGGTGGGTTCTCATCCACAGCGTAGAAATGCTCGCCCTCGATCGACATTTCGATGATGAACTGTCCACTCGGAGTCGATTGACGCGAGACCTCGGTCGCTCCGAACGCCTTCTTGTAGAACTCGACGATCGCACGCGCGTCCTTGACCGTGAGAAGAGGAGTGAGCTCCACCTATGCCGCGCGCCCTGAGCCCGGGTGCCGACCGATCCCGTTGGCCCAGCAGATCGCGACGAGGGCAAGCCCGCTGACCACGCCGGGCGTGAAGTGGTGCCATGCCGCGTAGAACGCGACGCCGACGCCGAATAACCGAACGGCCTGGACCCACGGTGGCATGAATCGTCGGAGATACGCGCCCATCTGGCTCGACCGATAGCGCTCCAGATCGGCTTCGCGGAGCAGCACCGCCGAGACGAGGAGAGGCGGGAGGAGCGCGATGATCAGACCCGGCGCGAGCTCGTGCCGCCAGAAAAGGTCGATTGCGATGACCGCCGTCGAAATGTCCGCGAAGAGCTTCGCCGGGTGGATCTGGTGGTACAGCACACGCTCGGCGAATGTCATCGTGGCGCCACCATCGTTTCGCGCAGACTCTTCAGATGCTCGTTCACGTGCGGCAGGACGATACGCCTGAGCACGACGTCCGCTGATCTCGGACGGTCGCCGAACGAGAAGACGGCGCGCGACCAGTCCTCCTCGGTCATTCTTTCGATGACGCTTCGAAGGCGCGCTCGGCCAGCCTCGATTTCCGTGGCGGCCTCGTCCTTCGACATTCCTCCGTGCTCGCGTGCGTTGACCGCGTTCAGGGAGTGTGTCGGCTCCCACTCGAACTCGAACGGCCGCTCGCCCGTGAGCGCGCGAGCGATGAAGCCCGCCTGCCGACGTAGCCCCAGGCCGATGTGGTAGGCGACGACGACGAGGGGCCACCCTTCGCCGGAGCTGGCGATCCGACAATCGTCGGCGGCAAGACTTCGCGTGATCAAGAGCGCCTCGTCAACGGCCGCGTCGAGCGCGGAAATGACGGCCGGGCGGTCAGTCACGGCGTGTTCGCCACCAGCCTTCCGGCAAAGAACGAGAGGATCCACTCGATGAGCAGGCTGGCACGGTTCCGCACGCCGAGGAGCTGCATCAGGTAGTTCACTCGCCACACCGTCCACGCCGGAAAACCGCCGAGCACGAAGCCTCCGAGCGTCGCGAACTCGGCACCCGCCTGCGTCCGCCCGAGGGCGATGAGGTCGCCCTTCCGGTGATACACGAACGGCTGTGTCGGCTCGCCACGCACGAGCGCCGCGAGGTTTCGCGCGGCGGCGGGCGCCTCGAGCACCGCGACCTGCGCGAGCTGCGGGAGCCCCTTTCCGCGGTTTTCGAAGTACGCCGAGTCCCCAAGCGCGAGTACGTCGCCGCGCCCGTTCACGCGGAAGTGGTCGTCGACGACAATGCGTCCGTCCTTCGACTTCGGCACGTCGAGCGCGGCGACGAGCGGATTCACTTTCACGCCGCCCGACCACACGATCGTGCGACCGCGGAGCTGCGCGCCGTCCTTCGTGTGCACCGCCCCGGGCCGGATCTCCAAGACGAGCGTGTTGAGGAGAACGCGCACGCGCTGCCGTTCGAGCCGCTTCATCGCGATCCTCGAGAGGCGCGGGTCCATGCCGGGGATGACGCGATCGGCGCCGTCGAGAAGGTGGATCGTGACGTCCGCGTTGAAATCGATCGACGGATAAATGCGCCGAAGTGTGTGGTCCATGAGGTCACGGAGCGAGCTCGCAAGCTCGACGCCCACCGGCCCTGCGCCGACGATGATGAACGTGAGCTGCTCGCGGCGGCGCGCGACATCTGTCTCGGTGGCGGCCGACTCGAAGATGTCGAGCACGTGGCGCTTCAGGGCCTCGGCGTCGGAGAGCCACTTCACCGGAAGCGCGTTCTCGCGAACTCCCGGAATGCCGTAGTCATTCGTGACGGAGCCAAGCGCGATCACGAGGTGGTCGAACGGAAGCTCGCCGTCGGCGGTGCCGACGCGCCGGCGCTCGAGATCGATCGCCGTCACCTCGCTCTGCCGGAACTGAAAGCCGGCGGGTGCTGTGGCGTCGCGTAGCGGATAGGCCACCGCGTGCGGCGGCAGCTCGCCCGTGCATACCTGGTAGAGCAGGGGCGTGAAGAGGTGATAGTTCTGCCGGTCGACGAGCGTGACGGATGCCTCCGAGCGACGGAGGCGCCGCTCGAGCCGGCGCACGAGATGCAGACCCGCGAAGCCGCCGCCGAGCACCACGATCTGCTTGACCGGACTCAATTCGCCTTCCCCGACGCGGACTCGACGCGCTCGAGCTCCGCGAGATACGCGCGGGTCAGGGGATCGTCGGCGTCGATCGTGCTCGCGATCCGCAGCCGCTCGCGCGCGGCGCCGATGTCGCCCGCGCGAAGGTGCGCGAAGCCGGCATCGGCGATGTACGCGGCCTGCCCGGGACGGAGCGCGGCAGCGCGGTCGAGAAGGCCGAGTGCGTCCGCTCTCGACCCGGAAGCGAGCAGAGCGACGCCGAGCTCGTGCATGACGTCGGGCTGTTCCGGAGCGAGGTCGAGCGCGCGGCGGAACGAGGCCGCGGCCGCGACGAAGTCCTCGGTCCGCCGGGCGACGAGTCCCAAGCCGAAGTGCGCCTCCCAGATCTGCGGGTCGAAGGCGAGCACGCGCTCGAATGCGGCCCGCACCTCGTCGAGCCGCGTGCCCTCGGCCGAGAGAGCCCCACGCCCCGCCCGCTCGAGCTCGGCTTCGAGATCGGGGCGATCGAGCCCGAGCCGCAGGCGATGGGCCTGCCCGAGCGCGTCCGGGTCCGCATCCGCCGCCGACAGCACCTGATCGAGCTCCTGCGAGGCTTCGTCGCGGAGTCCCGCGGCGATGAGCAACCGTGCGAGGTGAGCGCGCGCGCCGACCCGGCCGCTCGCCGAAGCCTGTTCGAACTGCTCGCGGGCGGCCGACTGATCGCCGCGGCCAAGCGCAAGAATGCCGAGGAGCTCCTGTGCTCGGCCGAACTCCTCGCTGCCGGGCGCGATGCGCCTGAGATGGGAGGCGGCCTGACCCGGTGCCTGCTCGGCGATGTACAGCTCGGCGAGCAGGACGAGGTCGACGTCGCGCAGCGGATGCAATGCGTGGGCGTGCTCCAGCGCGACGATCGCAAGGTTCGTCTCGCCGAGCCGGCGCAAGAGCTCGGCGCGCATGTAGTGCACCCGCCAGGACCGCGGCTTTGCCTCGACCACGTCCTCGAGGGAGCGCGCGGCGCGGTCCTCGTCGCCGCGCTCGACCGATTCGGCGGCGAGCACGAGGAGGCGGTCCTCCGCTCGCATTGACTCGGGGTCGAGCTGGATCGCGGCGACGTAGTCGCCGAACGCGCGCGACCGCGCGGCGTCGGCCGCCTCGGGGTCTCCTTCGCGGAGGAGCGTCGCATCCGTCTCCGCCTCAAGACCCGCGAGAAAGGCCTGGTACGACTGCTCGTTCGCGGTCTCCGGCGCGAGACCGGGGACCGCCACGCCCAGCGCCTCGGCGAGCCACACCGCTATCGCGGGCTCGGCGCGATGGAGCTCGTCGGGCGCGACCGCGATCTCGCGCTCGGCCATCGCGCTGCGGCTCTGGACGTCGACCAGTCGCACCGCGAACGTACGGCCGGCGTCGTCCTCGCGGTAGAGGCCGGTCACCGCGTGCGTGGTGCCGAGCGACTCGCCGTATCGAGCCGCGAGATCCGCGTCCGGCGTCGACCCGAACACGAGATAGCCCGCGTCGCTCGGCGTCTCGGGCATGGCGACAAGGAAGACCGGACGCAGCTCCACGTTCGGGTCCTCGGCGAACCGCTCGACGAGGCGCCGCGCCACCTGACGGCCGATGCCACCGGCTTTGGTATCGCGGCCCTTCGCGCCGAAGGGGACCACCGCGACGATGGGGCGCGAAGTCGTCACCGGAAGCGGACGCGAACGGCCTGGCGCTTCCCGATCTGGACCAGAGGCTCGCCCCTCACCGGCACCTTCGTGTCCTCGCTCGCGACGGTGCCGTCCACGCGCACACCGTTCTGCGAGACCAGCTGCCGCGCTTCACGCTTGCTCTTCGCGAACGCGGAGACGACCAGATCGACGATCGGCAGCTCCTTCTGCCCATCGACCGTGACGTCCACCGTCGGCACCGCGTCGGGTGCCGCTCCCCCTTTGTGGACGCGGTCGAACTCTCGCTCCGCGTCGTCGGCCGCGGCGGCGGAGTGCAGCTCCGTTGTGATGGTCCGCGCGAGCTTCCGCTTCGCCTCGCGAGGATGCAGATCCTTGCGCGCGAGCGCATCGAGCGTGGCGCGCACATCGTCCATCGGGAGCTCGGTCGCCCACTCGAAGTAGTGAGGCATCAGCTTGTCGTCGATCGCCATGACCTTGCCGTAGACCTCGCTCGGTGGGTCGACGAGCCAGATGCTCTGCGCGGGCTTGGACTTGCTCATCTTCTCGCCGTCGAGCCCCTCGAGCAGCTCGACGATGAAGACCGACTGCGGACGCTGGCCGACCATCTCCTGCAGCTCGCGCCCGGTCAGGATGTTGAAGAGCTGGTCCGTCCCGCCGAACTCCACGTCGGACTCGATCGCCACGGAGTCGTAGGCCTGGAGCAGCGGGTACAGGAGATCCTTGATGGGAATCGCCGTCTTCTTGTCCAGACGCTTGCGGAATTCCTCACGAGCGAGCATCTGCTGCGCCGTGAATCGCGACGCGAGCTGGATGACGTCGCGAAGGCCGAACTTTCCGTACCACTCGTCCTGGAGGACGATCCGCGTGTTCTCGCGGGGCACGATGAGATGGAATTGATCGAGGTACGTCTGAGCGTTCCGCATCACCTCCTCACGTGACTTGAGGGGTCTGCTCTGATCGAGATCGCTCGGATCTCCGATCTGCGTCGTCCAGTCGCCGACGATGAGGACGATCTCGTGCCCCCATTGCGACAGCTTTCTTAACTTCCGCAGTGGGATCGCATGGCCGAGATGAAGATTTGCGTGCGTCGGGTCGAATCCCTGCTTGATACGCAACTGACGCTCGCCTGAGGCGAGCGCCGAGCGGAGATCGCCGAGGACGCTCACATCGCTGACCCCGCGCGTGAGGAATTCATCGAGCTCGCGTTGTTCTGGACGTGTCGGCACGCTCACAGGATACGTTTGGCGGCGGGTACCATGAGCGCATCGCCCATTCGAAGACCACGCATGACCACGCGCTCCGGCGCGGGGCATATCGCTCGAAACGGCGCCGGGGCGGCGGAGCGTTCAGCGGTTGGCGCCTCGCCCTGCCGTCGGGACTCTTCGCCATCATCCTCGCGACCGGCGCGCTTCTGATCCTGGGCGCGGGCGCGGCGTTCGCCTTCTTCGCCAGCGATCTTCCCTCGCCGCAAGACCTCGCGAAGGACCCGCTCGCGCAATCGACGAAGGTCTACGACCGCACTGGGACGCAGCTCCTCTATCAGTTCTCCGAGGAGAACCGCGAGGTCGTGAGCTACGACGAGATCCCGCAGGTGCTCATCGATGCGACCGTCTCGGCGGAGGACAAGAGCTTCTGGACGAATCCCGGCGTGGACATCCTCGGGACCATCCGCGCGGTCTTCTCGGATGTCACCGGCCGCAACAGCGGACAGGGCGGCGCGTCCACGATCACGCAGCAGCTCGTGAAGCAGCGGATCGTCGGGAACGAGGTCTCGCTCAAGCGGAAGATCCGTGAGGCGATCCTCGCCGTCGAGGTCACGAACACCTACTCGAAGCAGCAGATCCTCGAGCTCTACTTCAACCAGATCTATTACGGGAACCAGGCGTACGGCGTGAAGGCGGCGGCGCAGACGTACTTCGGAAAGTCCGACCTCTCGAAGCTCACGCTCGCGGAGGCCGCTCTCCTCGCCGGCCTGCCACAGGCGCCTTCGGTGCTGGACCCGACCCAGGCGGACAACGTCGACCGCGCCGCCGACCGGCGTGCGTACGTGCTGAGCCAGATGGTCAGCACCGGTGCCATCACGCAGGCGCAGTCCGACGCCGCGAGCGCCGAGGAGATCAAGGTCGCCGGACCGCCGGTCGCGACGATCAAGGCACCGCACTTCGTCTTCCAGGTGCGCAATCAGCTCGCCCAGATCCTCGGCGGCGACGAGGCCGCGGTGTCGCGCGGGGGCTATCGCGTGACGACCACGCTCGACATGACCAAACAGGAGATCGGCGAGCGGCAGGTGAAGGAGTGGGTCGAGAAGCTCCACAACCGCAACGTGTGGAACGCCGCCCTCGTCTCGATCGATCCCCGGACCGGCGAGATCCTCACGTACGTCGGCTCCGTTGACTACAACAACCGCGACGATCCGAAGGTGCAGGGCCAGTTCGACGTCGCGGGCATCGGGCTGCGCCAGCCGGGGTCGTCATTCAAGATGTTCAACTACGTCACCGCCCTCAAGAAGGGCGCGACCGCGGCCACCGTGGTCGTCGACGCGCGCACGGACTTCGGCGGCAAGGCCGACCCGACGCGAATGAGCCCGTCCGCCTGCGCGTACTGCCCGGAGAACGCCGACCTCCAGTACCACGGCCCCGTCACCATGCGGCAGGCGATCCGCGAGTCGCGGAACGTGCCGGCGGTGCGGTTCCTCGCGGAGTACTCGGGGATCGAGGACACGATCCAGACCGCGCACGACTTGGGCATCACCACGCCGATCGATCCGACTACCATCGGCCTCTCCCTCACGCTCGGCGCGAAGGAGGTCCACCTGGTCGACATGGCGAGCGCGTACGGCGTGCTCGCGAACATGGGAATGCGCGTGACGCCGACGTACATCCTGAAGGTCGAGGACGCGCGCGGGAATCTCGTGTGGGAGCACAAGGACTACGAGCAGAAGCGCGCACTCGACCCGGGGATCGCCTGGATCATGACCGACATCCTCAAAGACACCACCCAGCCCTCGAAGGACTTCATCTTCGGCTCGTGGACGAACATCGGCCGCGTCGCCGCGCTCAAGACGGGCACCACCGACAACCTCAAGGACGTGTACTCGGTCGGCTACGTCCCGACGCTGGTGACCGGTGTCTGGATGGGAAACTCGAACGGCGACCGGATGAGCACCGTCGACTTCGCGAGCGCCACCGGCCCAGGTCAGCTCTGGCGCGACTACATGAAAGAGGCTCTCGCGGACACGCCCGCTTCGGATTGGCCGCGACCGGCCAACGTGGTGAACGGGACCGTCGTCTCGGCGCCTGGTGCGTACGGCGGATACGGCTCCGGCCTCGTTCCCTCGGCGCTATCGCCGTTCTCCATGAGCGAGTGGTTCATCAAGGGCACCGAGCCGGCGAAGGTCGACGACTGGTTCGCCGCCGGGTGCGTGGGACCTGACGGGTCCGTGAAAGTGTCGATGAAGATCAACGACACGCGCGCCCCCATACCGTTCCAGCGTTACACCGACCAATGGATACGCGACGCGATCGCCGGCAAGCACGCCTATGGCCGCTACACCTGGAATCTCGTCGGCCCCGACGGATGCCCGACGCCTTCCCCATCGCTCACCCCGGTGCCGACCCGGACGCCGGTACCGACCCCCACGTTCCCGCGGACGCCGACGCTCCCGCCCTTCCCCACGCCGACGCCCAAAAAGACCTGATCGCACAAGGGCCTCGCGTCACCGCGATCGTCGCCTGCCTCGATGATGCCGGGCGGATCCTCATCGTGAAACAGCCCGCCGGCCCGTTCGCGGGCGCGTGGCTTCTCCCGGGCGGGAGCATCGAGCCTGGCGAGCGCGTGGAAGACGCGGCGCGGCGCGAGCTTCTCGAGGAGACCGGCTACCGCGTCGCGGACCTCGCGCCCGTCGCGGTGTACGAGGTGCGGAGCGTTCCCGCCGGCCGCTTCGACTTTGTCGTCCATCTCTTCCGGAGCTGGCGCTTCTCGGGGATGCCGCGGCCCGAGCCCGGCAGCGAGCTCCTCTGGGCGGACCCGGGAGCAGCGGACCCCCACCCGAGTCTCGCGGTCGCCCTGGTCGACCTCGGACTGATCGAGCGCGATCGGGCGGCGATCCTCCGAGAGCTCGAGCGCATCGGCGTCGAGATGCGGCGCGTGACCTAGAGCGTCACGATCGTGGCGCCGTCGCCGCCCTCGGACGGGCCGGCCGGCTCGTGCGACCGGACGAGGGGATGTTCGGAGAGGGCCGCGCGTATCGCGGTGCGCAGCGCCCCCGTGCCCTTTCCATGGATCACGCGCAGGCGACTGACTCCCGCGACCGCGGCATCGTTCAGATAGCGGTCGAGTACCGCGAGCGCCTCGTCGGCGCGCGCGCCGCGGATGTCGAGCTGGAGGGGAACGCTCGCCGCCGAGCCGCTCACCACCGGGCGTTCCGAACGGAGGGGCGCGCCGACCGGTTCCGGCGCCGGCCGCAGCTGCGATGCGGGCACCCGCAAGCGGACCGCACCCGCGGCCACTTCGGCCATGCCACGGTCGTCGACCCCGAGCAGCGTGCCGGACTCGGCGAATCCTTCGACAAGCACCGGCGCGCCGATCGAAATGGGGACCGTTACCGGTGCGTCCGTCGGCGCCGTCGCGGCGGCCCGCGCTGACTCCGCCTCGGCGAGCGCGGCGCGTGCGTCATCGACGAGGTTGCGCTTCGCGGCTCGATCGCGAGCTTCCTCCGCCTGCCGCAGCGCACGGCGCGCCTGCAGGAGAAGCTCGTCGGCCTCCGCGCGGGCCCGCCGCAGCGCACGCTGCGCTTCGTCGCGGACCCTGTCCGCCTCTCGCTGCGCTCCGGACGTGGCTTGCGCCGCATCGGCCACCGACACGCGCGCTTCCTCGAGCGCCGCGCTGAGCTCGATCCGTTGCCGCTCGGCCTCGAGCAGCGTGCGCTCGAGCGAGCGGTGCAGCTCAGAAAGATGCGTGTCGGCGCGGCCGAGGACGCTCTTGTCGAGGCCGAGCCGCTCCGCGATGGCGAACGCGTTGGACGCGCCGGGCAGCCCGAGTCTCAGGCGGAACGTTGGCCGAAGCGTGGTCGAGTCGAACTCCATGCTGGCGTTGCGAACGCCAGGCGTGTTGAGCGCGAAGGCCTTGAGCTCGGGGTAGTGGGTCGTCGCGGCAGCGAGGACGCCACGCTCGAGGAGCGTCTCGAGTACGGCCATCGCGAGCGCGGCGCCTTCATCGGGATCTGTTCCCGCGCCGACCTCATCGAGAAGGGCCAGATCTCCGCGCTCGGCCTCGGCGAGTGTCGCGACGACGTTGCGGAGATGCGACGAGAACGTCGAGAGCGACTGCGCGATGGACTGCTCGTCCCCTATGTCGGCGAAGATGCGGCGGACGACGGGCACGCGCCCGCGGTCGACGGGGATCGGCAGACCGCATGCGGCCATCGCGGTGAGCAGGCCGATCGTCTTGAGGGTCACGGTCTTCCCACCGGTGTTCGGGCCGGTGACCACGAGAACGCGGAAGTCGCCACCGAGCTGCACGTCGATGCCCACGACCTTCCCCTGCTCCACCAGCAAGGGGTGGCGCGCGTCGACGAGATCGAGGACGCCGTCGGCGTTCAGCTCCGGCCGGGTCGCTTGCAGCGCATCCGCATACAGCGCCTTCGCGAGGATGAGGTCGAGTGCGGCCAGTGCCGCCGTCATCGCGTCGAGGTCCTCACTCGACTTCTCGACCCGGCGCGAGAGCTCGTCGAGGATCCGCTCCACCTCGAGCCGCTCCGCAAGCTCGGCCTCGCGCAGCGCGTTGTTGGCTTCGAGTATTTCGAGCGGCTCGATGAAAACGGTCTGCCCGCTCGCCGACTGGTCGTGGACGATCCCCTTGACCGCCGCGCGGTGCTCGGCTTTCACCGGCACGACGTAGCGCCCGCCGCGCTGCGTCACGATCGGATCCTGCAGGAGCCGCAGGAGATCCGGAGAATGGACGAGGCCGTCGAGGCGCTGCTGCAGACGCGCCTGCGCGGCGCGCAGGTTGGCCCGAAGCGAGCCGAGCCGTCCGCTGGCCCGGTCCAGGACCTCGCCGGTCGTTCCGATCGCGTTCTCGATCGCGGCCGCGACGTCGATGGGCGGTCGCGCGAAACGCGCGCGCGCCGCGAGCGGCGGGTACGGCCGCACGTCGGCGAAGAGCCGCTCCGCGGCGCGGACCGTGTCCGCTACCGCGAGGAGCTGAGCCGGATCGAGCGTTCCACCCAGCCTCGCGCGCCGGAGCGAATCGCGAATGTCGCGGGCGCCGCGCAGTCCGCTCGACGGGCTCGCACGGAGAAGGGTGCGCGCGGCCGACGTCTCGTCCTGGAGACGCTCCGCCTCACGGAGGTCGGACGTTGGGAACAGCGCTTCGGCGAGCTCTCGTCCGGGTGCGAACGCGGTGCGGTCGGCGACGAGGGACCTGATCGCGGGGAGCTCCAGGCGGACGAGCGCGCCTTCATTCATGGCCGTGAGACTCCCGAGGATCCGCGGACGTGCAGGCGCCAGGGCTTGCTCGTCGTCGCGTGCAGGCTCAGCCCGATGCGAGCGGACCGCACCACCCGCGACGCGGGAACCGCGGGTGCGTCGTGAATGGAGAGCGCCGATCGGACGAGATCGAGATCCGTGTGCGCCGTCGTGAGCTCGAACGCGCGCGCGAGCTTGCCCGGACCGGCGAGCGCACGCGCGCCGAGGCCGTCGAAGCCCGCGAGCGGCTCGGCGCCTCGCACGAGGACCGCGCCGGCGACGCCGTCACGCTCGGTCACGACGTTGAGGCAGTGGTACATGCCGTAGACGAAGTACACGTAGCTCCTTCCGGGTGGGCCGAACATCGGCGCGGTCCGGGGCGTCGGGCCGCGGTACGCGTGCGAGGCGGGGTCCCGCGTGCCGAGGTACGCCTCGACCTCGACGATCCGGGCCGCGCGCCTCCCGGCCGGGCCATCGTAAACGAGCACCTTCCCGAGCAGATCGCGGGCGACGACGGCCGTCGACCGAGCGTAGAAGGAGCGCGGGAGGCGCGGCCCGAGTCGCGCGATCAGGACTTGCGCGGGTCGAGCGCGTCGCGGAGGCCGTCGCCGATGTAGTTGATCGAGAGGACGGTCAGGAAAATCATGAGCCCCGGAAAGAGGGCCATGTGCGGCGCGATATCGAGGTAGTTCTGCGCGTCGAACAGCAGACGTCCCCACGTCGGCACGTCGGACGGAAAGCCGAGCCCGAGGAACGACAGGGTCGATTCCGTGAGGATCGCGGCGCCAACGCCGATCGTCGCGGCGACCAGCACGGGGCTCAGCACGTTGGGGAGCATGTGGACGAGGATGATCCGGCCGTCCGTCGCGCCCACCGTGCGGGCCGCTTCGACGAACTCCTTCTGCTTCAGTGACAGGAAGGAGGCTCGCACGAGCCGCGCGACCGGCATCCAGTTGAGGATGCCGATGACGACGACGATCAGGATGAAGATGCCCGCCTCGGGGCCGAACAGAGCGCGCAGGTTGTCGCGGAACAGGAAGATGATGATGAGGAGCAGCGGCAGGATCGGCAGCGACAGGAACAGGTCGGTCAGCCGCATCAGCGGGTTGTCCAGCCTGCCGAAGTAGCCTGCGAGCGCGCCGACCGCGGTGCCGAGCGTCATGGCGATCACCACCGCTGTGATCCCGACGGCGATCGAGACGCGGCCACCCCAGAGCACGCGCGCCAGAAGATCCCGCCCGAGGTCGTCCACCCCGAATGGGTGCGTGGCGGAGGGGCCCTGAATCGCAATCCCGAAGTTGATGTCGTTGATCGGAAGCGTCCAGAGATACGGGCCGACGAATGTCGCGAGGGTGAGGAAAGCGATCGTGACCACACCGGCCATCGCGAGGTTGTGTCGTCGGAACTGGTGCCAGGCATCCTTCCACAGCGAGCGCGCCGGTCGCATCGCGTCCGCGAGGGGGATGGCGCCGACCTGGACCTGTGCTCTCGTCGCCACCTACGTGTACCTGATCCGTGGATCGAGCACCGCGTAGAGGATGTCCGCGACGAGGTTGAAGAGCACCACGAGCACGGCGAAGATGAAGACGATGGCGGCGACGACCGGGATGTCGTCATCGCCGATCGACCGGACCAGCAGCTCTCCGATCCCCGGTACGCGGAAGATCTGCTCGGTCACGATCGCCCCACCGAAGACCGCCGGGACACCGAGGGCGACGAGGGTCACGACCGGGATGAGGCTGTTGCGCAGGACGTGGCCGATGATCACGAACCGCTCGCGGAGGCCCTTGGCTCGCGCGGTGCGCACGTAGTCGAGGGGTAATCGCTCGAGCATCTCCGCCCGCACGTAGCGCGTCAGGACCGCGGTGTCGGCGAGAGCGAGGACCATGATCGGCATGATCGATTGCTTGATCTGGTCGGTGAACGTGGCGAGGTCGTGGACCTTGAGGTTCGAGTCGTAGATGAATGGAAGCCAGTGCAGCTTCACGCTGAAGATGATGATGAGAAGCAGTCCGGTGAAGAACGTCGGCACCGAGATGCCGATGAACGCGAACGTCGTGGCGGAGTGGTCGACCGGGCTGTAGCGCTTCACTGCTGAGAGCACGCCGATCGGCAGCCCGATGAGCACGCCGACGACATATGCGACGCCGACCACGGCGAGCGTGTTCGGCAGCCGTTGTGCGATGAGATCGCGCACCGGCGAGTGGCTCATGAACGAGAAGCCGAAGTCACCGGTGACGAGCGCTTGGAGCCACTTCACGTAGCGGATGTACCAGGGCTGGTTGAGCCCGAGCGCCTCGCGGATGCGCTCGCGGACTTCCGGCGGGACCTGCGGGTTCGCCGCGAACTGGCTGAGCGGATCGCCCGGTGCGAGCGCGAGGATCGCGTAGACCACGAAGCTGATGACGATGAGCGTTGGGATCGAGATGAGGAGGCGGCGGAGGATGAATCTTCCCATCTAATTAGCCCGCCATCCTCCCACGCCGGCCGTTGGTAGTGCGGTGGAGGTGCTCCACCGCACTACCGTAGCACCGCTAGTTCGCTACTTGGACCAGTCCGCGATCTGCCACATCTCGGAGTCCCAGCCGGTGAGAACGACACCCTTCAAGGCCTTCGCCCTTCCGGATGCGACCGCGAACCGGTTCACCAGCGGGATCACGACGACGTCTCCGACGATGATGTCGTTCGCCTGGATCGCGAGCTGATTGCGCTTGGCTGGATCGGTCTCCTTGCGGAGCTGGTCGATGAGTCCGTCGTAGGTCGGATTGCAGTAGCGGTGGTAGTTCGGGCTGTTCCAGTTGTTCGCCTTCGCCGTGACGTTCTTGCACGTCCAGGACGACATGTACGTCGTCGGGTCCGGGTCCGTGCCGTTCGTGTACATCGTCACGTCGTAGAACATCTTGTTCGCCCCGTCAGGCGACGTGTTCGTGAAGAAGACGCTGGCGGGAACGGACTTGAGCTCCACCGAGAAGCCCGCCTGCTCCCAGCCCTTCTTCAGGACGTCCTGCGTCTTCTGGCGCAGCGAGACGTTGGTCGTACCGAACAGGAGCTTGAGCTTGATGCTGCCCTTGGCGCGCACGCCGTCGCTGCCCTTCACCCAGCCGTTGTCCTCGAGCAGCTTGCTCGCGGCCGCGACGTCGAACTTGCAGACGGGCAGGCTTGCGGTGTTCTTCGACTCGAAGACCGGGTTCCCGTTCAGCTGGTTGCAGCTCGCCTTGCCGGTGAGGCCGTCGCCGTACAGCTCTTTCGCGACGGTGGCGCGGTCGGTGGCCATGGCGAGGGCCTGACGGACGATTTTCCCGTCAGGACCGTTGAAGAACGGGTGCTTCGTGGTCGGCTCGGAGCGGTTGTCGCCGAGCGCGGGGTCGGGGTTCGCGAAGTTCAGGTTCACGCGCTCGATGTTCGGACCGGCGAGGCCGAGGTAGTCGCCCTTGCCGCCGGTGTCGATGAGCGAGCGGAGCACCGGCGCCTCGACCTGGAGGTTCCAGGCGTAGTCGACGTCACCGGTCTGGAAGACGGCGCGTGCCGCGGTGGTCGCGTCTCCGCCACCCTTGAGCGTCACCGTCTTGAAGAACGGCTTGGTTGAGTCGCGGTAGCCGTCGTTGATCACGTACGTGACCACGTCGCCTGGCTTGAAGTTGTCGAGCTTGTAGGGGCCCGTGCCGATCGGCTTGAGGTTCTCGGGCGATTCGCTCGCCTTCGCCCCCAGCGTGGGCTCGAACTGCTTCTTCTGCAGGATGACGCCGGTGCCCCCCACGCCGAACTGGTAGTAGTTCGGGTTTGGATCGGCGTAGGTGACGACCGCGGTGTTGGGGTCCTTCGCGACCACGGACGTGATCCCCGTGGCGTAGTCCGAGTTCGCGGAGGCCGTCGGCTCGTCTGCGAGGTACTTCCACGTGAACACGACGTCGTCCGCGGTGAATGCGGAGCCGTCCGACCACTTCACTCCGGTGCGGAGCTTCCACGTCACCGTGGTGAAGTCCTTCGAAACGCCGCCGTTTTCGAGCGTCGGGATCTCCGAGGCGAGGCCGTTCGGGAGCGGCTTGCCGTCCGGGCCCCACGACGCGAGCGGCTCGAGGATGAGCCGGCCGGCGTCGGCGTCCTTGGTTCCAGTCGCTTGGTGGATGTTGAGGATCGTCGGCGCCTGCCAGTACAGGATCTTCAGCTCACCGCCGGCGCCACGCGATAGCGTCGGGGTCGCGCTCGCTGAGGGCGAGCCGCTCGGTGACGTCCCCGCGGGCGTGCAGGCCGCGAGTGCCATGGCTGCTGTGACTGCGAGGGCGAACCCTCTGCGCAAGTAACGTTTCTCCACTAGTGCAAATACCTCCCTAACGCTGGTCGCGGAGTCTATCTGGGTACCAGAGGGCCTGCGCGGGGGTTCAGTCGCGCTCGGACGCAGGCGGGCCAGCGTTATTCCCGGATCGTCGCCCCAAGGGCGTGCTGCAGGCGCCCGGTCACCCGTTTGACCAGCCGCTCGACGTCCGCCTCGCCCAGGGTTCCCGTCGCCGAGCGGAACACCAGGCGGACGGCGAAGGATTTCCTCCCCGCCCCGATCTGCGGGCCGCGGTAGAGGTCGAGGAGGGCAGCGGATTCCAGGTCCTTGCCCGCGGCGGCCCGGATCTCGCGCTCGACGTCCCCGTAGGGGGTCGCCTCGTCGACCACGATGGCGAGATCGCGAAGCGCCGCGGGGAACCGCGGCGGCGCAACGACGCGCGCCGGCCGGGAGGATTCGTGCCAGGTCGCCAGGTCGATCTCCGCGACGAAGGTCTCCACGGGCAGCTCCCACCCCTCGGCGACCCGTGGATCGAGCTGTCCGACGGTGAGGCTCGTCCGACCGCCGCCGGCGAACGAGATGCTGCGCCCCGGATGGAGACCGGGCGCTTCGACGCGATCGCCGGAGACCTGCACGTCGAGAAGCTCGGCGAGGCCGGACACGATCCCCTGCAGGTCGCGCACGTCGAAGGGGCGTTCGGGCACGAGCCAGGTTTCGCCGTCCTTTACTGGTTTAGCGTTCCCGGCGAGCAGCACCTCGATGGTCCAGCGTTCTTCGGGAAGATCCGCGCGTCTCGGCAGATATATAGGAGCGATCTCGAAAAGCGCGACGGACGAGCGGTGCCGCAGGTTGCGCCGCGCGGTGTCGAGCAGACTCGGACGCAGCGTGGGTCGAGCCACGGACTGCGAGACCGTAGTCGGGTTCACCACGCGCAGGGGCTCAGGCGCGATGGGCGAGCGTTCGGCGGTGAGCTGCCTCAGCCACGCCGGATCGATCAGCGAGTAGGAGACGATCTCCTGAAGGCCGAACCCGGCGAGACCGTCGCGCGCCCGCTCGCGAAACTCCTCGAGCGGATGGCGCTCGGCGAGCGGCAGGGGCCCGTCGGGAATTCGCGTCGGTAGGCGGTCGTAGCCAGCCATGCGGCCGACCTCCTCAACGATGTCCTCCGCGATCGCGATGTCGGTGCGCACCACGGGCGGCGACGCGACGAGCGTGTCGCCGTCGGCCGCCGCGGTGAACTGGAGGCGCCGGAGGATATCCAGGGTCTCGGCCGGATCGATCTCGATGCCCATGACCCGCGGCACGTCGGAGAAGCGCATCCGCACGTTGACTCTCGGGCGGGGGTTCGGGTAGCGATCGACGACGCCCTCGACCTTCGCTCCCGCGTGCTCGCGCAGCAGTCGGCAGGCGCGTGCGAGCGCCAGCGGGACGAGATCCGGTGAGAGCTCCCACGAAAACCGCCGTGCGGCCGCGCTTCCCGACGAGCCGCGCAGATCCAGCTTCGTCGCGGTGCGACCGATGCCGCGCGGCTCGAACGAGGCGCACTCGAGAGCGACGGTCGTCGTGTCCTCGCGGATCTCGGAGTCCTCGCCGCCGAGGATCCCCGCGACACCGAGGGCGCGCTCGGCGTCCGCGATGACGAGCGTTCCTTCCGGGAGGACGCGGTCGATGCCATCGAGCGTGCGGAGCGTCTCACCGCGCCGGGCCTGTCGCGCGACAAGCACTCCACCGCGCAGCTTGCGATGGTCGTACGCGTGCAGCGGCTGGCCGAGCTCGAGCATCACGTAGTTCGTGATGTCGACGACGTTGTCGATGGGGCGCATGCCGGCCGCGACAAGACGGGCCTGCATCCACGCGGGCGACGGACCAATGCGGACCCCGGTAAGGAGCGCTGCCGCGAAACGCGGGCACGCGCGCTCATCCTCGATGCGCACGTCGAGACCCTTCGGCGCGGCCAGACCGATGCGGTCGATGGGCGGCTCGCGGAGGCTCGTGCTCTCGATCGCCGCGACCTCGCGGGCGATCCCCACGACCCCGAGACAGTCGGGGCGGTTCGGCTGGAGCTCGAGCGCGAGGATGGTCTCGCCGAGTACTTGGCGCAGTGCGGCGCCGACAGGCAGCTTCGCGTCGAGGATGTGTATTCCCTCGTGCTCGTCGCTGAGGCCGAGCTCCTTCTGCGACAGCACCATGCCCTCGCTCTTGATCCCGCGCATGGGCCTGCCGCGCAGAACCGTGCGCTCGCCGGTGTGGCCATCGATGATCGTCGCCCCTTCATCGGCGTACGGAACGATCGCGCCCGCGGTGAGATTCGTCGCACCGGTGACGACCGTCTTTGGCGCACCCGCGCCGTAGTCGACGGTCGCGAGCATCAGCTTGTCGGCGTTCGGGTGCTTCGCGAGCTTCTCCACGCGCGCGACGCGGATCTTGTCGTCCCACCATGGTCGCTCAATGCCTTTGACTTCGGTGCTCGACATATGGATCTTGAGAGCGAGCTCATCGATCGGGATCGTGATATCGACGTACTCGCGCAGCCACGACACCGGAACTTTGATTAACACGAGATTTCCCGGAGGCGAGAAGAGGCCATGCGGGCATGTCCGAGGGCCCCCGCGCGGCGGGGAGCCGGCCGAGGGTCCGAGGCCGGGGGGACCCCGCCGCGAACAGAGGGTTTCGGACGTGCCCGCGTGGCATGAGAGAGCACTAGAACTGCTCGAGATACCTGAGGTCGTTCTGGTAGAAGAGTCGAATGTCGGGCGCCCCCGTCCGAAGCATCGCCAGTCGTTCTATGCCCCCACCGAAAGCGAAGCCTTGATAACGAGAGGGGTCGTATCCGACGCGGCGAAGAACATCTGGATGGACCATGCCGCA
>VBIZ01000128.1 GCA_005880575.1 Chloroflexota bacterium | reverse complement strand
CCGAAGGCCGACGCGAGTCGCGGCGCTGACGAGGTGAGCCGCGACGCGCGTGTTGGAGCGGACGATGAGCTGGCGCGCGCGAGCGAGGAGCGCCGCATGCTCGCAAACGAAATGCGGCTTCTGCGCGAAGCATTTCAGGAAGCGCGCGGCAGGCAACTTTCCGCCGGTGCAGGCGCGAACGCGATCGGCGGGCGGATCGCGCCCGACCTCCGGGCCGCTATCGCAGACGAGATGCGGTCGCTGCTCACTGAGCTGCTCGCGGACTTCCGCGCTCGGACCGCGCCTCCTCCGCCGACGGCCGCGGTCGCCGAGACGACCGAGGCCGCCATCGCGACGCCTGAGGTGCCAGAGCAGCTCGTTGAGGATGTCGAGACGGTGGCGCCGGCCGCAGACCGGGCCGCGACCATCGAAGCGCCGATCGAAACGGTCGACTCGGTCATCGAGACCGTCGACGAGTTCGTGAGACCCGCGTTCACCGAACCGATCGTCGAGGAGGACGTCGAGGAGCTGCGGCGTCCCGAACCGATCGCGCCCGCCGACATCTTCGCAGCCGAGGCGGCGCCTGTGGAATCAGCCGCGGGCAGTGTCGAGGAGTCCTTCGCCGCGGAAGCACCCGCATTGACCGAACCGATTCCGTTCGAGGCCGCGCTCCCGGAAGCCCCGCCGCCCATCGATACGCACTTTTTCGAGCCCATTGAGCCTCGAGCCCCGATCGTCGACGACTACGCGGAGTTGCCTCGGCAAGCGATCGAGCTCACCGCTGCGCCGGCCGAACCCATCGAGCCGATCGTCGACGAGTACGTCGCGGAATTCCGCCGGCCCGAGGCGCCGCCGCCGATCGAAGCAATCGAGCTTACCGCGGCTCCGGCCGAACAGATCGAGCCGTTCGTCGCCGACTACATGGAGGACGTCGTTCGCCACGAGCCGATCAAGCCGGTGATCGATCAGCACGTCGTTCCGGCGAATGACATCACGATGACGCCCCCGGCTCCGACGCCCGCGCCCCACCCAGCCCTCGCTGCGCTCTGGGACGCGGCGTCCCCGCCGAAAGAGTTGGAGACCGCGCCCGATTCACCGGTTGAGCCGGCTGCGTTCATCACCGAGGAGTTCTTCGCTGAGACGAACTCGCTCGAGATCACCGAAGCGCCGTACCCTGCGCAGGCGTTCCCCCTAGAGCAGACGACGGAGCTTGCGCCTGCGCCGCCGGTCGAGTTCACGCCGCCGCCGCTTGAATTCGCGCCGGAGCCTCCGGCGATCGTCGAGCCCGAACCGGCTCCGACCTTCCCTGAGCTCCGAGTCGCAGATGAGCGGGGACTTCATCAGATCCAGATCGTGATATCGCCGATCCACTCGTTCCCGCGACTGCTTGCGACCGAGCGGCGCATCCGCGCGCTCTCGACCGTGAATGCTCTCCACCTCCGGGACTTCCGCAACGGCGTCGCCACGTTGACCGTTTCGGTCGGCCAGGCGATCAGTCCCGCGGAGTTCGGGGCGGTCATCCAGATGCTCGAGAGCCTTCACCTGCGTCTCGAGGGCACGACCCTGAGCAGCGTCGAGCTGCACGCCGAGGAAGAGCCGCCGACCGAATAAAGGCGGTTGAGCGGGGGCTCAGCGTCGGCTCAACCCACCCTTCTCGTTTCGGGCCCGTCTCAATCGCGGCCCGTGTATGCCCCGCCTGGCTGCTCGGTACTTCCCTTCTCCCCCGTCAGCGGGGCGTCCTGAACGCGGCTTCCCACCACAGTTTCAGCACGTGGCTCGCGCGCATAAGAGAGGAGGCCAGGACAGGTGATCCGCGTACTCGTCGCCGACGATCATCTCGCCGTCCGCGAGGGCCTCCACGCGCTTCTCGCAAAAGAACGCGAGATCGCGATCGTTGGCGAGGCCGCCGATGGATCCACCGCGCTCGCGCTCGCTCGCCGGCTCAAACCCGATCTGATCGTTCTCGATGACTCGATGCCCGGGATCGGCAGCCTCGATGTTGCGCGCACAGTCCTCGCCGAGCTCCCGGATACGGCAGTCGTGTTCCTCGCTCGCGATCCAGGGATGCGCGACCTTGCCCTCGCCGCCGGCGCGACCGCATTTGTTTCCAAAGACGCGCCGTCGGCAGAGCTTCTCCGCGCGCTCCGCGCTAGCACCGCCGCGGTCACCGCCCGGCAGCAGCTCTCAGCCTTGCGGCCTGAAGGCCGCCGCGTCGTCGAGCTTCTGCTCGGTAGCCGTGTCATGACCGGCGAACAGGTTCAGCAAGCGCTGGCCAATCGTGCGTCCGGAGAGTCCCTCGCGACGACGGTCGTGCGTCTCGGCCTGCTCGGGCAGCCCGAGCTCGCCGACATCCTGGCGCGCGCAACGGACACGCCGTTCGTATCGCTCGCGCCCTATCCCGAGATCAGTAAGCCGATCGACCCGACCGAGTCGCGGTTGTCATCGCCACGCCTCATCGACCCGGTCGAGCGCGAGGCCGCGCGGTCGGTGCCCCTCGACGTCGCGCGCGGTCTGGGCATCGTCGTCACGGCGGCCGACCGCGGTCACGGTGTCGTCGCCATGGCCGACCCACTTGACGAAGCCGCGTTCGCTGAAGCCCAGCGCCAATC
This sequence comes from Chloroflexota bacterium, assembly GCA_005880575.1. Lineage (GTDB taxonomy): Bacteria > Chloroflexota > Limnocylindria > P2-11E > P2-11E > 3-1-20CM-2-70-9. The sequence goes on along the minus strand of VBIZ01000128.1, from coordinate 9,791 downwards.
GAAGCTTCGTCTCACTCGGGTCACCGCGACGGCCGACGACATCAAAGACACCCTCGACCGCGTCTGGAACGGTGGCGGGAGCCGCGAGGTCATCTGGACCGGGAATCTCCTGAGCAAGCTCTACGCGAGCTTCGTGCTCGGCCTGATCATCTTTGCGGGAATCGGCGGGTTCGGTCTTGTGTTCCGCGATGCGTTGACGCCGCGCTTCGCCTTCTCGCTGTTCGCCTTGCTCTGCGGATTCTTTTTCTTCCTGTATGCCCTCAAGTACTACGTGACGATCGCCAGCGTCATTCTCATCACGCTGTTCGGTGACCCGGCGAAGTTCCAGGGGAAACACGGCAACGGTCAGTCCAACGGCCACGCGAGCGGGAACGGTCTGAAGGCGGACGGCCAGACGAATGGCAACGGACACACCAACGGCCAGCACAAAGAGGGTTACCGCACGTTGCGCGGGGAGAAGCTCAGCGAGGCCGGCGCGGTTGTGGTCAACGACCCATGGCAGCGGATGGGTGAGATTCGTCTTTCCGCCGATCGTCAGCCCTTCGTTTCGATCCACCTCGCTCTCTACAACGAGGGCCGCGTGGTCGACCGGCTGCTCGAAGCGTGCACGTCGTTTGACTACGAGAACTACGAGGTCATCGTCGCCGACGACTCCACCGACGAGACCGTCGAGAAGCTCAAGAAGTGGAAAGAACACCCGCGCGTTCGCGTCATCCATCGCTCGAGCCGCAAGGGCTTCAAAGGCGGGGCGCTACAGGAAGCGCTCAGGCGGATGAACCCACGCAGCGAGTACGTGATGATTTTCGACGCCGACTTCGTTCCGCCCGCCGACGCCATCTGGCACTTCCTCGACTACTTCGGCCGCCTCACGAAGCCGAAGAACGTGATCGGCGATGGACACGACGCTCACGCGAAGACAGGCGCTCCGCAGAACGGCGACCGCCTCGCCGTCGTGCAGGGCTACCAGTGGCACATGCTCAACGCCTCGGAGAACTGGGTCACGAAGGGCGTGCGCGCTGAGTTCTCCGGCAGCTACGTGCTCGAGCGCGCGGGCCAGGAGCTCTTCGGCGCGATGAAGATGATCTCGGGCTCGGTCTACATGATCCGCGCCGATGTGCTGCGCAAGCTCGGATGGTCGACGTCGATCACCGAGGACTGGGAGCTCACCATCCGGCTCTACCTCGCCGGCTACAAGGTCCTCTACACCCCGTACATCCAGGCGCCGGCCGAGTGCGTGTCCGAAGTGCGCCGACTCATCAAGCAGCGCATGCGCTGGGCTGAAGGCCACACCTTCAACGTGCGCAAATACTTCTGGCCGATCCTGCGCTCGCCGAACCTGAGCTGGCAGGAGAAGCTCGAGTTCGTCTACTACGCGCCGTACTACCTGCAATCGGTCCTGTTCACCGTCGCGACCGTCTCCTGGATCGTCGGCGTCCTCATCCTCGGGCAGAAGCTCCCGATGTGGGGCGAGGTCTTCGGATGGTCTCTGGTCGTTTCGAACGCGCTCGCGCTGCCGCTCATGAACCTCACAGGCGTGCTGCTCGAAGGTTCGCTGAAGCGCGACGCGCTCGGACTGCTCTCATTCATCGGGCTTTCTTGGATCCTCGTGCCGTTCCAGGCGTACGCCTCGCTCAAGGCACTGTTCGAGAAGAAGGAAGGCGGCTGGGTCCGCACTCCGAAGTCGGGGCGCGTCACCGAGTCCCTCGAGCGCTTCCACCTCGCGCGTCTCATGCCGTGGGAGCTACCACGCCGCAAGCGCGGGCAGAGCAAGTCGTCGACCGGCGTGGGCCGGCTCGCGGCCGGCGGGGTCGTCGTCATCGGGGCGGCGGGCATCATCACCGTCGGCGCGCTCTCGATCCGCGCGGCGGCGACGAGCGGCACCGCGACCGAGAACGACCTCATCGTCCCGGCCATTGTCGGAACGGCTGTTCCCCTGCTGGTCCTCGCGCTCGGCTGGCTGCGGCTGCGCCGACGCATGACCGCGATCGTGCTCGCGTTCACGCTGGGCCTGGGGACGAACGTTGTGTACCTCGCACACGCGGTTCCCGCCGCCGCGGTGACCGACAGCACGAGCGTGTTCACCTTCAAGAACACCTCGACCTTCGGCGCGCACGACATGCTCCAGAACTACACCCCAGCGTCGGGTACTCCGGCGACCACTCCTGCAGGCTTCGCCTCGAACTGGACGAGCAGCTTCACCTCGGACACGTTCACCTCAGCCCAGTCGATGAACGCCGGGACGGCGCAGGCGGATCTCTATGTGGAGAACCAGCCCGCGCCAATCGCCTTCCGCGGCGCCGCCTCGACGGTATCGGGAACGTCGGGTTCTAACAGCCTTGTCGTCAACGTCCCCGCCGGCGTAGTCAACGGCGACTTCATGATCGCGGCGATCTCGATCCGCGACACCGGTTCAGGCGCGACGATGGGCACGCCCGCGGCGGGCTGGACTCTGCTTCGTCCGATGATGAACGGAACCTGGAGCTATCTCTACATGTACACGCGGGTGGCAAATGCCGAGCCCGCGAGTTACACGTGGAGCTTCACGGCGAAGACTCGGTCCGAAGCAGGCATCGTGGCGTACTCCGGCGTCGATACGGCCAGCCCCGTCATCGTCGACGACTTCGTGACGCAGGCGAACTGGACCGACACGTACGTGACCCCGAGCATCACGACGACCGCGAACAACGCGATGATCGTGACGACTTTCTCGATCGGCGGCGCAACCCCCAGCCTGTCAATCAATCCGCCGGGGGGGATGACCGAGCGTTACGACATCGTGATCGGTAACACCTCGGTCGGGACCCAGGAGACCGCAGACGCGGTCCAGCCCGTCGCCGGCGCAAGCGGACAAAAGACCGCGACCGCCTCGGCCTCCGGTGCCCAGGCGGCCGGCGTCGCGCACATCATGGCCCTCCGCCCGGCTGGCGGGACGCCGAGCTGCACGGTGACGACGACGCTCAAGAAGATCACGCCGATCGCGCTTCGCGCAGCAACGACGAACACGGTCGTAAACGGAACGACCCTTGTCGTGAACACACCGGCCGGGGTGCAGCAGAACGACCTCATGTTCGTACTCGTTGGGTGGAACTCCTCGTCGTTTGGGCTCGCCAGCAACCCCGCGGGCTGGACAGTCAACAGTGGGAACTCGCTCAACCAACAGTCGCTGCAGTCATACCGCCGGATAGCCACGGCATCGGAGCCCTCGAGCTATTCGTGGACATTCACCGGTGCAGTGTCGGCGGTCGCGTGGGAGGGTGCGTACATCGGCGTGGATACCGCGGCGCCGCTCGACGGCGTCAACGGTGCGGGACAAACGAACACGTTGACACACACCACGAATACGGCGAACAATGCCAACGCCGGCGACCTGATCATCGCCGCGTACTCCCTCAACACGGTTGTGACCATGTCCACGCCCACGAGCTTGTCGCCAGAGGCGACGTTCAGTGCGAACGGCACGCTGCCGGCGACCATGGCGGTCTTCGACGGGTTCCAGTCGACGGCCGGAACCATCAGCGCGAAGGTCTCCACGAGCTCGGCCACCGCGACGAACTCGAACGATGTCTACGGGTTCAAGGCGGCGGGCACAAGCGTCGTGACGCTGGGGAGCGCGACGACCAATCTGGGCTCGATTGCCACACCGACGCTTCGCTCGGTCTCGATTGCCACGTCGGCGACGACCTTCGCGACTAACGACAGGCTCGTATTCGAACTGAGTGTGCCAAACGACGCGGCGAACTGCGGCGTTCGCCTCTCGTACGACGAAACGAGCGTGCCCTCCAAGCTCACGGTCGCGACGATCGTTCCCGAAGGAGTGCTGGGACTTCTGCTCCTCGCGCCTGGGTTGCCCTTCGCCGCGCGCTGGTGGAAACGGAGGCGGCCGTGAGTTCGCCCTACGCCGCCAGAGTCGGTCTCTCGGGGGCAGCCCGTCCAGTTGGCACCCTCCTCGCGACCGCGTCGATCGCGCTCCTCATCCTCCCGTTCTTCTCGACGTTCGGCGAGCTCCTGACGAAGGCCGCGATGGCCGCGGGGTTCGACGCGTGGCTCGGGCAGTGGATCGCGCCCATCGAAGGCAGGCTCGTGCACGGCGCGCTCGCGCTGATCGGGATCCAGTCGGCGTACGACGGCTCGCTGCTCTATGTAGGGACGGGACCGGGCAGCCTCGCGCTCTACATCTCGTGGAACTGCGTCGGCTGGCAGACGGTCCTGTTCCTTCTGGTCTCGATGGCCACGGGCCTTCAGGGTGAGTACACGCTCCGCTCACGGCTCGAGACGGTCGCGCTCGGTGTCCTCGGCATCGCGATCTTGAACATCCTCAGGATCACGGTCGTCGCGGTCGTCGCGTACGTGTTCGGGCAGCTGCCTGCTGTCATCGTTCACGACTACGGCAGCGTCATCGCGACGGTCGCGTTCCTCATGGCGTTCTGGGCCTTCGCCTACAACGTCGTGCTGGAGCGCAAGTTCGACGAGCCGTCACCCGAACAGGGGTCGAACGGTCCAGCCGCCGTGGCTACGGTTCTGTCGTGAGCACGCTTCCGAACGTCCGAACCGGTCGCCCCGATGCCCTCGTCCGCGCTCCCGCACGTTCCGCGGAGATCACGAACCGCTGCGCACTCTGCTCCGACGGACGAACGCGGTCGCTCTTCGAGGTCGATGGGACCCTCATCGTGCGCTGCGACGATTGTGGCCTCGTTCGTCAGGACACGCGCCCGCTCGCGGCGGCCGCGCTCTACGACTCCGACTACTACGCGACCGACAACCCCAAGGGCGGCTACGCCAACTACTTCCTCGACTCTGAGGTGAACCGACGTACCTTTCGCGATCGAATCCGCGCGATCGAGCGGCAGTACGGCCGTCGCGGGCGCCTGCTGGACGTCGGCTGTGCCCTCGGCGACTTCCTCCTCGAGGCGAAGGCGTCGGGCTGGGACGTCGAGGGAGTGGAGATCTCGTCGTTCGCGGCGCAGCGCGCACGCGAGCGGGGACTGCGCGTGACCGCCGGTCGCCTCGAAGACCTCAAGCTTCCCGAAGCGAGCTTTGACGTCATCACGCTCTACGACTCAGTCGAGCACCTCGTCGACCCGGTCGCCACGCTCGCGGCGGTGGGGCGCCTGCTCGTGCCCGGCGGCATCGTTCACCTGGTAACGCCAAACGTGGGCGGTCTGCAGGCGCGCCTTCTCGGACGTCTCTGGTACCACTACAAGCCGGGCGAGCATCTCTTCTACTTCTCACCCCGCACCTTGGGCGCGGTGTGCGAAGCCGCGGGTCTCCGCTGGGACGGATGGAAGCGCTCGGCCTCCTACCTGACCTTCACCTATTGCTTCAACCGCATGCGCTACTACGCGCCGGCGCCGTTCGCGTTCCTCGAGTTGCTCGGCCGGACGTTCCGCTTCGGTCCGTACGCGTTCAGGGTCCCGGTCGGCGAGATGGAGGCGTGGGCCCGCCGCGAGAGCTAGTCCGCGCTCGCGGGCGTCGCCCTCCGCCGCGAGACGCACAGCACCAGTCCCAGGATCACCAGCACCCACACACCGTAGTCGGTCCATGTCCGGCCGAACTCGAGCGTGAGCGTGCCGTCGCTCGACGGGGTCGGGATGTAGATGAGCCCGGGGCCGGCGTAGAGCACCGGCAGGGCGGACCCGTCGGACCAGTGCGCGGTCCACTTCGGGTGGTACGACTCGCTCACGAACACGCCGCTCGCGCCGCCGCTGCGGACCGTGACGCGCTCTGCATCGAGGCGCGTCGCGTCTCCGACGACGGTCGAATCGCGACCGAGCGGGCCGAAGAGCTCGAAAAGAAACTGGGACTCGACGTCGTTCGAGTACGCCTTCGCGTGGTAGAGCAGGTTCCCGCCGACCCACACGATCGCGCCCTTCCCGACCGTTCGCTCGGCGACGAGCGCGCGACCGTCCTGCGCAAGCAGAGCGCGCGCGTCGGCTCGCAGCCCGGTCGCGATAGGCGCGCCCCACGGACCGTCGTCGTACCGCGGCGGCGCGAAGTCCGAAACGCGCAGGCTCGCGGAGCTTGCACGAAGATGCCACTCGCCGATCGGTTCGTCTGAGGCGCCGTCGACCGGCCAGAGGCTCGAGAGCGCTCCGCTCGCGCCGTGCGCATCGAGAAGCACGCGGCCGCCACTCGCCGCGTACCTCTCGAGGGATCGCTCCGCCGCCGCGCGGTCGCCGAAACGGCCGTCCTCGACGACGATGGCCTGCGCCCGCTGGAGCAGCTCGCTCGGGAGGCGATCGGCGGTGTCCTGCCACCAGATCGGGATGAGCGTGCCCGGGCGGGCACCGCGATCGAGAGCCATCCGCGCGACGGTGTCGTATTCCTCGCGGCCTCCGACCACGACGAGCGCGCGCGCATTCGTTGGCCGCCAGATCCCGCCGGCACCACGTACGCCGTACTCGCGGAATGTCGGCGGGTCGCTCGTCGCAAGGCGCGACAATCCGCCATCGCGATCGAATGCCGGGACGTTGCCGGTGAAGTTCGGGTCGTCAAAGATCGTGAAGCTGTCGATCGCGAACCAGTCCAGAGCCGCGCGGAAGCGGCCCTCGTGGAGGGGCGCGGTGTAGACCGCGGCATTCGCCCAGGCGAGCCAGTCCGGATGCACGACGCCCGTCCCGTAGTAGTCGCGGAGCTGCGGCTTGGCGTAGACGTACGAGAACCAGACGGACTCGGCCGCGATGGCCGGGAGGAAGCGGTGCGCAACGTCGCTCGGGTTCACGACGATCGTCCGACGGGCAAGCGCCTCCACCGATGCCGGCGCGGTCGAGTCCTCGATCCGCGGGTAACCGTTGTTCGCGCGCAGTGCGTTTGGTCCGAGCCACAGGTTGAACGCGACGAGCGCGACCGCAATGGCCGCCGCTCCGTGGCGGCGCCACGCCGCGATCGGCGCGCTGCGCGCGAGCCCGAGCGCGAAGCCGCCGGCAAGCGCCGCGACCAGGGCGATGAGAAAGGTGACCGTGAATGGATCGATGCCGTTCACGTAGTACAGGTGACTCGGGATGCCGAGGCCTGGGGCGAACAGATAACCAACCCACACCGTGAGGGCGCCGAGCAGCATGACGACGGCGCGGCGCGGGCGCCAGAGGGCGATCAGCGAAAGCAAGACGACCGGCAGCAGCGCGATGCCCACGTGGAGCGGATCGACCAGCACGGTTGCCGGCGAGGTCAGCAGCACTCGGTCGAGTCCGAGAAATGCGGACGCAAAACCGCCGTACCGCACCAGCGGCGGCACGATCGCGGGCGATGCCAGGAGGAAGGTCACGACCGCGAGAGTCGCCGCACGTCGGAGCTTTCCGGGTCCGGGATGTGCGAGCGTCGCGACGCCGATCCCGAACGCGAACACCGCGCCGACGAATTGGTGCGACGCGATCGCCGCCGCGAGAAGCAGCGCCGTCGTCGCGAAGGCCGCGCGCCCACCGGTGCCGAGCCAGCGCGCCGCGGCCCAGCACGCACAGGCCGCAAGCCCGGCCGCGAACACGCGTGCGTACACGCCACCGTTCACGACCCAGGTCCACGTGGCCATCGAGCCGATCGCTCCGAGCGCCGCGACGAGTCCGGCAACGGACGAGCCCGTCGCAGTGCGGACGGTGCCGTAGAGCCCGAGCCCGATGAGAGTGAATCCGAGCAAAGCGAAGAGGATCAGTGCGACCGGTGCGCCGAAGAGCCTCGTCACGGGAATCGCCGCGAGGTAGGGAAGCTCGGGGTAGCTCTCGAAGGTCGGCATCCCGGCGGACCAGGAGTACAGCCATTCGTGACGCGGGAAGAATTCGGCGACGAATCGCAGACGGGTCAAATGCGAGTAGGCGTCGGTCCCTTTGGGGAAGCCGCTCCACACCGTCAGCACCCAACCGACCGCGCCGACCGCGGCGAGAACGAACACCATCGCGCCGATGTCGAGGAGAATCCGAGTTAGGCGACCACGCTGGTCACGCATGGCTGCGCATGCGCCTTCGGATCGAGATGGCCGCCCAGATGATCGCCGTCGCGATGGCCACCGCCAGCCCCGCGATGAAGTCGATGTGGAGTCCGTGCTCGAGCTCGATCACGTGGTGGCCCGCCGGGACGTCGACAAGAAGCTGGCCGATGGGATCCGCGCGCACGCTCACCGCACGGCCGTCGATCCGCGCATGCCAGCCGGTGTCGTACGCCTGTCGCAGGATGACCTGCTCGCCGTCGCGAACGTCGACCTCGGCGCGCCAAGCGCCGAGCCCGTGGGGCTCGAGAGCGCTCGCAGGGCGCCCGCCGGCGATGCGGTTCGTGTAGGCGGAGATGGCATCGCGATCGATCGCGCTCGTCGGCGCGGCGAGATCGCCGACTCGTGCGACCACCAGACGCGAGTCTCCGATGGGCGCGACCTCGTAGATGCGCACGCCGCGCTGGTCGAAGACCGTCGGCAGCCGGCCGTCGAACTTTTTGGGATCGACGAAGTCGCGATAGACCTCGCTCGACGCCGGCCCTGTCACGACGATGTAGCGCACCGGGAGCGCCTGCATCCAGAGGCGCGCGATGTCCGGATCAGATCCGGTGTTGACCTGGTACGTCACATGAGCCCACCACGGGTTCGAGAACGCGAAGTCGACGCCGCCGCGTACCTGTGCCACGTCCGCGAAGACGCCGGCCCAGAACGCGTGGTCACCAGTGAGGTACGCGCGCTCGCCGGGCGCGAGACGCGCAGACAAGAACAGCGCGACGGTGCGTTCGCTCCAGTCTCGCGACGCCGGGTCGGGCTCGAGGCGCTCGCGAACGCTGAGCCATCCGCCGGCCCCGACCGCGATCACGATCGCCGCGAGCGCGATGTTCGCGGCGGCGCGGATCGGACCTGAGCGCAGCGCGTGCGGTCGGCGGATGAGCCATGCGGCCGCGATGCCGAGTGCGATCGCGGCGGCCGCATCGAGCTCGAGCGCGTAGCGGATCGGCTGCGGCGCGAGCGTGATCCCGGCGAATTGGCGCGCGACGACGATCGCCCCGAAGACAGCGATCCAGCCGACCGCGAGAGCGAACCCCTCGGGGACTCGGCGATCCAGCCACGCGACACTCGGGAGTGCCGCGATGAGGATCACCGGCAGCCAGAGATACGCCGTGCCACCCTCGCCGCCGCCGGGTGTCGAGAACCCCAGCACCGCACGGATGAACCCCAGGCTGTACCAACCCATCGACAAGAGTCCGGCGAGAGCGCCGATCACGAACAGGCGCGCGTAACGGCCTTCGGCTCGACCCCCGATGCGCTCGCTGGCGGGCACCAGCGCGAGGAAGACGGCCGCGCCGAGGACGCCGATGAGGTTGGTCAGCGCGACGACGACGATCGCGGCGACCGCGATCAACAAGCGCGTTCCAGATGGCGCGCGGATGTAGCGGACCCCCGCGGCGAGCGCGAGAAGCGCGAGCGAAAGCGAGAGGACGTGCGGACCCTCGCCGTACTCGACCAGCGCGATGAGGCGCCACGGTGGCGGCAACGCCGCGCCTGAAAATGCGGTTCCGTCCGCTTGCAATCCCGGAAGCAGGTAGGACACCGAGGGCACGAACACGAACGCGAGCGCCGCGAACACCGCCGCCGTGCGCGACCGAGCGATCTCGCGCGTGGCGACGTAGATGGCCACCGGCCCCAGCGCGTATCCGGTCGCGGCGACGAGCCGGTACGCCGCTGGAACGTCACCGATCAGTTTGCCGAGAATCGCGACAACTCCGGGAAGGAGCGGCGTGTAGAACCACTCGAACGGGAATCCGAGATACCAGAAAGGATTCCACGAGAGATCCGGGAAGTGGTCGACGATGAACCGCGCGTCGGTGATGTA
>VBIZ01000112.1 GCA_005880575.1 Chloroflexota bacterium | reverse complement strand
CCGCGACCTACGTCGCCGATCGCTTCCGGGAGATCGGGCTCGAGCCACCCGGCAACGACGGCACGTTCTTTCAGCACTTCGTCATGCCCATCGTCGACCTCACCGAGATGTCGACGCTGACCGTCGCGGGCGGAAGGACGTACCAGCCGCGCGTGGATTTCACGGAGAGCGTCGGCGGCCGGTCGGGTTCGGGCACGGCCGAAGCCGAGATCGCCGCGGTCGGTGGCGCCGCACGCAGCGGTGGCCTCAACGACTTCGCGGGTACGAACGTGCGTGGGAAGATCGCGCTTGTCACCGGTCCCCCGGCGCCGAACGGCGGGAACAACGTCGAGAACGCGTATCAGGAAGGGGCGATCGGAGTGCTCCTCGTGGGTGGCGCGACGATCCGCTATTCGTACATCCCGCGTCTGCAAACCCAGACCATCCCGACCTTCGTGATCAGCGAGGCTGTGGCGAATCAGCTGCTCGCCCCTGCCGGGAAGACGTTGAGCGCGGCGCAGGCCCTCGTACGGTCGCATCGCGCCGACGCGAGCGCGCCGGCATCGGGGTTCGACGTTCCGACGACCGTGCGCATGAGCGTGTCGCTCACCCCGGTCCACGACGTCGACGCGATCAACGTCGTCGGCGTGCTGCGCGCTCCGGACCCGAACAACGCCGCGCGTGCTGTCCTGGTTGGAGGACATCTCGATGGAGTCGGTACCGATCCCAACGGTGCGGTCTTCCAGGCGGCGAACGACAACGCCTCGGGTCCATCCGTCGCGATCGAGGTCGCGCGAGCGCTCGCCGCGTCGCGATCGTCCCTCAACCACTCGGTCGTGTTCGTGGCGTTCGCCGGCGAAGAGGAGGGCCTCTTCGGTTCGGAGGCGTACATCGCGCAGATGGCGGTCGCTCCCGGCCGCGTCGAGAGTCTCGTCGCGGTGCTGAACCTCGACGTGATCGGCTGCTGCAGCGACACCCTCATCGTCTCGAACGAAGCCCCGGACCTGCAGCGTCGCGTGCTGGACGCCGCGAAAAGCCTCGGCGTCTCGACGGAAGCGGTCGGCTCCGGCGGCAGCGACCAAACGAGCTTCGCCCGTCGGCGCGTCCCCGCCGTCCTCATCGGTACTCGCGAGTACATCCTGCACGTCTACGCGGACAAGCCGGCGGTTGTGGAGGAGAGCCGCCTGAAGAAAGCGGGCGACGTCGTCACGCAGGTGGCGAAGGAGCTCGCGACAGCACCCTAGGCGCCGATCTCTTCGGCGCGCTCCCAGATGGTCTTGGCGACTTCATCGCGTTCCCTATGGCCGAACGCGGTCGACGAAAGCATCTCGACGGCCGCGAGATCGCGGTACAGAACGCGCACGAGGCGCCGCGCCTCCGTCGGCGCGCGATCGATCCACACGAGCGTCTTATCCACCTGCACGGTGTGCTGGATCATGTGGGCTTCGAAGCGATGCAGGCGGAACCGGATCGGCTTCGGGCCGTCCCAATAGAACGAGCTCCGTTCGAGCTCGGCATCCGAAAGATCGCCGAGCTCGCGCAGAGCACGGCCATGGATCTCGTAGAGCGCATTGCGAACCGCGGCGACGCCACCTTCGATGGTCGCCGGGCCGCGGTATCCGTGCTCGTCACGCCACGAGCTCATACGTTCCTCGGCATCCTTCGCATCACGCGGCCGCTCCGGCGAGAGCTCGAAGCGGATGACGCCGAGGAACCCGTAGTCGGCACCGAGCATGTGCCGCACCACCTCGCGGAGCGGCCACTCACCCTCTCGTGGCACCTTGTCGAGGTCCTCATCGAGTAGCCCTGCGAGGGCGCCCGTCAGGTCGCGATATGCGTGGTGGTACTGGCCGAGGATTCGCTGGACCTGCGTCGGTGGCGCGGGCCGCAGTGCGGCAAGCCGCACCGCGAGGTCGCGCAGCTCGTGCTGCGTCATCAAAAGGGAGAACCGAAGGCCCTCGTCGTCGTACTCGCGCCAGACCCAGGTGCGGCCCATCTCCGAGTCGGGCAGATCGACGGTCGCGCGAACGAGCGCCTCGACGGCTTCGGTGATGTTTGGCATCAGAGCGCGACCGCGGGGACGCCCGCGACGGTCTCCGACGCGACGAGGTCGACGACCTTGTGGAGGTGCCCAGTCTCCTTCCAGACGCGGATCTGGCGATCCGCGCTCGTCCCCTCACGCACGATCGTCTCGAGGTATTCGACCTCCCTGCGCGAGCCAAGCGCATCCACGACATCGTCGACGAACTCGAGCAGCTCGACCGAGAGATCCTTCATCGGCACTTCGGTCTGTTTGCCGAAGTCGATGAGCTTCGCATCCATCCCGCCGCGCATCGCGCGCCACTTGTTCTCCTGGATGAGGCTGGGCAGGTAGCGCCGGAAGCCCTGGTTCTTCTCGCGGAGGACCAGCAGCTTCGCGCAGATGGCCTGTATGAGCGCGGCGATACAGAGCGTCTCCTCGACACGCGTGGCCGCGTCGCAGACGCGGAACTCGATCGTGGGAAAGAACGCGTGCGGCCGCAGATCCCACCAGATCTTCCTGCCGTTGTCGATCGACGCGGTCTTCACGAGGAGCTCGACGAAGTTCTCGTACTCGTCGTAGCTCGAGAAGTCCGGCGGGATCCCGGTGCGCGGGAAGCGGCCCCAGATGACCTGCCGGTACGACTTCAAGCCGGTATTGCGTGCGAGCCAGAACGGCGATGACGTCGAGATGGCGAGCAGATGCGGAAGGAAGTAGCGCGCTTCGTTCATCACCTCGACGCGGCTCTCGCGGTCGGGGATCCCGACATGCACGTGCAGGCCGAAGATGAGGAGCTCGCGGATGACGTCCTGGAGCTCGTCCTCGAGGATCTTGTAGCGCTCGGCCTCGGTGACCTGCTGGTCCTGCCAATGGGAGAACGGGTGCGTGCCAGCGGAGGCGATCCGGAGCCCGGCCGGCTGAAGGAGCGCGGCGAGCGTGCCGCGCAGGGTCGTGATCTCGGCGCGCGCTTCGCTGATGTCGGCGCAGATCTTCGTGCCCGCCTCGATGACCGACTGCATCATCTCGGCCTTGATCTGCTCGCCGAGTCGCGGCGCCGCGGCCGCGAGCAGTGTCTCGCTGTGGCTTTTCAGCTGTCCCTCGCCGTCGACGATCTGGAACTCCTCCTCGATCCCGATCGTGAGGCGCGGGACGTTGGTTTGCCTCATCGGGTACTCACCGAGCCTGCTCCTTGGCGTCCTGGATGATCCCGTGCACCCGACTCGCATCGGGAATCGCGCGAAACGCAGGCAAGGTGGTCGTTCCCATCCATGGGGCCCAGCTTGCCTGCATCATCCAACCGACGGGCGTCGGGCCGAAGTTGATCGTGCCGACGCCGTCGCCCGCGCTTCGCACGTCGATCGCCGGGATGCTCCGGAGATCGAGCTCCGTCAGACCGCGCCGAAAGAGACCGGACACGATCAGGATCCGCCGGTCGGTGACGGCGTACCACGTCGAGACAGCCTGCCGATACGCCACCAGGAAGCGCCCGAAGATGAAGTAGAGCCCGACGAGCACGAATGGGATCCCCCAAATCAGGAAGAAGAACGGTGCACCGCTGCCGATCACTCCGGCTTCCCAGAAGATGGCGAATCCTCCCCACAGGATCGAGAACGGTATAAGGAAGACGTCGGCCGGGCTCAACACGAAGCGCCGCGGGATCGGCTGCCCCTGCCAGAGCACTCGCTCACCTGGCCGCAGCAGCGGAGTGAACGGGCTCTCATCGGCGATCACGCCGATCCTGCGATCACGTACGTCGGCACGACGCTGCCCGCGCCCGCGGTCACATTGAGCAGCGCGCTCGAGGACACACGAGCAAGACAGCCGGAGACCGCGCCCCAGAAGAGGTACGGGTTGTGGTCGATCGAGAGATCGAGGAAATGCATGCGGCCAAGCACGACCGGGAACGGATATCGCGGGACGGGAACGCGCTCCTGCACGACGTACGAGCTCGCGAGGGCCGCGAGAAAGGACTGCTCCCATTCGTGCTGGTCGATGGTCCAGCCGAGCACCACGCCCTTCCCGCCGTACTCGTCGTTCGGTTTGAGGACGAGCCGCGTACGGTGGCCGATGACGAAATCGCCGAGGTCGACGACCTTGTCGGCGTAGGTCGTGTGGCCTTCGCGGACTTTGCGCGTCCACGGGATGTGCTTGGCGATCGCGGCCCGCTGCGGCGCCGTGTAGAGGGCGGCGTAACGGTCGTCCGAGAGAAGGGCGAGGCTCATCTTCTTGTGCAAGAGCTTCGCGCGGAAGCTGTTGACGACGGTCACGGCACCGTCGAGGTAAGCGCGGACCAGTGCGCGCGAGACCTCGTCCTTCGCGAGGAGCTCGCTGGTTAGTACGCGTCGATACACCAGGTTGATCGCCTTGCCGTTGGCGCGAAGCGAGCCGCGCGAGTAGGAGAGGTCCTCAGGCGCGCAGATCACCGTCGGGATCCCGCGCGTCTCGAAGTACCGCTGGAACATCTCGAACTCGGTGAGCGTGGGCAGACCGCGCCAGTCCACGATCGCGATGGCGGGCGCGCTTTCCGAGCGGGAGCGGTGCGCGCGCAGCATGGCCGTGAGCTGGCGCCCGCGGGTCGGGACGACCTGGCACGGGAACTTCGTCCTGAATTTCTTCATGATCGGCAGCGAGGCGAAGACCTGCGCGAGCTCGTCGTTGTAGGCCATGCCCGCCGGTGATTCCGCGTTGTACTCAACGAAGCGAATGACGCCGTCCTCCCCGATGAAGCCGTCGAGACGCGCCGAGGGTGAGGCCGCGCGGAAGCCCGGATCCCGCAGCGCGAGGGCCTCCTCGTGCGGATCGAGGTCGAGCTCACGGCGAAGATCCTCGTCGTCGATGAGCGCTCGCTCGAGCCGGCCGAGCGCGGCGTAGATCGTCTGCGACGCTTCGTTCACGGCCGCGTACTGCCAATCGCTGATGAGATTGGGGCGAAGCGAGACGCAGAGTGGCCGGTCGCCGAATACCAGTCGGCGCTCCCGCTGGCCTTCGGTCAGCATCGACGCACTCGCGTCGGCGAGCTGCGGATCCTCGAGGAGCTCGTGATACGCGACCACGGGGTCGCGCGCGGCCTTAGAGCTCCGCCGGGTCAGCGCACGTGCCGCCACCACCGATGCTCCCCCTTCCACGGCGGCTCCGCCTGCCCCGTGGCGTACGCGATGACAAGATCGCTCATCTTCTCGAGCACCCACTCGAAGTTCGCCTCTTTGATCGAGAAGCTGTCGAAGTCCGGCGCGGGGTTGAGCCAGTCGATCGCGTACAGCTCCCCGTCGCGGACCGCAAACTCGACCGTGTCCATGTCGTAACCCAGCGCGTCGGTAAGGCGGATCGCGTTGAGTATGGCGCGAGTGCGGAGGTCACCCTCGACCGGCCGGCTGATGACGTAGCGCTCGTGGAACGGTGCGGTCGGGTCGTACCGGATCGGGAGGACATCCTTCCGCCCGATGGCGATGCAACGGATGTAGTCCTCCCACTTGATGAACTCCTGGAGGATCATCGTTTTCGGGCGGTATCCCGGCGAGAGCCCGCCGGACTGGTCGTACGCCCAGATCAGCTCCTCCTTGGTGTCGACGCGATAGACGTCCTTCCAGCCACCGCCGGTATTCGGCTTCAGGATGGCGGGCAGCCCGGTGTATGCGATGAGCGCGTCCCAATCGAGCGGGTATTGCAGGTTGCGGAGCGACTGGTCCGAGATGTCGGGGATGTAGGCCTTATTCGGCAGGACGACGGTCCTCGGGACCGAGACACCGAGCTCGCGGGCGAGGGTGCACTCGAAGAATTTCTCGTCGGCCTCCCACCAGAACGGGTCGTTCACGACCACGGTTCCCTGGAGTACCGCGCTCTTCAGGTGAGCGCGGTAGTACGGGACCTCGTGACTGATCCGATCGACGATCACCGAATAGCGCTGCGGCTCGATCTCGCGCGCGCCACCCAGGACGGCCATCTCCGCGCGCACGCCGCGCGCGGCGCCCTTCCGGTTGACCGTTTCGATGAATGGGCCTGGGAAGGTGTTCTCGCGGCCGATCAGAAGTCCAACGACCTTGTCGCTCATATGTACCGATCCACCATGTCCTTCCAGTACGGCCAGTCGTGAGCCCAGCCGTCCCATATGTCGAGCTCGGCAGGCACGCCCTTCTGCTGGAGCACGCCGGCCAGCCGCTTCGATTCCTCGACGTTGGGGTCATCGCGCCCGGTAGCGAGGATGATCTCGGTCTCGCGCAGCGGAGCGAGAAAACGATCGTCGTTCAGATTCGGGAGGAACGCGAGCGGGTTCACGAAGTACGCGTCACCATCCCGTTCGCCATCGAGCCATCGCGCCGAGTCGTACGCTCCTGACATGCCCACCGCCTTGCGCGCTATGCCGGGGCGCCGCGTGACGAAGGCGAGCGCGTGAAACGCGCCGAATGAGGTTCCGGCGACGATCAGCTGATCGACGGAGTTCGCGTACCGGATCGCCGGAAGGACCTCTTCGATGAGGTAGCGCTCGTACGCGAGGTGTCGGCGCGCGCGATCCTGCGGGGCAGCCGCTTTGTTGTAGAAGGATTCGCCGTCGACCGAATCGACGCACCAAAGCTGCAGCCAGCCCGCGTCGATGCGCGGCGCCATGTGCGAGACGAGGCCGAAATCCTCCCATTGGTAGAAACGGCCCATGGAGGTCGGAAAGACGAGGACCGGAGCGCCCCGGTCGCCGAAGACGAGCATCTCCATGTCGCGTCCGAGCGCGGGACTCCACCACTTCCGGTATTCACGGTTCACGGCGTTTCCCCCGGGCACGGGCACGCGCGTCACGGATGAGCTTCCAGGCGACCTCGGCATCGTGCCAGCCTTTCACGTCGGCGGACTTGTTGCTTTCGAGCTCCTTGTAGGTCGCGAAGAACGTCTCGATCTCCCGCAGCCAGTGCTTCCCCAGATCTTCGAGGGCTCTCACCTCGTCGAACCGCGGATCGCCGACGGGAACGGCGAGGATCTTCTCGTCGTCGCCGTGCTCGTCGCGCATGAGCAGCGTGCCGATCGGACGGGAAGGCACGACGCATCCGGGGAACGTCGGTTCTTCGACGACGATGAGCGCGTCCAGTGGGTCGCCGTCGCCGCCGATCGTGTCCAGGACGAACCCGTAGTCAGCCGGGTAATGGACCGAAGAGAAGAGGACGCGATCAAGACGGATGCGGCCCGTCTTCTGGTCCATCTCGTATTTCGTACGCGAGCCACGCGGGATCTCTACGAGGACGTCAACGCTCTGATCCCGGCTCCCGCTCCTCACGCACCTGCTCCCCCGCGTTCTTGGCCGGCGCCACGACCACCGTGATCTCGCCTTTCGGGCGCTCGGAAGCATAGTGCGCGGCAAGCTCCGACGCCGACCCGCGGACGATCTCCTCATGCAGCTTCGTCATCTCGCGCGCGACCGCGACTCTCGCATCCGGTGCGACCGCGGCGAGATCGGCGAGCAGATTCCCGATCCGGAACGGGCTCTCGTAGATGACCACCGTGCGCCCCGCGCCGAGGAGCTCGGTGAGCTCGCGCCGTCGCGCGCCGCTTTTCTTTTCCGGGAATCCCACAAACGTGAACTCGCGCGTCGGCAGCCCGGACGCGACCAGTGCCGCGATCGCTGCGGCCGGTCCGGGGATGGGCACGACCTCGTGTCCTCCCGCGATGGCCGCGGCGACGAGCTGCTCGCCGGGGTCTGAGAGACCGGGCGTCCCGGCATCGGTCACGAGGGCGACGTCCCATCCACGGTCCATCTGCCCGATGAGCTCGGCCGCCTTGCGGCGGTGGTTGAACTCGTCGTAGCTCGTCAGATGCTTCGCGCGTATCTCGTGCTTGCGCAGTAAGACCTGCGTATGGCGCGTGTCCTCGCAGGCGACCATGTGCACCTCCTGCAGGATCCGCAGCGCGCGCAGCGAGACGTCCTCGAGGTTCCCGATCGGCGTCGCGACGAGATAGAGCTTGCCTATCCGATCACTCCTGGGGCCGATTCTTGCAGGGAGCGATGGTGTGCGAATTCTGCGCGGCGCGCTCGCGGGCGCGATCGCGGGCCTCGTCGGGGCGTACGCGATGGAGCGGTTCCAGGCACTGTGGGCGGAGACCGAGAAGCGCGCACGGCCCAGAGAGACAGCCGGCGCGGCGAAGGACGAGCCGACCACCGTCAAAGCCGCGGAGCGCGTGACCGAGACGATCCTCCATACGGAGCTTCCCGAGGAGCTGAAGCCTGTCGCAGGTGAGGCAATCCATTACGGGATGGGCATGCTGTCGGGTGCGATCTACGGCGCCGTCGCGGAGGTCGTGCCGATCGTTCGCGCCGGCAACGGCCTGCTGTTTGGCGCAGCGCTCTGGTGGCTTGCCGATGAGACGGCCGTGTCGGCACTGGGGCTCGCGAAACGTCCCTCCGCGTATCCGCCATCGACGCACGCGTACGCGCTCTCGTCGCACCTCGTCTATGGCTTCGTCACCGAGACGGTGCGGCGCGTCCTTCGACTCGTCCCCTAGACGCTACCGCTCGTCGGCGCGCGGCGCGCCATCATCACCGGCGTGAGCTCCGGCAATGCGCGGATCCTCGTGGTCGACGACGACGACCGGCTCGCAGCGTCTCTGCGGCGAGCGCTGATCTACGAGGGCCACACGGTCGAGATCGCCGCCGACGGTCCAGGCGCTCTCGTGGCCGCGCGCGACCGGCCGCCGGACATGGTCGTCCTCGACGTCATGCTGCCGGGGATGGACGGCGTCGAGGTGTGCCGGCGCCTGCGCGACGGATCGGATCTGCCCATCTGATGCTCACGGCGCGGGACGCCGTCTCCGACCGCGTCGCCGGGCTCGACGCCGGGGCCGACGATTATCTGGTCAAGCCGTTCGCATACGACGAGCTGCTCGCGAGGGTGCGCGCGCTTCTGCGCGCCTACCTGGCGTCGACCGTCACGCAACCTTGACGTCGGCGCGACCGACAGTCCCCACGCGGTCCCGGACGTGCAGAGCGGTGACGCGACACCTCGATGAAAGGGAGACCGCACCATGCACGTCCGTCTGTCACAAAAGGAAAAGCGCTATTTCGATCGTGCCCGCGTCTGCCGGGTCGGCTCAGCCGACAGCAGGGGCACTCCGCACGTCGCGCCGCTCTGTCATGCCTTCGATGCGGCGCGCCGCACCGCGTACGTCGCCACCAGCGGGCGGACGGCTCGGAACCTGCGCCGTCGCCCGACCGCAACGCTGGCGTGCGACGAATATTTCGAGGACTGGAGCCGGCTGCGCGGAGTCGTGGCGCGCGCTCGAGCGCACGTAGTTCGGCGTGGGCCGGAGCTCGACCGCGCGGTGCGCTTGCTCAAGAAGAAGTACAAGCAATACGCGGACTACGAGTTCGACGAGGCGATCGCGCTCCGCATCGCGCGCGTGTCGTCTTGGGGGCTCTGAAGCCTAGACGCTCGTGGCGGTCGGTCGAAGGGACTGAGCGATCGCGATGCCCACCAGGACCACGACACCGCCGGCGATCTGGAGCGGATCGAGATTCTCGCCCAGCGCGATCCACGCTGCGATCGCGGCGACGACCGGCTCGAACGTCGCCGCGAGGCCGACGCGCGCGGCAGGGATGAGCCGGACCGCGGCGAGCGTGAGCGCGAATGGAATGACCGTCGCGATGACAACCACGGCGGCGATCTGGACGTAGCCGTCGGCGGTCGTCTCCGCCCACGGCAAGAGCCACGGCGGCCGCACGAGGCTCCAGCCGACAAGCGCGAAGCCGAAGCCCCACACGAGAAGCGTCGGGGTGCCGTAGGTCTTGCCGAGACGTTCGCCCAACGCGAAGTACAGGGCGAAGATGAAGGCGTCCATCGCGGCGAGCGCGAGGCCGACGGCGTTCAGCTCGCGCAGCCGCGCGTCGTATGCACCGGCCGCGAAGAAGCACCCGATCACTGCGAGCGCCGCGGCGATCCAGAGACGCCTGCCGACCGCTCGCCCGCGCAGGCGCGCGTAGATCAGGAGCAGGACCGGGCCCGTGTACTCGATGACGAGCGCGACGCCGATCGGGATGCGCTTGATCGCCTCGTAGTAGATGAGCGAGACACCGGCAAGACCGATTACGCCGAAGACAGCGAAGAGCGGAAGATCGGATCGCCTGATTCGTAAATCAAAGCGCAGAGCCGCGAAGATCGAGATGAATACCAAGAAAGCGAAGAGGACACGCCACTCCGCGAGAATGGACGGCGGCACTCCAGAGTTGAATGCCGCCTTCGCGATAATGCCGCCGACGCCAAAGAACGCGGCCGCCGTTAGCGCGAATGTGTAGCCGAGACCGACCCGTAGCGGGGCGGCCGCGAGGGCGGCCGCGGGGTCGACCGAGGGCCCCCGCGCGCTGGGGTGCCGGCCGAGGCGTCCGAGGCCGGGGGGACCCCGGCGCGAAGAGAGGGTTTCGGTCGACCCCGCGGCATCCCCGTCCGTGCTGCCCGGGTCGACGATCAGTCCGCCTCCCAGTCGCGCGGATAGAGGAAGTCGTGTCCGATGGTGCGGAGGCTGACCTTCGCGATGAGCGGCATGACGCGCTTGTAGTGGTTGCGGCGGACGAGCTCGCGGATGCGCGCGACCAGCTGAGCGTCGAATCCATGCTCTATGAGCTCGGCCGGGCGTAGGCGGCGGTCGACCATGTGGTAGAGGATCAGGTCGGCGTCGGCGTACGTGAAGCCGAGCTCGTCTTCGTCGGTCTGCCCTTCCCAGAGCTCGGCCGTCGGGGGCTTCCGCACGATCGCTTCGGGAATGCCGAGGTGCAGCGCGACCTCGCGTAGCTGCGTCTTGTAGAGGTCGCCGACCGGATTGATGCCGGAGGCCATATCGCCGAACTGCGTGCCGTACCCGAGCAGGAGCTCGGTCTTGTTGCTCGTGCCGAGGACGATCCCGTCGGGCCACGAGCGGTCGTACTCGATGCTCTTTCGCTCGCGGGCCATCTTGTTCCCGATGCGGATCTTGTCGACTTTCTCCGTGCGCGCGTGGAAGTACGCGTCCACTTGCTCGGTGATCGGTACCTCCTCGAGCGTGAACCCGAACTGCCGCGAGAGCTGCTGCGCGTGATTGCGCGACTCTCCGGACGAGATGCGATACGGCGTGAACAATCCGATCACGTTGTCCGGACCGAGCGCCTCGGTGGCGAGCGCGACGGTGACCGCGCTGTCCACGCCACCCGAGACACCGACGACCGCGCGCCGCAGCCGCGCCTTCGCGATTTCGTCTCGGATGAAAAGCACGAGCATCTTGCGCACGAGGACCTCATCGATCCGAAGCGGGGACGGGTCTTTCGGGTCGGGGCGGATCACGCCGGTCCGCGCGAGGGCGCTAGTCACGACGATCGAAGGGCAGACCGAGACGGCCGGCGATGTTCCGCAGCACGATGTCCTCGCGCTCGTCCCGGAGCAGCGGGTTGCGCGCGCGCTCGCGGGCGACGAGCTCAGGGTCGATCTCGCCGAGGAGAAGGTCCTCGTCGAACTCGGGGGCGCGCGCCGCGACCGTGCCATCGGGCGCGACGATCTCGGACCCGCCCCAGAACGCGATCCCGTCCTCGTGGCCGACGCGATTCACATACACGACGTACAGGGTCAGGTACGAGGCGTAGAAGCGATCCATGAGCCGGCACGACTCGGCGGTGCCGAGATCGCCGCCCTCGGCGACGCCGCGGCCAGGACTCGCGGAGGGAGCGAGCACGATGGTGGCGCCGGCCGCCGCATAGAGGTACGGCGTCGAGACGTGCCACAGGTCCTCGCAGATGGCGACGCCCGTCGTACCGCCGGCCCACGTGTATGTCTCGAAGCGATCGCCGGGCCCGAAGTAGCGGCCGTCGTCGAAGATGCCGTAGGTGGGCAGATAGACCTTGCGGTGCACGTGTACGAGCTTCCCGCCCGACCAGTGCCCCTGCGCGATGTGCAGCTTCGCGTCGGCGGAGCGCTCGACGAAGCCGGCGCTGATGTCGATGTCCCGCGATGCTTCGGCGATCGGAGCGAGCTGGGGATCGTCGGCGGCGCAGGCCACGTCCGCAGCCAGGTCCTTGAGGTAGTAGCCGGTCAGGGACAGCTCCGGAAAGATCACGAGACGCGCGCCTGCCGCCCTCGCGCGGGCGATCCACTTCTGATGCATATCGAGATTGCGCTTCACCGCGCCGAGCGCCGGTGCGCACTGCGCGATGGCGATGCGAATGCTCACGGAGCGCGCATCCGCTCGAGCTTGTCGGCGTACTCCTGGACCAGCATCGAAGCGCGGTCGTCGTCCCTAGCCTCGGCGTAGACGTTGAAGAGCGGCCGGTCGGGGTCCGGCAGGACGAGCACCCACTCGCCGGATTCGCCGTCGCTCTGGTGCTTTACGCCGTCGATCTGGCGGGTGTGCTCGGTCTTCGGATCCTGCGCGAGCATCCGCATCACCCGGCCCTTCTGCTCCCAGGGGCACACGACCTGGAGCCGGGCGAGGTGGACGGGCGGGGCTTCGTCGACCACTTCGCTGAGGGACTCCTTCGCGGTGACGAGGAGCTCGATCAGGCGGACCGTGGCGAAGAGCCCGTCGAAGGACGGGTGGAAGCGGGGGAAGATGAAGCCGCCAACGCCGTCACCGACGAGCAGCGGATGCTCCCGGGCCGCCAGGCTCATCTGCGCCTCGGCCGATGCGCGGACGCGCTGCACCCGTCCCCCGTGCGACGCGACGATCTGCTCGATCGACGACGGCGCGTAGACCGGCACCGCGACGACGCCCGGGGCTTGTCGCACAGTGAGGCTCACGAACGCGGCGAGGAACCGCATGTCGTCAACGATGCGTCCCTTGTCGTCGACGACGAAGACCTTTTCGCCGCCCGCGTCGATGATGACGCCGAGCCAAGCGCCGAGCGCCGGCACGAGGACGGCGAGCTGGCGCTGCTCCTCCTGGAAATCCTCGAACGAGCGCGAGCCGATATTCTCGGAGACGATCCCGTTCACGGCGACCACGTCGATATCCAGCGCGCTCAGGAGCTGCGGGAAGAATTGCGCGGCGGTGCCGTGCGAGTAGTTGACGACGATCTTCGGCTTGGCCTCGGAGATCTCCTTGCGTCGCGCAACCTCGGCGAGGAACGCGTCGCTGTACGCGGTGCCGACCCGGGGCGACTCATAGATCCGGCCGACGTCCTCGTACGAGACCCGCCGCAGGTCTTCGCGGAAGAAGATCGTCTCGACCTTTCGCTCCTGGGCCTTGTCCATGTCCAGCGCCTGGCGGTCGAAGAACTTGACGTCGCAGACGCGCGCGTCGAATGGCGACACACGCACGTGGACTCCGCCGGCTGCGCCGATCCGACGGGTATGGAAGCGCCCGATGGGCAGCGGCGCCTGCAGCAGGTCGGCGACGTGCACGCCCGCGCTCACGATGCCGCTCATGAGGCCGCGCTTCAGCATGCGGCTGGAGCGGTGCTGGTCCCGGTTCATCGTGATCGTCGCGCCCTGCGGAAGCGTGGACGCGTAGGCGGCGCCGAGGCGCGCCACGAATTCCGGGGTCAGGTCGATGTTGACCATGCCGGTCACTCCGAAGCGACCGAAGAGCGCGCGCCGTCCCTGCGCGCCCCAGATGAGACTCGACCCGACGACGGCGCCGGATTCGACCTGCTTGTCGGGCCACACCTTGACCTGCGCGCGGACACGCGCGTGGTCCCCGACGACGGAGTGATCGCCGATGACGCTGCCCTCCTCGAGGATCACGTGGGACTTCAACGCGCATTGCCGCCCCACGATCGCCCCATGCAGCTCGGCCCGCTCGCCGATGTACGAATTGCGCCAGACGATCGAGCTGTCGACGACCGCGCCGACGTCGACCGACACGTAGTCGCGCAGGACGGTCGGCCCGATGATCTCGACGTGCGGCCCGATCTTCACGCCCTCGCCGAGGTAGATCGGGCCGGTGAGCTTCGCGGACTCGTTGATGTCGACGTCGCCTGCCGTCCACACGCCGGGCATGAGCTCATTCCGTAGACCGTCGGACTTCACCTTGCCGCGAAGCAGGTCCGCATTCGCGCGGGCGTACTCGGTGATCGAGCCGACGTCGGTCCAGTAGCCGTCGGCGACATAGCCGAAGAGCGGCTCACCCTCCGCGAGGAGTCGCGGGAACAGATCCTTGCTGAAGTCGAAGACCTCGCCGACGGCGAAACGCTCGAGGACTCGCGGCTCGATGACGTAGATGCCGGTGTTGATCGTGTCGCTGAAGACTTCACCCCAGGAAGGCTTCTCGAGGAACTTCGAGATCCGCCCGTCCTCGCCGGTGATCACGACCCCGTACTCGAGGGGATTCGGGACGTGCACGAGGGTCAGCGTCACGGCCGCGCCGCGCTCACGATGGAATGCGAGGACCTTGCTGAGGTCGATGTCCGTCAGCGCGTCGCCGGAGATGACGAGGAAGGTCCCGTCGAGATCCGCGCCGAGCTGCCGTACCGATCCCCCCGTGCCCAGTGGCGTTTCCTCGACGCTGTAGCGGAGGCGCATTCCGATCCCGCCGCCGTCCCCGTAGCTGTCCTGAATGACCGAGGCGAGGTACTGGAGCGTTACGAACGACTCCTCGATACCGTGGCGCTTGAGGAGCTCGAAGATGTGCCCGAGGCAGGGCTTGTCGACGATGGGCACCATCGGCTTGGGTCGATTGATCGTCAGCGGTCGAAGACGGCTCCCCTCGCCGCCTGCCATGACGACGGCCTGCATCGATCCGAGTCTAGTTCGCGGGCGGACTCCAACGGAGGACACCTGTGCCCGCCGCCCGGAGCGCCGTGGCATAGGCGAGCGCCAGGAGGATGAGCGCGGCGAGGGCCAAGACGATGGTCAGCGGCCCGAGGTCGAGGGGCGCGCGCCCGGCGAACGACTGGATCGTCGCCACGGCAAGAGCATCGCTGTATCCGGCGATCGCCAGCGCGACCATCTGGAGCTTCCGGATCTCAGGGAGGCGGGTGCGCTCCAGGACCAGCGCGAGAACGCCGAGGACCTGGAGACCGTGCAGCGCGATCGCGTGGGGAACCTTCATCTCACCGGCGGCCCCGAAGATGCTCGCTCGAGAGAGATCGTCGACGCCGAGGCCGTTCGTCAGGATGGCGAAGCCGAGGAACTGGCCGACCGTCAGAAAGACCATGCCCGCGCGGATCGCGACGTTCGTGCTCGTGGGTCCCCGAAGCGAGACGAAGGTCCAGACCGTCATCACCATGATCGCGAGGGAGACCACGGCGACGAAGATGCCCATCCAGCTGAATATCGCCACGTCGAAGGCGGTGTCGTGGTTGAAGTGCGAGGCGACGCCGCGCCACCGCTGGAGATCGATCAGCAGAGTCTCCGGGACAAAGAGCGAGAGCCCCACCGCGCACGGCCAGGCGAGCCACGAGGTGCGCGGGAGCCTCGCCGCCACCGCCGCGAGGGAGAGAAGAGTGATGCCTCCCGAGACTCCGAATTCGATGGGCTTCCGCCACGACACAGGACCGTCCCAGCTGCCGTCGAGGAGGGCGTAAACGCCTAGGTGGAAGACGCCCGACGCAAAGAGCGACAGTCCAGCGAGGATGAGAAGCCGCTGCGGACCGGAGGAGGAACGCCAGAAGGTCGCGAGCGTCAGCCTTCCTCCGCGCCGATCGCGAACAGTGCCTCTAGGTCGTGGCGCGAATAAGCCTTGAACGCCACGTGGGTCTGGGTCTTGGCGACGCCGGCCACCTGCGCGATCCGCCGCGTGACGATGTCGGCGAGCTCCTCATGCTCCCGCGCACGCACCATCGCCACGAAGTCGAAGTCGCCGGTCACCGAGTAGACCTCGGACACGCCCTTCACAGCCGCGAGCGCCTCGCCGAGCTTCGGCAGCGCGCCGCGCTCGGCCGTGATCAGGACGACCGCGGTGATCATCTCAATCTCTCGGCTCAGGGGCAGGGGCCCAGGGGGCAGGTGCCCCCGGCCGCGTAGCGGAGCGCGCAGTGACCGAGGAGACACGCTCAGGGCTGGCTGGCTCGCTCCTCACGGGTGAAGCGCTCGTCGCTCGGCCTTCATCGACTTAGAGGCTCTTGACGTCGATATCGTGCAGCGCCGATTTCACGTAGTGCGCCGCTTCCTGAAACCCCATTGCCTTGCCGCGGTTGAGCGCGGCCTCGTAAGAGTCGAGCGTATCGAGGCTCGACTTGTCGTCGTAGACATGGAACTGCTCTTCGCACAGGTCGATAGCGAGCTTGACGCGTTCACGCGCGGCCGTGCTGATCAATGAGGGTCCTCCGAAACGAAAGTGTCTCCGAGCGTGAGAATAGCGCCGTTGCTCGACCGACACGAAGAACGGATCGCGCTCGCCATGGTCCTCGTCTACGTCCTCGTGTTCGGTTCGTTGTCGCTCGTCCGGCATTGGGCGTTCCATTCGACGGCGCTCGACCTGGGCGTCTTCGATCAGGTGCTCTGGAACACCGTTCACGGCCGCTTCATGGAATCGACCCTCAGCCTCGAACGCTGCGATCCGCATTCCTTCTTTCTCGACCACTTCTCGCCGGCTCTTCTTCTCATCGTCCCCTTCTACGCCGTCGTTCCGCGCCCTGAGACGCTCATCGTCTTTCAGACCGCCGCTCTCGCTCTCGGTGCCTGGCCCGTGTACCTCCTCGCGCGGCACTTTCTTCCGCGCGGCGCGGAGCGGCTCATCTGGGTCGCCCTGTACGTCCTCTCGGCGCCGCTCGCGTGGATCACGTTCTACGACTTCCACGAGATCACGCTCGCGGTCGTGCCGCTCGGGCTCGCGATGTACTTCCTGGCAACGCGTAGGACGATCCCGCTTCTTCTCTCTCTCGGCGCCTCATTTCTCGTCAAGGAGGAGCTGCCGCTCATCGCAATCGGGTTCGGGCTTGCGCTACTCGCGCAGCGACGGTTCGGGCTCGGCGCGTTCGTCGCGATCGCGAGCGCCGCGTGGTTCGTCGTGACGCTGAAGATCATCATCCCGGCGTTCGCAGGCGGCGCACCGTACCAGTACCTCGGCCGCTACGCGAGTCTCGGCAGCAACGAGCTCGAGATCGCACGCAACCTCGTTCTCGATCCTCTCCGCGTGATCCGCGTGCTTCTGAGCGGCGAGGTGGGCTCGAAGGTCGCCTTCGTCCTGACGCTCTTCGCGCCGGGACTCTTTCTCGCTCTTCGCGCACGGTCGGCCCTTATCCCGTCGATCGTCCCGCTCGGCTACCTGCTTCTATCCGATTATGGTGGGCAGCACACGCACCACAACCAGTACGGAGCCCCGGTGATCCCGCTCGCGCTCGGCGCGTCGATACTCGGCTTCGCGACGCTTCGGGGGAGTGCGACCGTTCGCCGGAGGCTGACCGGCGCGATGCTCGCGAGCGCGGTGGCGTTCTCGTTGGTGCACGGCGCGATTCCGTTCACGCCGGACTTTTACGACGCGTACCTCCGCGGCAACCCCAACCGCGCTCCGTCGGAGGGCCAGGTCTTCGCCCGCGAGCCACGCTACGAGCCGTTCCTCGCCGCGGTTGCGGCGATACCGGCCGACGCCTCCATCTCATCGCGCGACTTCTTCACGACGCAGGTGCCGGAGCGTCGTTTCAACTACCACCTCAACGGGCTTGACCCGTGCGGGGCGGAATACGTGATCCTCGACTACGCCGACCCGAGCGTGAACCGCGACGAGCGAAAGCACCTCGCCGAGGTCGCCACGCTCGAGGCCCAGGGCTACAACGAGATCGCCTCGGGAAAGGGGCTCTCGCTCCTCCGCCAGCGCTGAGGTGCGCCGATCAGTGGTGGTGGTGCTCGTGCTCCTCGACGACGTGCTCCTCGACGACCTCGTCGCCGGACTCCTGGACGTTCGTCGTCCCGTCGGGGCCGACGTTGACGTTCGTCACCTTGTCGTCGATCGGCTCCTCGCGATGGACGGTGCGCTTCTCGATGACCTCGTGCTCTTCCATTGCTGGCCTCCTTCGGGTGTCGAGCGGCCGAAGTGCAGGACCCCTGCCAGCCCGCGGGTCACGGTCGACGCGGGAACGAGGAGCCGCGGAGGAGCGGATAGGTCCGCAGCTCGTCCGCCACGGCGAGGAGCGCCTGACGAGCGCGCTCGCGATCGAGGCTGACCCCGCTTAGCGCGCCGGGGTCGAGGTCGCGGCCCTCGAGCGCGACGGTGCGCAGCGCTGAACCAAGGGAGGCGCGATCAGACGCACCCAGCCGCGGGAGGAATTCGACGAGCGTGGGGACGGCGCCATCGCCGAGCGAAGCGAGGTACTGGGCATCGAGGTCTCTGCTCGCGTCAGCCGGCAAGCCACTCGGATCGACGACCCGCTCCAGGTTCTGCCGCGCGACGTGGGCACTCGGGCCGATGACGTTCGCGGCGATCGCGACCGCCAGGCCGATGAGGGCCGCGGCGTGCGGAAGCCAGCGCGTCGCGTCGCGCCAGAGGAGCACGGCCGTGCATGCGCCGCACGCTCCGAGCCACGCGATCCCCGCGAGCGCGTAGAAGCGCTGCTCCGTCCAGCCGTAGGCGAGCTGGTAGAGCTGCATGCGGTACGCGGCCGAGGCGACGATGACGAGCGTCGCGAGGGCGAGGGTGAGAGCGGCGCCGACATAGAGCCGCGTGCGCCTCGCCACGACGAGCTCGAGCGCGAAGAGGAGACCGCCGGCGAGGACGGCGACGGCGATGAGCTCGAAGAAGCCGCGACGCGCGTAGGTCGAGTACGTCAGGCCCGTCGCGTTCAACGTGTCGATGCCGCCGAAGAGATACGCGACCTGCAGGCCGACAAAGAAGACGAACAGCGCGTCGATCGCGAGAAGCGTCGTCACGCCGGCGGTGGAGCTCAGCAGGCCGCGAAGCCGCGGCAGGAACGGGGACATCGCCGTGTCGGCCCCGCGGCCCGCGAGGAGAAAGAGCCCTCCCCCGACCCAGGCGAAGATCGCGGCGAGCAGGATCCGGGCGATGAGCTCGCCGATGGACCACTTGCGGAAGTCGAACAGGTTTGTGACCGCGCTCGAAAAGACCGCGTCGGCGCTCGCGAACAGGAACGCGAACACCAGCAGGAACGGGAATGCCAGGGCGATCCCGACGCCGACCGAGACGATCCGTCCTCCGGTCCGACGCGCAAGCGGGCGACCGAGATCCGGAAGAGCCGCCAGGAGGAGCGCTCCACCTGCCACGATCCGGCCCACCACGACGAGGCCGAGGATCACGAGGATGTCGGCGGCGCGACGGGTCAGCGGCACGCCGGCGAACGAGACCGCGGCCATCGTGACGAGGACGAACGCGGCGGGGATGTCGAAGAGGAGCAACATCGCGTCGACGCGGAGCGCGGGCAGGAGCGCGAAGATCACCGCGGCCGGCGCGATCCATCGATCAAGGCGATCCATCCGCGCGCCGGCCGGACGGAGCCGAGACGCGACGGCTAGGACGACGAGCGAAGCGATACCGACGTTGACGCCGAGCGGCGTCCGGTAAAAGAGCGATTGGGCGAGAAGCCCGAAGAGAAGCGCGAGGGAGAGCAGTACCGCGGACGAATAACGATCGATAGAACCGAGACGCGGTGCGGCGTGATCGATGACGTGATCGGTCATGCGCCGATCGTGTCATCCCGGCGGTGCGTTTTCGTATGAGTTAGACGAGCCTCTAGTAGTTAGCGGCCGCGCTCAACCGATCTCGAGCGGTTTCGTCGGCACGCCGACGTCCACCTCGACGACTCCGTCGCGGATGCGTACGGGGTACGCGTTCACGGGAAACACCGCGGGCAGCGCGCGGACCTCCCCGGTCAAGAGGTCGAATCGCGCCCCGTGGCGCGGGCACTCGACCAAGCAGTCCTCGAGCTCGCCTTCACCGAGGACCCCGCCGTCGTGCGTGCACACGTTGTCGATCGCGCCCCAGGTGTCGTCCTCGCAGTGGCCGAGGGCGAGACTCTTGTCGCGGGCATGAACGACCTTCACCTCGCCCGGCGGGACGTCGTCCACCCGCGCGACCGGGACGAACTCGCTCACGCGAGGATCCCCATCTCGGCGATGTTCCCGATGCGCGGCCGCACCGCATTCAGCACGCGCTGACGGACGTGCTCGTCATCGATCTGATTGATCACGCGGCGGAAGAACCCGTGCACCAGGAGCTGCTGCGCCTGGTCGCGATCGAAGCCGCGGGACATCGCGTAGAAGAGATCCTCGTCGCCGAGCGCTCCAGCGGTCGCGCCATGCCCGCAGCGCACGACGTCGTTGGTGAGGATCTCGAGCACCGGGATCGGATCGGCGCCGGCGTGATCGGAAAGGAGCATGTTGCGGCACTCCTGGTAGCTGCCGGTGCCGCTCGATGTCGCTTCGACCCGGATCTTGCCGTAGAAGACGGCCTTGGCGTGGTCGTAGAGGGCCGAGAGGTACAGGAGATCGCTCTGCGAGCCCTTGCCGTCGACCTGCTGGAAGCTGTTCACGTCGATACGCTGGTTGTCGCCCGCTGCCACGAGCCCGTAGAGCTTCACGGTCGCACCGTTGCCCTCCATGTCCGACTCGATGCCCAACTTCGAACTGGCTTCTCCCGCGAACACGTTGTGCACCGCGACGTCACTGTCGCTCGCGGAACGGAACCGTTGAAAGCCGAGGTCCAGAACGCCGGGAGCAAAGCGGCGGATCCCGACATAGCGGACCCGCGCGCCCGGACCGGCGTAGACATCGACGTGAGGGATCGCGATACGAGGCTTCGCGCCTTCCGACGAGAGATCCTCGACGATCGTCAGCGACGACCCGCGCTCTGCTACGACGATCGTCCGCGACAGCATCGCCTCGGCGCCCGCCGGCCAGACCTTGTCGACGACGATCGGCATCGCGACGGCGACGTCGGCCGGTACGTGTACGAATGTGCTTCCGGCGGACCAGAGCGCGTCCGCGATCGCACGGAACGCTCCGTGCGAGGGCATGCCGCCGCCGGGGGCGATGTGGGACCGGACGAGCTCGGGATTGTCGAGCGACGCGCGCAGCAGGCCCTTGAAGATCACGCCCTGAGCCGCGGCTTCGGGCTCGAGCTTGAACTGAATTCCCGGAAGGTGATCGAGCGTCGAGGCGAGCGGCCCTTCAGGGAGATCCTTCAGCGGAAACCGGCGCCACTCCTCTTCCTGACCGGTTGGCCAGCTGTCGGGCGTGAAGCCCTCCGCCGCCGCGAGTCGTGCGTCGCGCAGCCACTCCGGCTCGTTACGCCGAAGACTGTGCTGCTCGACCAGTTCTTGGTCGAGCAGCGATGGCACGCGTGTCATCGGGGGCGCGCTAGCCAATGGCGCCTTGCATCTGCAGCGTGATGAGCCGGTTCATCTCGATGGCGTAGTCCATCGGCAGCGTTTTCACGATCGGCTCGATGAAGCCGTTCACGACCATCGCGGTCCCTTCGGCCTCGGAGAGGCCGCGGCTCATGAGGTAGAAGAGCTGCTCTTCGCCGACCTTGGAGACGGACGCCTCGTGGCCGATCGTGACGTCCTCCTCGTCGATCTCCATATACGGGTAGGTGTCGCTTCGCGCGGTCTTGTCGAGGATGAGCGCATCGCACCGGACCGTGCTCTTGGCGCCATGCGCACCGGGATAGATCTTCACCATCCCGCGATAGGTCTGCTGCCCGGTTCCCTTGCTGATGCCCTTGCTCTGAATGATGCTCGTCGTGTTCGGCGCGGCGTGGATCATCTTGGCGCCCGCGTCCTGGTGCTGGTCGCTTCCCGCGAACGCGACCGACAGCACTTCGCCGTGCGCGCGCTCGCCGACGAGGTAGACGCTCGGGTACTTCATCGTGACCTTTGACCCCAGGTTCGCGTCGATCCAGGTCATGCGGCCGCCCTCATGCACAACCGCGCGCTTGGTCACGAGGTTGTACACGTTGTGACTCCAGTTCTGGATCGTCGTGTAGCGGACGTCGGCGTCCTTTTGCACGATGATCTCGACCACCGCGCTGTGCAGCGTGTTGCTCGTAAACACGGGCGCGGTGCAACCCTCGACGTAGTGCACGCTCGAGCCTTCCTCGGCGATGATCAGCGTGCGCTCGAACTGGCCCATGTTCTCGCTGTTGATGCGGAAGTAGGCCTGCAGCGGGATCTCCACCTTCACGCCCTTTGGCACGTAGACGAAGGAGCCGCCGGACCACACCGCAGTGTTCAGTGCGGCCATCTTGTTGTCGTTCGCCGGAATCACCGTGCCGAAGTACTGCTTGACGATGTCCGGGTGCTCCTTCAGTGCGGTGTCCGTGTCCATAAAGATGACGCCAAGCTTCTCGAGGTCCTTGCGGATGTTGTGGTACACGACCTCAGAGTCGTATTGCGCGCCCACACCGGCGAGGTACTTCTGCTCGGCCTGCGGGATGCCGAGCTTGTCGAACGTGTCCTTCACATAACCGGGCACGTCTTCCCAACTCTGGGCTCGCTTGTCGGACGCAAGCACGTAGTAGTAAATGTCCTGGAAGTCGAGCGGTGAGAGATCCGCGCCCCATGTCGGCATGGCCCGGGCCTCAAAGTGCCGGAGCGCCTTCAGGCGGCGCTGCAGCATCCAGTCCGGCTCGTGCTTGAACGTGGTGCTTATCTCGCGCACGACCTCCGGCGAAAGGCCCTTGTGCTTGACGTTGACGGGCGCTTCCTTGTCGTACCAGCCGTACTGGTAGTCCTTGGGCAGGTCTTGAACTTGAGTTGTCATCTTGTTTTCACCTCTTCGCCTGGCCACGCCGTGAGTCCCCACGCCGCGCCCTTCAGCGTTTTCAACCCGAGGAGCGCGCACTTGATGCGCGCCGGGCTGATCGGAATGCCGAGATTCGCGAGCACGTGATCGCGGTCGATCGCCTTCACCTCATCGAGCGTCTTGCCTTTTACTTCTTCCGTCAGAATGGAGGCGGACGCCTGAGAGATGGCGCAGCCCTTCCCGGTGAAGTGGACATCCTCGACGCTACCGTCACCGATGCGCAGCTGCATCGTCATCTCGTCGCCGCAGAGCGGGTTCGAGTCGTGATACGTGTGGGTCGCCCCCTCGAGCTCCCCGAAGTTCCGGGGGTTCTTGTAATGATCGAGGATGTAGTCGCGGTACATGTCGTCCATGACTAGACCCCGAACACTTTCTTCGCGGCGTGGATGGCATTCACGAGAGCGTCCATCTCATCCGTCGTGTTGTAGAGGTACATGCTCGCGCGCGTCGTGGCCGGAACGCCGAGCCGCGTCATGAGCGGCTGGTTGCAGTGGTGCCCGGCGCGCACGCAGACACCTTCACGATCGAAGATCGTCGCCACGTCGTGCGGGTGGATGCCTTCGATGTTGAACGACACCACACCCACCCGCGACTCGAGGTCTTTCGGCCCGTACACAGTGACGCCGCCGATCTCCTGAAGCCGCGGCAAGAGATACGCGACGAGCGAGAGCTCGTGCGCGTGGATCTTGGCAACGCCGACGTCGGTCAGGTAATCCACGGCCGCTCCAAGAGCGATCGCGTCGACGTACGAGCTCGTTCCGGCTTCGAACTTCCACGGAAGCTCGTTCCATTCGGTGAGCTTCACCGTGACCCGGCTGATCATGTCGCCGCCGTAGAGGAACGGGCGCATCTTCTCGAGGATGTCCGCGCGGCCCCAGAGCCCGCCCGATCCGGGAGGTGCCAGCATCTTGTGGCCGCTGAACGCGACGAAATCCGCGCCGAGGTCCTGCACGTCGACCGGGGTATGCGGCACGGCCTGCGCGACGTCCACGAGGACGGTCGCGCCGGCGGCACGCGCCTCGGTCGCGATCTGCTTCACCGGGTTCACCGTGCCGAGACCATTTGAGGTGTGGGTGATCGCAAGAAGCTTCACGCCCTTGCGCAGCTCGGCCGAGAGCTGATCGCGCCGCAGCCGCCCGTCGTCGTCGATATCTACCACCGCGACCTCCGCTCCGACTTCCGCGGCGAGCTGCTGCCACGGCACGAAGTCAGAGTGGTGCTCGAGGACCGTCGTCACGATGCGGTCGCCGCGCTTGATGTTGTCGCGACCCCACGCATAGGCGACGAGGTTCAGGCCCTCGGTCGCGTTGCGCACGAAGATGACCTCGCGCTCGCTCGGCGCGTTGATGAACCGCGCGACCTTCGCGCGAGCCTCCTCAAAGGCCGCGGTCGTGCGCTCGCTGAACTCATACACGCCGCGGTGGATGTTGGCGTTGTGCTCTTCGAACACGCGCGTCATCGCGTCGATCACCTGACGAGGCTTCTGGCTGGTGGCCGCGTTGTCGAGATAGACGAGCGGCTTCCCGCGCACCGTCTGCGCGAGGATCGGGAAGTCCTTGCGGATGCGCCCAACGTCGAGGGGCGAGGCCTTCACGGTCGGGGTCTTGACTGTGACTGCCACTGCTCTACGCCTTCCCTGCATAGAGGGCTTCGCGGACGAACTCGTAACCCTTCGACTCGAGCTCGGCCGCGAGCTCCGGGCCGCCGGTGCGAACGATGCGCCCGTCGACGAGCACGTGGACAAAGTCCGGGTGCACGTAGCGAAGGATCCGCTCGTAGTGCGTGATCAGGAGCATCCCCACATCGGGCGAGCGCATCGCATCGATGCCCTCGGCTACGACCTTGAGCGCGTCGATGTCGAGGCCCGAGTCGGTCTCGTCGAGGATCGCGAAGCGCGGCTGGAACATGTGCATCTGCAGGATCTCGAGCCGCTTCTTCTCACCACCCGAGAAACCGTCATTCACCGAGCGGGTGATGAACGAGTCGTCGACACCCAGAAGCTTCATCTTCTCTGCGAGGAGCTTGCGGAACTGCGGGATGGGCATGTCGTTCTTCTTGATCTCGCCGGTGCCGTCGGCGCTCGGAGCGGCGCGCCGCGCGTTTATCGCGGTGCGCAGGAAGTTCGCGACCGACACCCCGGGGATCGCGGAGGGGTACTGGAACGCGAGGAAGACGCCGGCGCGCGCGCGAGCGTCGACTGGGAGCTTGAGGAGATCGATGCCATCGAGAAGGACCTTGCCGCGCTCCACCTTGTATTTGGGGTGGCCCATGATCGCGAGCGACAGCGTGCTCTTGCCGGAGCCGTTCGGTCCCATGATCGCGTGGACCTGACCGCTCTCGACTCCGAGCTCGATCCCATTGAGGATCGTTTTGCCCTCGACGCTCACGACGAGGTCCTTGATCTCGAGGCTAGACATTCACACGCTCCCGCGTCGTGGTCTTCGCAAGCTCCGCCAGAGTCATGCCATCGAGAGCCTTCGCGATGCTGTCCTGCAGCTTCAGCCACACGGCGCGCGTGCCGCAGTCAGGCTCACGCACGCAGTTGAGGATCGCTTCGCCCTCGGCGGTGCAGATCTGGGGCTCGATCGGGCCCTCGAGTGCGCGCACGACGTCACCGGCCGTGATCTCACGCGGCTCGCGAGCGAGGACATACCCACCGCCCGCGCCGCGCTTGCCGTTCACGAGACCGGCCTTGCGCAGAGCGGCGACGAGCTGCTCGAGGTAGGCCTCGGGCAGGTCCTCACGCTCCGCAACGGCGTGCAGCGAGACGGTTCCCTGGCCCCAGTGCTTCGCGAGATCGACCATGAGACGCATCCCGTATTCGCCGCGCGTGGAGACGTGGAAGGCGGCAGGGGAATTTCCGATCACTTCACTCGGAATTGTACCCGTTGGATACCTCGCCGGAAACCCCTCGAATCGGCCTCAATTAGGGTCTCCACGGTGCCTCTCCCATTTCGCTCGGCGGTCATCGGCTCGACGAACCCCGCGAAGGTCGAAGCGGTGCGGCGCATCCTCGGTCAATTGGCGCCCGCATGCAGCTTGGAAGCGATCGACGTTCCGAGTGGCGTCGGCCCGATGCCTCTTGGTGAGTCCGCGGTCCGGGCTGGCGCCCGGGCGCGGGCACGCGCGGCTCTCGAGCGCTCCCGCGCGGACGTCGCGTTTGGGCTCGAGGGGGGCGCGATCCTGGACGCTGACGATGCGTGGCTCACCGGACACGTCGTCGCGGTGACTCGCGACGGAAGGACGGGCGAAGCGGCGTGGGGTCGGATGCTGCTGCCGCGCGTCGCCGCCGCAAGACTGCGCGGCGGCGAAGAGCTCGGCGACATCATCGACGAGCTCTTCGCGCGCAAAGAATCGAAGCGTCAGGCCGGCGCCATCGGCATCCTCACGGAGGGCGCGATGTCACGAACAGATGCGTTCGCGTATCTCGTCGCGATGGCCTGCGCACCATTCCTTCATCCGGACCTGTACAGGCGGGCGCTCTGACCGCGGGTCAGGACAGTGGCACGGGTGCCGGTACCGGCAGGACTACGGGCTGAGCGGCTTGGGTCGGCTGGTGATAACCAAGCCTGCCTCGCGTGATCACTAGCACTCCGATCGCGACGATCGCGAGACCGAAGTACAGGAGGCGTCCGTCCAAGCCGGGATAGAACCCCGTCAGGATCGCGGCCGAAGCGGTCACGTCGAAGGACGCATGCAGCAGCGCGACGAGCGGTAGCGAGCCGCCGGTCGAATTGAAGACCCACGTGAGGATCAGTCGAACGGGAACGGCGAAGAGCACCAGGAGATAGAAGATGTATTCGGGAACCTCAGGTGCCGTCAGCCGGCCGGAATCGGTGAGGCCGCCGGCAAGGAAGAGCAGCGGGAAGTGCCCCAGCCCGAAGAGTGGAGCCACCATCAAGCTCGCCATGACCGGCCCAAAGCGCTTCTGCCAGCGCGCGGTCAGGAACGCCATC
This sequence comes from Chloroflexota bacterium, assembly GCA_005880575.1. GTDB lineage: Bacteria > Chloroflexota > Limnocylindria > P2-11E > P2-11E > 3-1-20CM-2-70-9. The sequence continues at coordinate 3,468 of VBIZ01000112.1, read as the reverse complement.
CAGCCGGTCTCCTCCCAGAGAGAGATCAGCACCGCGATCAGAACGACTTGCACCGCGTAGTTCGGAAGGAACTGCGGAAGGTTCGCGCCGAACGCGCCGAGGGTGCTCGGACCCTGAACGACAGCGGCACCGACGAGCAAGAGCAGCGGCGCGCCGAAGAGAGCGAGCAGGTACCACTGCGGACCCGTGCGCCACGTGAAGTAGCGGCTGCGGAGCTCGCGAACACCTTCCTTCCCGTCGGCGATCCGCGTCACCAGGAAGGCGCCGCCGGCAAGACCGACGAAGGTCAAGACGAGAATCGAGGGCTGCGGCGGTAGGTCGTACGCAAAGAAACCGAAGCCCGACGCTCCGAGAAGTGGAGGTACAAAAAAGAGCCAGCCGGTGACGTAGAAGAAGACGAGAAAGGCGGCTGCGGGACGCCGCGCGATGGTCGCCTTGAGCGAAGACCAGAAGGTCGGCCGAGTCGATGCGATCACGTGAATCCCCCAACGTGGCCGACCCCGTCGGCACGGTGCCAACCGTACCCTAGCCACCAAGCAAGCAAACACATCATCGTCAGCTAGATGTCGCGGTCGAATCTCCTAATCCGTACGACCTCGCCTGCGAGCACCGGCTCGGGGCGACGCTCGGTTGGCGCAACGCCGCTGTCGTCGACAAACTTGCGCGTGTAGAGGCGGTGGTAGAGGCCGCCGCGCGTGAGGAGCTCCGCGTGCGTGCCCTCTTCAACGATTCGGCCCCTGTCGAGCACGAGGATCCGATCCGCGCGCTCGACGGTCGAAAGCCGGTGCGCGATCACGATCGTCGTCCGGCCACGCATGAGTCGGTCGAGCGCCTGCTGCACCAGGAACTCGCTCTCGTTGTCGAGCGAGCTCGTCGCCTCGTCAAGCAGAAGGATCCGCGCGTCGCGGAGGATGGCCCGCGCGATCGCGATGCGCTGGCGCTGCCCCACCGAGAGCCGAACGCCGCGCTCGCCGACGATCGTCTCCATCCCTTTCGGCATCCGCGAGATGAACTCGGTCGCATTCGCGGCACGCGCCGCGTCCTCGATCTCCGCCTGCGTGGCCTCGAGGCGGCCGTAGCGAATGTTCTCGCGAATCGTGTCGCCAAAGAGGATCGGCTCCTGCGGAACCACCGCGATCTGCTCGCGCAGCGAACGAATGGTGACCTCGCGGATGTCCCGACCGTCGACGCGCACCCGCCCGCCGGTCGGGTCGTAAAAGCGGCCCACGAGATTCACGAGCGTCGTCTTTCCGGCGCCCGACGGCCCGACGAGCGCGGTCGTCTTTCCCTCCGCGAGCGCGGTCGAGAGCGACTCGAAGATAAAGGGCCCTTCGCCGTATTTGAACGACACCGCGTCGAACTCGATTTCGCCACGGACGGGACCGATCGGAACCGCGCCGGGCAGGTCGCGTACGTCTGGCTCGGTGTCCAGGAGCGCGAAAATGCGGTCGGCGGCGCCGAACGCCTGCTGGATGCCGGTCCACTGGCCCGCGAGACCACCAACGGGCCCCGCGACCATCCCCATGTACAGAAGGAACGCGACCAGCTGACCCGCCGTGAGCTCGCCCGTCGCGACCTGGTGCCCGCCGTACCAGAGCACGACGATCGAGGACGCGAAGCCGAGGAAGCCGATGGCCGGGAACATGATCGCGCCGATGCGCGAGCGGTCGATGCTCTTCTGGAACATGACGAGGAGCTTCTCGTGGAACCGCTTCGCCTCGTAGTCCTCGCGCGTAAAGGCCTGCACCACGCGAACCTCGGCGAGGGCCTCCTGCAGCACTCCGACGGCCTCGCCCTGCGCGTCCTGCGCGGCGCGCGAGATGTCGCGGATGCGGCGACCGAGGTACTGACCGATGATCCCGATCGGCGGCGCGACGACCAGCGTGAGCAGCGCGAGCCGCCAGTTCATCAGGAAGATGATCGTGATCCCACCGACGAGCGTGAGGACCTGGCCGAGCACCTGGATGATGGTCTGCGTCACGACACCGTGCACGAGCGTGGCGTCACTCGTCACGTGTGAGACCAGATCGCCGGTCTTCCGCACGTTGAAGAAGGAGAGCGACATGGACTGCAGGTGGTTCACGATCGCCATCCGCAGATCGAAGATGACCTTCTCACCCGTCCACGCCATCACGAACTGACGCACCCCATCGACGACCGCCCGAACGAGCAGGACCGCGATCAACACGATGACGAGCTCGTCCAGGAGGCCCGGCTCCTTGAGACCAAGGTCGAGGACGCGCTGCACGATCTGAGGCCACACCAGTCCAAGCGCGGTCGAGATAAGAAGGAGCGCGGCCGCAAGTCCGAGATTCCAGCGGTAGGGTCCGACGAATCGCAGGAGCCTGCGATACATCGCCACCGTGGGTCGCTTCTTCGTGGTGTCGCCGCGCTGGCCCCACATGAACATGTGGACGCCACCGCCGCCCATCGGACCGATCACTTCCTTAAACGGTATCCGACCGCGTCAGGGCCGGAGCCACACTGTGCCGAAATACTCGATCCCGCCGTACCCGACCAGACGCGCCGTCGTGGCGTGCGGCCTATCCGCGAAGAGCAGCGGCACGCGGAGGGCATCGGTCCGGGCGATCTTGGACACCTGCTTGTAGAGCTCGGCGCGCTTGGTCGGGTCCGCCTCGGCGCGCGCCTTCCGCACCAGGCCGACGATCAGCGACGTTCCGGTCGGATCGTCGAGTCCGTAGAGCGGCCAAAACACGTCGTCGGGGTCCAGTCCGAGCGCTGTCGTGTCCAGGGTCAACGTCGCGCCGGCCTCGCGTAGCGCCGCCGGGTCGACCGCGCGGAGGCGGGCGACGATGCCGATCTTGCCGAGGTCCGCGGCGATGGACTGCGCGATGCGCAGGGGATCGGGATATGCATCGGTCGGAACATTGGGATAGGCGAGCTCGACCGAGATCGGCGTCGGGATGTGAGCGTCGACGAGCGCTTTACGCGCCCCGTCCACGTCCAGCGGCGCGAACTCGACCACGCTGTCGTCGTAGGCCATCGAGCGCGGCGGGGCGGCCTGGGTCGCCGGTCGCGAGGTGCCGCCATAGACCGCGGAGAGGGCGTTGCGGTTGATCGCCATCGCCAGGGCACGACGAGCCTCGGATCGATCGAACGGGGTCGCTGTCGTGTTGATCCCGAGCGACGCGAGGGCGGCGTCCTTTCTCGGACTGACCGCGAGGCTCGGGTCGCTCCGGGCGGTGGATGCCTGCGGGATGGGAAGATCGAGCGCGACCTCGACGCGTCCGGCGCGCAGCTCGGCAAGACGCGACGTGGGGTCGACCACCGGCCGGAGGACGAGGCCGGTGAGGTACGGCAGCTGTTTGCCGGCCGCGTCGCGAGCCCAGTACGCGTCGTTCCGTCGCAGCGTGAGCCCGCCGTCTGGCGCGAGCGAGCCTGTGGGAGCGACGAAGGGCCCTGTTCCGGCGGTCCCTCGTGCGATCGCGGCCTGCGGCGCGCCAAGGT